>MNEU01000082.1 GCA_001917855.1 Armatimonadetes bacterium 13_1_40CM_64_14 | reverse complement strand
GAGCCCCGCCTACTTCACGGCGGCGCCTGCTAGACCGCCACAAATGGCGGGGCGCGCACGACAGCCGGTCGGCTGACGGCTTTGGAGGACCTTCGCGGGTGCCGGGGTGTGGATCGCAGCCTGCTGCGCTTCCACCATCCTCGGTGGGGTCTGGACAACGGTCGTCATCGTCCTCGGGTATAGCAGGTAGCGCTGTCGGACCCCTAAGAACAGCTGAAGCCCCCCTTGCCAGGAGGCCACAATACTCTCCGCTCTATCACCGCGCTGGAGAGCGCGGCGCACGCTGTCAGTACCCCAGACCAAGTCGAATATGTATCTTCCGCTGTACGCCGACCGCGTGAATCGAAGTAACCCGGGATGCAGGTCGCGGACTGCGGCCATCGTGTAGACAGCCGTGGTGGCGGGCAATAACTGCCGTGGATCGGTGATGACCAGTCGCACGCCGCCTTGGCGACGACTCCCGCTTCCGGCGAGGTGAGGGATGAAGAGCACGCCCGGGAGATTAGTGCCATTGAGACGCCGCGCCAGCAACTCCCCATTCACGCCTGGGGCGGTGACGGTCTCAAACGGTATGCTCGCACCGGCGCCGACGGACAAATTAGTCCCCTCAAGGACTCCGGTGGCGGCGTGTAGCTGGGCGGCCATCGGAGACGGGATCATTGGAGATGGCCGGAACCACGCGAGCCCAGTATCCTCCCACTGCATCGACGCCTGCCAGCCAGCCATCGGGATGACGACGAGATGGGCACCGATCCCAAACTCGCGATTGAAGAGCATGGCCAGCTCGCCTACGGTCATGCCGTGGATCGCAGGGACAGGGAAGATGCCGATGAACGACGTGAATGCGGGATCAAGCACAGGCCCATCTACTCGCTCACCCCCCAGCGGGTTAGGCCGGTCCAGGACCACAAACAACTTGCCGCTCTCGGCCGCCGCCTGCATGCCCAAAGCCATGGTCGAGATATAGGTGTAGGCACGGGTCCCGACGTCCTGGAGGTCAAAAACCAGCGCATCAAGTCCCGAGAGCATCTGCGATGTGGGTCGACGCGTCTCAGCGTAGAGGCTATACACAGGGATGGGACCGTCCATCGAGGGGACGGGGGCGCCCGCGGGCAACGTGCCCGACAGCCCGTGTTCGGGGGCGAACAGAGCGACGACGCGAATCCGCGGATCAAGCGAAAGGAGTCGAGACGTTGGCCACCCGCCCACGCCCGCTCCTGCGCGGTGGGTAATGAGGCCCACGCGCATGCCAGTCAGCATCTCGCCGTGCCCAGAGAGCAGAACATCGACGCCTGGATATACGAGGGTCTGCGTGGAAAATGCATGAGGGATCTGGACGATGAAGGCTGCCAGGAGAACCACCGCGCCAGGAAGAATGCGTCGTAGCACAGGGTGCCTCATATGCAGTGTCCGTATTGTCGTAGCCGCCACGTCATCTCAAACATCACGGTTCGCTGGAGCCATGTCCAGGGCCGACTTCGTCCTGAGCGTGGGTCTTTCTGCACCCGGTGCAGCCGCCCCTTTACACCGGCTCCGCCCGGAGATCTGTCATTTGGGTCCGTCCGCGTGGGCGCAGTTGGCCCCGCTCTGTATAGCTTGCAGCGCAGCGGGGATGTTGTAATTGTTCGGCACCGCACCGGGGTGCCCGAAGTTCTCTTTTGATTCTGCAGTGCCGTAAGTTTTGGGCCGACCCTCGCCGCCTCTCCTTACAGTAGTACCCCGCGTCCCGCCTCATTCAGACGAGTCTGTCGCCGCGAGTAGAGGGAACCACTCTGAGGGAAAGCAAATAACAAGGGCGATTTGGGGGTAGGGCGTGGGGCAAGGCGCGGTCCATCCACCCGAACACGAGCGGCCGATCGGTTTCCTCGGCCTTATGCGCAATCGAAACTATGCGCTGCTGTGGTGGGGGCAGCTGGTTTCGGAGATGGGAAACCGATTTCACTGGATCGCAGTTTCCCTATGGGTCTATGACTTAACTCATTCCGCCTCCGCAGTTTCACTTGCCGTTTCATCCATGTTCGCAGGGACTCTCGTTGTTGGCTTGTGGGCAGGGGTTCTGGTCGACCGACTAAATCGGAAAGCGATCCTAGTTGTGTCCGACTTCGCGCGCGCGTTGCTAATCTCTCTCATCCCTTCACTCATCCATCTGAACATCGCGCTCGTCTACGTGGATCTCATGCTAGTCTCTGCCGCCAATGCATTCTTTCGTCCTGCGATGCTCGGAGTTATACCTCTAACCGTAAGCCGCGAGGATCTTATGCCGGCGAACTCCTTCTTCACCGCCATGGACAGCGGTGCTGAGATCTTTGGCCCTGCCCTTGCGGGCGGCCTAGCTTTTGCGTACGGATACGCGCCATTGCTTTACCTTGATGCAGTGACTTACGTGGTCTCAGGCTTGTGCGCCCTGGCACTAAAAATCGGTCTGAAGGCAAAAGGTCCTAGTGAGAGTCCTGAGGCCGCACAGGTCAAGACTCTCACAGCCAGATTGGGTGACGGCTTTCGCTACATTAGGCGCGACAGCTTGCAATGGGGCTTGTTCACGCTAATCTTTCCGGCGGCTTTGGTGACTAGCGGACTGAGTTCCCTTCAAACTCCACTGGCCAAAGGAGAGGTTGGCATCACAGACGCGCAATTCGGCACTTTCAACAGTATCTGGGGTGTTGGTTTCACGCTCGCCTCGCTCATCCTTGGCTGGTTCGGCACCCGTGTTCGGAAAAGTCTTACTATCTTGATCGGCTTCTTCCTCAATTTCCTTTCGACGGGTCTCATGGGTCTGAGCAACTCCCTTGAGTCCCTCATGTTGACAGGTTTTGCGGTGGGTTTTGCCAATACGTTGTACTACGTGGGGGTGACCACCGTACTGATGGAGCGCACTCCCTCAGAATTGTTCGGGAGGGTTATTTCCACCCGACAGGTTGCCACAGGATTTCTCAGGGTTGTTGCGCCACTTGCTTTTGGATCCATCGCAGACAATTTCGGCGTCCGATTCTCGATAGTGTTACTGGCCGTCGTGGGTGCAGTTGGGACAGCATTGGTTGTAATAAATAACCCTGCAACGAGGAATTTTGATGCCGGGCCCAGCGACCTAAAAGAACGGATGTTCGCTATTGCCCGACGGTTAGGAGGGAAGGCCAGCCCGGAGTTTGAGGCAACACAACAGACGTGGCTGAGCTTGACTGCCTTAGGAGTCGTGCTCGTCGGCTGGCTGGGAATTTACAACTTCTCTCCTGTTCGGGCGCTTGGGGTGTTGATCTCGGTTCTGATGTTTGCCTTTGGAGGTGCCGCCATACGCAAGCGACGATGATTCCAATGACGAGAAGGTGACTTTGTTTTGCGGACGTCCGGAGCGCAGGAAAAACCGTTCCCACGAAGAAAGCTTGATACAACCGGACCGACGGCTAGACGAGCAGCGACTCCGACGCTGCGATATCGAGCATCTCCGAAGAGACGACTAGTCTCCTTGATGCTCGGCAACTTCATAGAGCTTCGCGAGCGCTTCGTGCTTAACCAATCTCGACAGGTGAAGCGTGAACGCGAATCGCCGTATCAAGATACTTGCTGAAGGCAGAGATCCATAGACATTCGGCCCGGTTTTTTCTTTTCCCCCAAGTTGGGATGGAGAGGTTGCCCCTAGGTTTTCAGTTCTACATCCTGGCGGTGATCGCGGTCGCCTCAGGGGCCCTCTGGATAAGTCCGGCCGCCATATCTTGGGACCGCTGGCCCGAGATGCTGATGTTCACCGCGCTCATCACTATGGCCGCTATGTACCCGATTCCCAATCCCCGTGGAGGTTACTTTACCTCGACCCCAATGCTTTTCTATGTGCTCCTTTGTGTTCACAATCCACAAACGGCACTTTTGGTGTCAAGTGTCGGATCGAGTCTAGGCGCGGTGATTTCGAGGGGTTGGGTTCCCTGGAGGATGATCTTCACTGGTGCTCAATGGGGTCTAAGCGTGGGTCTCGCCGCTGTCATGTTTCATCTGTCAGCTGGATCCTTGAAAGATCCAGGCGTCTTAAGCCTTCTTGTCCCACTTACGCTTGCTTCATTCGTGATGCAAGTGAGCAACAATTTGTTTGTCTCAGGGTTCCATAGCTGGTTTCGCAAAACCCCTTTCTGGGGGTCGTGGGTCGTCGGTGTCAAGGATTCCCTCTGGTCGAATTTCCTCTCCGTCCCGACAGCAGCGCTTCTCGCGATGTTTTTCGTGTCTGTGCACCCGCTAACGTTGTTGCTCTTTATAGCTTCGTTCCCTGCGCAGAGATGGGCGACCGAGCTATACGTTCAGCACCGGCGGATATTTGGTCAGGCTATAGAGTCTCTCGTTGTGGCTATCGACGCGAACTTCCCCCAGGGGAAAGGTCATTCAAGGCGTGTTGCGAACATGGCTGTGGCGACCGCAAGACAGTTGGGTCTTGCAGATTCTGTTGTAGATGGTGTTGAAATTGGAGCGCTCGTGCATGATGTGGGAATGATCGGTCTAGAGGAGCTAGTGGAATCAGACGACAGAGATGTTGCGGCGAGACTCCTTGAGCATGTCAGAATTGGTGCTGAAGTGGCAGGCGAGATTCCCCGGCGCGATGTCGTGGAGATTGTATTGTACCATCACGAAAACTTTGACGGGACAGGATACATGGGCCTGAGAGGAAGTCAAATCCCAGTTGGTGCTCGGATCGTGGCGCTTGCTGAAGCCGTCGAGTCAATGATCCGCGCAGGCTTGTCAAGTTCGGAAGGCAATCTCGATAACGCCGTAATCAAACAAATTCGCGACGGAGCGGGTAAGCTGTTTGATCCGCGCGTCGTCGACGCTCTTATCGAAGCGGCGAGGGATGATCCCGCACTGTTGCGGCTGAGTTCAGATTCGCCACCCCCCTCGGCTCGCCGCTGAGTCTGAATCGAGGAGCTAATGAACCTCCTTGGCCGGATTTTCCTGACAGTACTGCGGGCTACAGGTGTAATTGCGATTCTAGGCGCGGCGGCTCTAGTACTGTGGCGTGGAATGTCGCTTCTTGGTCTGCTGATCATAGGATTGACCATTCCGGCAGCTTGGTTGCGAATCAACCTGGAGCCGATGGGATATGTGACATTGGCCCCTATGATGATATTCACGGGTCTGTTGCTGACTGATGCTTCCGTACCGTTGTTTGTTGCTGGAGTCTCACCGCTAGTGGGCGGACTTGTTTCAGGACAGCCGGACTGGATCCGTTCACTTGAAGAAGCTGGTGGAGAGACCATTGCGGTCCTTGCTGGGCTTCTTCTAGTTTCCGAGGTCGGCTTTGACTTTCGCGCGCCCGGCAATCGTGGTTGGGTAGCAGGATTTGTCCTCGCCACGGTAGGCTACATCACTATGCGATACCTTCTCGCGGCGGTCAGTGCAAGAGTCTCGCAAGGAGTGGGATTCCTAACATATTCTAGTGCGGCCGGTAAAGCGATCGTTGCAAACCTTGCTCTTCTTGCTCTTCTTGCCGTCGGGATGAGCTATCTCGCAAGTGCATACGGGATGTCAGGCTACTTCATTCTCGCTCTGGCGACAATCGCTGTGGTGGAAGCATATCAACCGTATAAGCTACTCAGCGACCAGCGGAGTGTTCTCTTTGCCAGCTTGGCTATGGTTGCGCACGCAATCGATCTTAAAGATGCGTACACTGGTAGGCATGCGCGGGATGCTTCGGAGATTGCTGTGAGGATCGCGAGGGCGTTGCGACTCCCGGAACCTGAGGTGAGGAAGATCAAGCTCGCGGGCATGCTGCACGATATCGGCAAAATTGGCGTGAGCGGCAAGATCATACGCAAGCCATCTCGTTTGGATACTGAAGAGATGGCGCTAATGCGACGCCATCCGGTCATAGGTGCAGAAATTATGCGGCCGGTTGAGTTGCTCTCTGACGCCTCCGATATCGTGCGGCACCATCATGAACACTTTGACGGTAGTGGGTACCCTGACGGCCTTCGTGGAGAGCAGATCCCTATCGGATCGCGCGCTGTGCTCGTCGCCGATGCACTCAACGCTATGACAACAGATCGTCCCTACCGAAAGGCGAGGAGCAAGGCCGAGGCCTTGGAAATCTTGAAGAAGCACGCAGGGACTCAGTTTGATCCCCGGGTTGTCGAGGCGCTTGAGGGAGTTATCCAACTAGTGCCATAGTCGATCAGCGTCCTTACTTTACTGACTTCCTCCCTACTTACCGGAATTGGTGCGAGTCGTGTATCAGCACGTTTGTCCGGATTCTTGATGGCAGGTTCTTTCCAGGTGAGGTGAGAGTCAATGAAAGCCCGCTCTATCAGGCTCCTTGGGAGCTTTTCTCTTGATATCGAAAACGAGACAGCACACTTCCCGACGCAAAAAGCTATCGAGCTATTCGCTTATTTGCTGCTCGGAAGGAAAAGGGTCTCAAGGGAGATGGTTGCCACCGCTCTGTGGCCCGATGCCGATGGAGGGGTGGGAAAAAGACAGCTAAGAATGACTCTGTGGCGATTGCGCCAGGTTCTGCGCGATGTTCCAGATACACGGCTGGAAGCGAATGCCGCAACGATTTCTCTCGACTGCAAATTGCAAGTCGACGCGGTCCAATTTGAAACCCTGGTTACGTCGATCGATCATTTGCCTCCTCCCGACCAAGATCTTCTTATGCAAGAGGCCATGCACTTGTACCGCGGGGATCTGCTCGAGGGTCGCGCCTACGACTGGTGTGAGGAACAAAGAGAATACTTCAGAAGTCTCCATGCCCGCCTGCTCAGAAGACTAGCCAAAAATTGTAGGGCACTCGGCAACTTTCGTGCGGCCATATCTCATGCGGGGAAACTTCTGGAAATTGATCCGTCTGATGAAGACGCTCACAGGGAGATGATTCTTTCATACCATCTCTCTGGCGATAGAGACGCCGCCCTTTCGCAGTTTGGCAGGCTTAGGGCTGCGCTCAGGACCGAGTTAGGAATAGAGCCATCCCAAGCTAGCATTGAACTCTGGCAGTATGTCCAATCTCAGGGCCAGCGCCCCATTCCTGCAAGCGCGCTGAGACTGCGCAATGAAGAGCTGAACGATCTGGATCGAACTCCTATCGTCGGCAGGCAAGAAGTACTGAGCACGCTCACGAGTTTCATTAACCAAGTCGCCGCCGGGGCCGGCTGTGCAGCCATAGTGTCAGGTGAAGCAGGGATCGGTAAGAGCACATTGCTCGAAGAATTGGCTCTTGAGGCCGGACTCAGAGGCTTCGAGGTCCTCCGGGGGTCTTGTCCAAGCCTGCAGGATTCCTCCCCTTATCAGGTTTTCGTGCAGGCCCTATGGCCGCGCATTACTGCTGCCGAGTGCGATCTGGCAGATGCCCCGTCAGCACTCAAGGTCCTCCTGAGTACGTTGACGCCTCATGGCGTGACTCCGGTTTCTTCAGGTGAGTTCTCCACTTCAATCGCTCTAAATAGCGCAATCGTGAATGAAACGTTATTGGAACAAGTTGCAGGAAAATATGAAACAAAACCCACGTTGCTTATTCTCGAGGATCTGCATCAGATAGACAAAGCGAGCATCGGCCTTCTCGCCGCATTGTTGCCCAGACTGAGGCGACTTCGTCTCCTCGTTCTTGGAACGGTGCGGGAAGAGGAACCTGGGAGTGAGGAGTTGTTATCTCGGTTGGTCGCTTTGGGTGCAGCCCCTGTCCGCCTTGGGCCACTCTGTGAGGCTGAGGTCGCTGAACTGATCCAGGGGTTGCTTCGTTCCAAGCACGTTGCGGATGATCTCGTCAGGTACATATGGAGAGGAACTAGCGGCGTTCCGCTATTTATACTTGAGCTGTTGAAGTTCCTTAAATCCCGCAGGCTCCTCGCTCGGGATCGCAATGGCCACTGGATTCTGGTACAGACTGATAGCAAAATGCTATTGAGCATACCTTTACGCATCCATGATCTGATTCGACGAAGAATAGAGATGCTCGATGAAGTGGATCGCAACGTACTCTCCGCCTCGGCAGTACTTGGATTAGAAATACGATTAGACGACCTTCAGGAGCTTGTTGGTCTCTCTGAAAACGATCTTGTAATGTGCACAGGTCGCTTGGTGCGAACGCATCTGCTAGCAGAGAAAGCAGATGGGTTTCGGTTTCTTCACGAAAGTGTACGTCTTGTGGGAATTTCCTCAACGAACAAAGTCCGCCTGCGTGCCCTGCATTTGAAGGTGGCCAACCTTCTAGAGCTTAGAAGGCCTTGGCTGAAGGAAGACTTAGCTTGGCACTTTGAGGAAGCAGGGTATAAGGAGAAAGCTCTCTCCTATGCAGAGGCTTGCGGAGATAAGGCGCGATTTGTTCATGCGAACGCAAACGCGGATGAGTGGTACAGTAAGGCACTGGTCATAGCTGAAAGTTGCCAAAGTAGTAGTGAGAACGGTCTTCACCGGTGCGTTGAGTTGCTCAAGAAACGTCAGGAAGTGCGTGAACTCCTTGGGGATCGTGCCGGACAGGCAAGAGATGTAGATGCAATTGATGCTGCTGCGTGCGAATTGAAGGATAACCACCTACACGGAGAAGCTGCTGTTCTACGGAGCAACCTGCTTATAAGAGGGAATAGGGGGCGAGAGGCGCTCGGAGTGGCGCTGCATGCGATACAAACGTTTAGAGCAATTGGTGATGTCGCTGGCGAATGCCAAGCCCGCGAGATCTTGGGACTTGTATATTTGAACGTTCGCAGATACGATCTCGCACATGCCGCATTCCATCGAGCGTTGTCGATGTGTCGTTCAGTTAAGGAGCGGGCGGGGGAAGCAAGGGCACTATCACACTTAGCTACGGCCTCGGCTTATCGAGTCAGGAACCTCGATGCGATAAAGTGCCTTGACAGAGCTGAGGTTCTCCTTAAAGAGCTAGAGGACGACCGGTCGGGTGCTTTTGTGTTGATACAAAAGGGAATTCTGTACCGCTTCTTGGGCAAAGCAGCGATTTCGGAACAGCTCCTTCAGGGGGGTCTCGACGGATTGCGGAAAATTGGCGATAAGGTTGGTGAAGCACGCGGACTATCGCAACTTGCTCTCACGCACGCAATCATGGGGAGACTGCGAGAAGGAGTCCACGAGAGCGAGCAAGCTTTACGAATGGTTAGGCGCGCGGGAGATGTGAGGGCTGAGATCCTGATCCTGAACAACGCAGCATATGGAGTTCTCCGTCTCGTGGGTGAGTTCAAACGTGCTCAAAGGTATACGGAGCGGGCCATGAGATTGGTTGCGCAAGATCGAGGTAGTGAGGATGCCACGACATATGCAGATTCGATGGCTGCTGTTCTGCTTGAGGAGGGTAATCTGGACGCCGCGTATAACTGGGCGAAGCTTAGTCGGGCGCTCTCCGCCGCAGGAGGTATGCGCGGTACGTCGATTGATTTGAGCGCTCGCTTTACGCTCGGTTGCATCTCCCTTGAACGCGGCCGGTTTGCCCATGCAATCAAGCACCTATCGATCGTTCGCGCAAGATTGAAGTCCTGTGGAGAATCAGAGCTTGAATTGCGGGCGATAGCTGCGATGGCGAGAACCCTCCTTGCTCGCGGCGACACAACAAGGGCTTTGGGGTGCCTGCGCGAAATGCGGGGGCTTCTACGAAAGGTGGATAGCGCCGAAAAGATGCAGGAAATCCACTGGACCCGCTTTCGAGTATTACACTCGTGCCGGAATATTGTCGCAGCGAAGAGAGCTCTTCGTAAAGCTTATGAATGTATGATGTGCCAGATGATGACCCTAAAGGGGTCTATGCGGCGCCGATTCATGGCGATTCCTGTCAACGGGAAGATTGCAGAGGCTGCTGCGAAAGTACTAGGCGAACGCATCGATCCTGTATCAGTTGAGATCGTTCCAGCTCAGAATGGAGACCACCGCAAACAAGTCAGGAACCAGCAACAGCTACCCGCCGGGCGAATTCGCTCAGGGCGGGAGAGCGCCGTTTTGTTCGCTTCAAGGGCGGTGGGCACCTCGGAAGTAGGTCAGCAGGGGTCTGCAGGGTTAACGGGACAATAGAGCATCCATTCCAGCATTCTTGTGACGGTCGTGAGACGCCCCGGTGGTATCGTCTGTGTGCCAGAAGGGAAAGGCTCCGGATCCCTCCGGCACACAGGATCGTCGGTCCGGGGCTCTTAGGACATCGCCCTCCTGTCCAAGAGCACGTGCCGCGAGGGATCCGTTCCTTCCCTCCTATGATTCTCGGGCGAATGCGCACGGTTCGGCGAACCCGCGCTCTCTATGGACGGCTTTCCACTGCCATTATCTGCATGCCGAGCAGGCTTATCGTGAATTCAAAGCGGATGGGTAAACTTGAACGGCTGACTTCCACCGACATGGAACACAATGCGGGTGGCGAACACTATCCGTAAGAAGAGGCGTGTCTGGTTCTGTGCGGAAGGTATCAACCGAGCATGAAGGGGTTTTCTAGGCTTGTCGCGGTAGCGGTCGTCGCCACGTACGTTCTCATGGTATTGGGCGGGTTGGTGCGTGCCACTGGGGCGGGCTTGGCTTGCCCGGATTGGCCGCTATGCCGCGGTCGGCTTCTTCCCCCGCTGGACCCCTTGGTGATCATTGAGTGGTGTCACCGGTTTGTTGCTGCTATCGTCGGGCTGCTAACTGTGGCCCTTGCGATCTTGGCGTGGCGGCTCCGCAGGGCGGACAAGAGGGAGATTCCTAGGCTTGGGTTTTTAGCCTTGGGGCTTGTGGTTGTCCAGGTCGGGTTGGGGGCTCTCACGGTTCGGCATGAGTTGACGGTCTGGATTGTGGTGGCCCATTTGGGTGCGGCGATGGGGTTCTTCGCCACGTTGATTGTGCTCGCCGTTACATCGATGGTCGGGCAGCGTGCGGTAAGACGAAGGGACCCCTTCCGGACGTTGGCGATCGGCACGGTTGCGGCCACATACCTCCTTGTGCTCATCGGCGGCTACGTGAGTGCTAGTGGAGCCGGGCTAGCCTGTCCCGACTGGCCCCTATGCTACGGCCAACTCGTTCCATCGCTCACGGGCCATGTCAGCGCGCACCTCCTGCACCGCTTTGCGGCCCTCCTCACGGGGGTGTTCATCATTGTGACCGCCACCGCCGCATACCGCACTCAGACCCGTCGGCCCGAGTTGCAGGCAGCGTCCGCGATTGCCGTGGGCTTACTGATCGTGCAGATGATCCTTGGAGGATTGAGCGTCGAATACCGACTCGCCGAGGCCATGACCGTCGCCCACCTCGCGACGGCAGTCGCACTGTTTGCCACCCTCGTTGTGCTTGCTGTACTTGCGCATGCGCTGCCGGAGTCGGAACCCTATCGGCCTGAATACGCTGGGGAACCTGGCCGGCCGCGCATGCACCGAGTGATGGATTATTTAGCCCTGACCAAACCCCGGATCATTGTCCTGTTACTCGTTACCGCGTTCGCCTCTATGCTCGTCGCCGCCCCCGGGCGAGTCTCGCCGTGGCTGATCGTCTTCACGCTGGCCGGTGGCGCGATGTCCGCAGGTGCAGCCAATGCCATCAACCAGGTGCTTGAACGGGACATCGACGCCCTCATGACCCGCACGCGAAAGCGACCGATTCCTTCTGGGCGAGTGGCTGCGCCGTTTGCATTTGCGTTTGCGGTACTGCTTGGGACGGCCGCCTTCGTGGAGATGGCCTCGTTCGTCAACTTGCTGGCCGCTATCCTGTCCCTCGCGGCGCTCCTTTTCTACGTCTTTGTATACACCGTGTGGCTCAAGCGTTCCACCCCACAGAACATCGTGATCGGGGGTGCCGCCGGCGCCGTGCCCCCGCTGGTGGGGTGGGCCGCGGCGACGGGCCGTTTGGACCCGGCCGCTGCAGTCCTCTTTCTCATCGTCTTCTTGTGGACTCCGCCGCATTTTTGGGCGCTGGCGCTATTCCGTCGCGACGACTATGCGCGTGCTCACGTCCCGATGCTCCCGGTGGTCTCTGGCGAAAGTGAGACGAGGCGGCAAATTCTGATCTACACGGTCGTCTTGGTGCTCTCCACGCTCCTGCTCGTTCCTGTGGGAAGTATGGGCCGCGTGTATGGGCTGTCGGCTGCTGTGCTCGGGGGACTGTTTGTGGCGCTGGCCATGCGTTTGTGGCGCCAGCGCACGCCGACGGCTGCCATGCGCGTTTTCGGCTACTCGATCGTCTACTTGGCCTTGTTGTTCACTGTGATGGTGGTGGACCGTCTCCTTCGAGCGTAGCGAAAGATGGCCGTTCCCCCTGAGAGTGAGCGGGGTCTGCGACAAGCAAGATTAGCGCGAGTAGGGTGACTGCGGGAACCAGCGCAAACGCCCACTGCACCCCCCCTCCCGCCAGAACTCCACCCACCACCGGACCCACAAAAAAGCCCAAATCGGCGGCCGCATTGAGGCCCCCCATCGCCGCGACGAGATTGTCGCGCGGCGCGCGATCCGTGATGCGCTTGGAGAGAGCTGGCGGAATCGCAGCACCCAGGATGGAGGTGAAGAAGTTTACGGTAAACAGCTCCCAGAACGATCCCAGCCACGGTGTGATGCCCACGCCGACCCCGCGCGCGAGGAAAGAAAGAATCAGCAACCGCTCGGCCGACACTCGCACTGGAATCCTGTGCAGTATTACCTGCGTGATGATGAATGCGACACCCCCGCCCGTGAACACAAGGCCGACTTCTTCCGGGGTGCGCCCTCGGCCGACGGCGTATAGAGGAAGAAATGTCGTGTAAACGCCAAACACGACAGTATTGCAGACAATTAACAGCCACGCACGCCATACAGCAGGCGACTGCCGGAGCAACGCCGCATAGGAGGGAAGCGGGTTAGGACTTATGTCCCGCACTGGCCGGACGGCGCCTGCGGCCGCGGCGGTGGCGAGGGACGCAACGGCGGCGCCGAAGAACGGCGCCGTGAGGGAAACCTGTTGGCCCAACCACCCGCCGACTGCTGGGCCGAGCAGCTGCCCGACTCCGAAGTACAGCCAGAACAGGGCGAACAAGGCCTGGACTTGCGCCGATGCGCCGGCTTCGGCGACCTCGGCGAACAGAACCGGCCAGAGGAGCCCGCGCGCCGCTCCAAGGATCAGCCGCGTTACATAGAGGGCAGCCAGCGATCCCGCGAGTGGGAAGCAACTGAACATTATCGCGCTGCCCCCGAGGCTTGCGAGCACGGTGAGACGACGGCCCATCCAGGAGCTCGCACCCAGCGCGAGGACTTCCGATACGATCAGGGCTAACGATATCGCCCCAATGATGCCGCCGATGTGCACCGTCGAGAGGCCGAGGCGGTCCAGATAGAGCGAGGTGACCGGCGCCGTGAGCGTGATGGAGAAGACTGCACCCAAGCCGATGAGGCCAAGGCCGTGGATGCGTGGGGGGGTGGGGGGAGGAGCAGAGGACGGCTGGACAGGAGAAGGCATCAGTGGTGGAATCGAACGGACCGGCGGCCGGGTTGGAACGCCCAGCCGCCATGTCTTTGTTCATGATATTCAGGGAAGGAGATTAGTGCAACCCCAGCTATTATCCCTAGGTAGGAGTTAGAATGTCTAATATGCCGGACCTCAGTCAGGTCGACTGGGCCAAGTTGATTACGGTTTCCTTCACGATCGTCCCGGTAGTCTACAAGTACCGCGCGGCGCTCCGCAAGGTCACCGACGTGCTGGCTGAAGCGATCGGTTTCACCGCCCTCGTGGGCGGACTCTACATATACACTCGCGTGTTTCCCGAGGTGCACATGGCGACGGCACAGTTGAGGGCGGATCCGTCCTTCAGCCTCGCCGATTACGTCCGGACGTTAGACCTCCTCTACTTCGGCTCGATAGGCCTCATGGTGCTGGGCGGGTTGGTATCGGTTTTTGGACTGATCGGAAGGCTTGAAGCCGCTCTGCGCGACCGGTTCAAGCCCCCCCCGCCGTCCCCCAAGCGAAAGTAGCAATCTGCGAAAGCCTCCCTAGCTTCGTCGGCGTGGCGGGAAGACTTTCCCCCCTAGAGTTTTGGACCGCCCAGAATCGTGGAAGATCGCCGGGTTTCCCTTGAATCCCGTTGC
The DNA here is from genome assembly GCA_001917855.1 of Armatimonadetes bacterium 13_1_40CM_64_14. Taxonomy (GTDB): domain Bacteria; phylum Sysuimicrobiota; class Sysuimicrobiia; order Sysuimicrobiales; family Kaftiobacteriaceae; genus 13-1-40CM-64-14. The sequence continues at coordinate 31,310 of MNEU01000082.1, read as the reverse complement.
GGCCACTGGTAAGATAAGTTGTTATCCTCAAGAAACCCACCGAAGTCCCATCTGGGGTGACGACAAGTGATTAAGCCGCCTCTCGAGGCGTTGCTGGGCCGGGTCGAGAACAAGTACGCGCTCGTGATTGTGGCGGCCAAGCGAGCCCGGCAGCTGAAAGAAGGGGCACTTCCGATGGTGGAAGTGGACTCCGGCAACCCGGTCACGGTCGCCCTCGAGGAGATTGCGGCAGGGAAGATACGCTTTGAGATGCCGAAACTCGGCATGAAGTGACGCACCGTTCCCCCCGACTCTCCCCCCGCGCGTTGCAACCGTTGCCCGGAACGCCCACGGCGCCCTCTGCGTATTCTCCGGTAGAAGCGAGTCCAGAGGAGTGGTGACTGTGCTGGCGGGATGGATGATCACAGTAGGAGCAGTGGTTCTCACGGCCGCGGCGGGTCCAGTGCGCGTGGAGCATGTGGAGGGACACCTTCGCCTCGACGCCTCGCTGCCCTACGCAGTGTACGGACCGGGACAGCCTGTCGAGGTCGCGCTGCGCGTGCGCAATGCGGGCAGTGGCCCGGTGTCGATCACCTTCACCAGCGGGCAGCATTTTGACCTTGTAGTACGACGTCCGCGCGGAGACGAGGTGTGGCGGTGGTCACACGATAAGGCCTTCATCCAGGTCTTCGAGACTGTCACGCTGAAGCCCGGCGATGTTCTTACGTATCAGATGACGTGGGACCAGGAAGACTATCAGGGGCGCCGGGTCGATTCCGGTTCCTATCAGGCCATCGCGGTCTTCACAGGACACGTGGGGACCCGACGTGATATTAAACTGCCGCCCCTGGAGGTTACCATCGGAGCGCAGTAGTATAATGAACAGGATGCGTCACGTTGTGGCGGCGTAGCTCAGTTGGTTAGAGCACGCGGCTCATACCCGCGGTGTCGGGAGTTCGACTCTCCCCGCCGCCACCACTTCGTGGCAAGACCTCCCCGGGGCCTCACCTACGGCGGGTAGGTGGGGATCGGGAGGAAGAAAACACCGGAGGGCGACATAGCGTCGCCCCTTTTTGTTGGCGTCACGGGGCCGGGAGGATGAGGCCGCCGAGATAATCCCTATGAACGATCTGCAGGGGAAGGTGCGGCGCACAATTGAGACCCATGGGCTGCTGCGGCCCAGGGATACCGTGGTGATCGCTGTCTCAGGGGGACCGGACTCGGTTGCCTTGCTGCACCTCCTGACGGCGATGCGCACCGAGTACGATCTGACCCTGCACGTCGCGCATCTGAACCACCAATTGCGCCCGGACGCTGCCGAGGATGCTGAATTCGTGCGGGGGTTGGTGTCCCAATTGGACCTGCCCGTACATATCGCATCGGTCGACATCCGCGCGCTGGCGACCGACAAGAGGCTTTCGCTCGAGGAAGCGGGCCGGGAGGCCCGGTACGCACTATTCGCGCGCGTGGCTACGGCCACGGGCGCATCTCGGGTGGCCACTGGGCACACCCGGGACGATCAGGTCGAAACGGTGGCGATGCGCTTGCTGCAAAACGCCCCCTGGGGCGTGCTTGCGGGCATTCCCGTCGCACGCCCCTTGGGGTCGGTGATGGTCGTCCGCCCGCTGCTTGAGGCGCTCCGGGCGCAGATCGTCGAGTACCTGCATGCCCGGCGCCTAATCTGGCGAGTGGATCCAAGCAACCGCGACCAGCGGTTTGTGCGCAACTGGGTGCGGGAAACTTGGCTACCCTCTCTTGACACCCGGGTTCCCCAAGGCCGGCGGCTGCTGTGGGAGATGGGCGCCGCGGCGCAGGATGCAGACCGGCTGCTCTGGGCGGCGGCCGCGCGGGTGGTCGGGGGGGCGAAGCAGACGCGATCCACGATCACACTGACCCTCGAGGCCCTGCACGGTCTGCCGCCAGAGATGGTCCGGCGGGCGATGCGGCTCGCGATCCGACAAATTGGGGGAACAGAACTTCTCCCTCGCGACGTTAGTGCAGTAGGACGATTGGACATCGCCTCCCGCCGGGTCGGCCAGGAAATCAGGGTGGGACGGTGTGCAGTGCGGCGGGGGTACGAAACGGTGGAAGTCACTGTGGCTGGGTCAGACATTATGAGTACGTATGAACTGCCGGTTCCTGGGCGAGTTGATGCGCGCGACTTCGGTGTTGTCGTCACGGCGGAGGTGCTTGATCGGGCGGTGCTGCCGCAAGTGGCGTCTGGCCGATCCGATGCCGTGTACCTGGACGCGCACGCGGTCGGCGCCGCCGTCGGGGTGCGATCCTGGCGCCCCGGGGACAGGGTGGCGCCCTTGGGTCTGCGGGGGAGTAAGAAAGTGCATGACATCTTTGTAGATGGCAAAGTTCCGCGGTGGCAGCGGTCGCGCGTTCCGCTTGTGACCGATGCCCGCGGCCAGATCCTGTGGATCGTAGGCCATACGATTGCCGACTCGGCCAAGATCACCTCGGCCAGCACGAAAGTCGTCCATCTCCGGGTTGGTCCGTAGGGGTACCACTGACTTGATTGCCGGGGCCAGCGGGTGTATGGTGGCGCAAACGCCTATCAGGGGCGAGGGGCAATAGTTCCGAAGCGAGGGTAGTATAACGCCTCCGATGAGGTGTTACGGTGGGCAGGGGGTTTAACGCGTGATTAACCGGTACGTGCGGAACCTGGTGCTGTGGGCCATCTTGTTGGCGGTCGTGCTCTACTTCTTCTTGCCGCAGCTGCGCACTCCCAAGGCGCGCGAGGAAATCACATACAGCCAGTTCCTGACCTCCGCGCAAGCCGGGCGCATCGCCGATGTCACGATCGGCGACGAGGCGATTACCGGTCATTTCAAGGACGGGCAGACGTTCCGCACGTTTGCGCCGCCGAACGACTCCTCGTACCTCGAAACTTTGCGCTCACGCAACGCCCAGATCACCGTAGAACCGAAGTCCAAGAGTGCCTTGTGGCCCAGCTTACTGTCCACAATGCTGCCGTTCTTCCTCTTGATCGGCCTGTGGTTGTTGATGCTCCGCCAGGCCCAGAGTGGCAGCAACCAGGCTTTGTCCTTTGGCAAGAGCCGCGCCCGCTTGCACACGGAGAACCGGCCCAAGGTCACGTTCGATGATGTCGCGGGCGTCGACGAGGCCAAAGAAGAATTGCAGGAGGTCATCGAGTTCCTCAAGCACCCCAAGAAGTTCCAGGCGTTGGGCGCGAAAATCCCGCGGGGAGTCTTGCTGGTCGGCCCGCCGGGCAGCGGCAAGACGTTGCTGGCCAAGGCCGTGGCCGGGGAAGCCGGCGTTCCGTTCTTCTCCATCTCGGGATCCGAGTTTGTGGAGATGTTTGTAGGTGTGGGCGCCTCGGTGCCGGGTGACACGCCAGTACTCATTCGGAGTGCCGAAGGGATCCGGCTCACCCCGATCAGTGAAGTCGTCGATCGGTTCTTTAAGGAAGGCCAGGACGGGTTCGTCATCGCCGTGCAGGGCGTTGAGGCCTTGGGCTTTCGGCCGCGCAGGTCGGGGTTCAGAGGGTTGTTCGGATTCGAGTCGAGCGCGTGGTCACGCGTCCGCGGGGTGTACCGGCACCGCGTCGACGAGATCTATGAACTGCACTACCTCGGCGGAATCGTGCGCGCCACCGGCGATCACAGCGTCTTCGTACGCGGGCACGGTGGCATCAAGCCCAAGGCCGTCCGTGATCTTAAGCCCGGCGACGTGCTCGTGGACCTCCCCGTCAAGGTGCGGCGGACTTTCCACGAGGTGCTGGGCACGCTGCACGAGGTGCGCGCCCACCGCTTCGAGTCGGCGGCGCCCATGCGGTTGCCGCTTGCTGAGGAGGACCCGGTTGCTGCTGGCGCCCTTGCGTTTACACTCGCGAACGGGAGTCGCCTGTCCCAACGCGCGATCGCGCAGCAGGTGGGCGTGTCGCAGGCCACAGTCGGTCACTGGTTGTCGGGCAAGCATCGGCCGCGGAACCTTTCGACCCGATATCCAAGAACTCTGATCCCGAACGAGGTTGCCCTCACCCCGGCCCTCTGCAAGTTACTGGGGTATTACACGGCGGAAGGACGGGCGAACGGGAGCTTAGAGTTTTGCTTTGGCTCACACGAAACCGACCTGATCGACGATTGCACGCGGCTCATGCGCGAGACTTTTAGCCTCGAGCCTCAGGTCCAGGATACTCCCGACCATGCCACGCGGCTGGTCTATTACTCCGCCGTGCTTGGTCGGTTCTTTATGAGGTTCTGCGGCACCGGGAGCCACCACAAGCAGGTCCCCCCGCAGCTGTGGACCCTCTCCTATCCGTATTTCCTCGCCTATCTCGAAGGTTTGGCGAGCGGCGACGGCTACACGACGGCCGAGGGCAAACTGCAGATCACCTCGGTAAGCCAGCGTCTGATTCGAGAGCTGGCATGGCTATGTGCGATGCACGGTATCAAAGCCGGAATTGGGCATGGGCAGCAGCGGGGCGGTCGGATCATTAAGTCCAAACCCCTGCCCGACGGGGCCTACTGGCGCCTCACAATCGGGCGAACGAGTAATCCCTTGCGGGGCGGCATTGGCACGCGGGAACACAAGAAGGCCGTCGTGCAGCAGGTCGTGCGAAAGCCCTTCGACGGGTACGTGTACGACCTCGTCGGGTGCGACCATGAGGCGTTCTTCGGCGGGGAGAAGCCGGTGCTGCTGCACAACAGCCGTGTGCGCGATCTGTTTGAGCAGGCCAAGAAGAGTGCACCGTGCTTGGTGTTTATCGATGAGATCGACGCTGTCGGCCGCCAACGCGGCGCGGGGCTGGGCGGCGGGCATGATGAGCGCGAGCAGACCCTCAACCAATTGCTGGTCGAGATGGACGGATTCGATCCCAACGCCGGGATCATCCTCATTGCCGCCACCAACCGGCCGGATATCCTTGACCCGGCACTCCTGCGGCCGGGCCGTTTTGACCGACGCATCGTTGTCGACAACCCCGACAGCAAAGGGCGGCGGGAGATCCTGAATGTCCACGTGCGCGGGAAGCCGCTCGGGGAGGGCGTCAACCTCGACGTGCTCGCCAAGCACACGCCGGGTTTCTCCGGAGCCGACTTAGCCAACCTCGTCAACGAGGCCGCACTGTTAGCAGCACGGCGCAATAAGAAGAAAATCACGATGGCCGAAATGGACGAGGCCATCGAGCGCGTCATTGCCGGGCCGCAGCGGCGCAGTCGTATCCTCGGCCCGAAGGAGCGCGAGATCGCCGCCTTCCACGAGGGAGGCCACGCCCTGCTGGGGAAGTTGCTGCCCAACGCCGATCCCCCGCACAAGGTGACCATCCTGCCGCGTGGCATGGCGCTGGGGTACGTGATCTCCGCTCCACCGGAGGACAAGTATACCTACACGAGGACGGAGTTGCTGGATCGGATCACCGCGATGCTGGGCGGCCGGGTAGCTGAAGAACTCGTTTTCCACGAGGTGACCACCGGTGCGCAAAACGATTTCGAGCAGGCCACGGATCTGACCCGCCGGATGGTGACCGATTTTGGCATGAGCGAGAAGCTCGGTCCCCTGTCGCTGGGCAAGCGCCACGGCCCGGTGTTTCTCGGGCGGGATCTGGTCGAGACCCGTAACTACAGCGAGGAGATCGCCTACGAGATTGACAAAGAAGTCCGCCGCATCACCGACGAGTGCTACATCCGCGCGCGGGAAATCCTGATTGCGAATCGCGAGAAGCTGGACCGGGTGGCCAAGGCGTTGCTGGAGCGGGAAAGCCTGGAAGGCGAAGAGATCAGCAAGGCGATGGCCGGCGAACCACTGCCTGAACTTCAGACGGCGCCCGCGGCCGAGGTCAAGGCAGAGCCGGCGCGTCCGGAACCCCAGATGCCTGCGTTGAAGCCGAAGCCAGAAGCGTCGTAGTCGAGATTTTAGAGCACACGAGGGGGGCTGCCTGCCTAGGCAGCCTCCTGGCATTTCGGAAAGGAGAGCTCTCCCCCCCCGCGAACACAGGGGAAGAGCGATCACGAGAGACGAGGTCAAGCTCGAGCAGGTTTCTCCCGCTGGCCTCCGCGTGGTCCGTTCGTCGTTTTGGGAAAGATTGCCAACGCTGGTCATCGAGACACTCAACACCGCTCAGCACGCTTTGTAGCGCGAATCCGACTCGGAGTCGGTCTGACCGACGCGACTCGATCTCGCGGGCCTCGGTGTCGGCAATGAGGGACACAGGGACTTCGTCGAGCAGGAGGTGGAAGGTGGCACGTGCAGACCGATTGGCGAAAAAGACCGGCCTCAGCTGGGTTCCGGTGGCCATCTATGTGGCGGTGGTGGTCGTCGCGGGTGCGGGGTTGTTCACCTGGGATTACCTGTACCGCCGGAGGCAGGAGGAGGCGATGCGACCGCCTGCGCCCGACGTCCTGGCCAAAAACCTGGTGGAGAACATCATCGGCCGGGGGACCGTGAAGGAGATCAAGGTCGATGAAGCGGCGGGGACCGTGGATGTGAAATGGGAGTCGGCGACGTATCCCCCCGCGGCGCGGTCCACCGTCATCGGCGAGGTCGTGGCGAAGAATTTGGATCAGGTCATGGCCGGTTTGCGCGTGGTCAAGGGCGACCCGCTGGTCTACGTGCGGACGACCACCGGGGAAGTCAAGCTAGCTGCCTCGGCTGAGCGCACAGGCCGAGTGGTCCAGGTGCTCGTGAAGCCGGGAGACAAGGTGGTCGATAATCAGGCCATGGTGCTCATCGAGCCGGAGGACAAGGTCGAGGCGCGAAAGGATTTAGAGACCGAGGGATTGTTGGCCTCTCAGATGATCATGTCCCAAATGAATGCAATCAAGACGGTGAATGCGAAGATTACGTACAAGGATATTACACTTGCGACCGTGGTCGGCAAGCGTGGCGAAAAGAACGTGACCGCCACGTATCACCCAAGCCTGGAGTGACACCAGGAGCCTGTAAAAAATGACGGTGTGAGGAACAGACCGTGTGAGTGAGGGGGCCACCGTGTTTGCACTCAACTTCTATTCCGCGTTGTTCGCCGAGCAGTTGCGAGATGGTCGCAAGACAGCTACCATCCGGCTGGGCGACAAGACGGACAAGTACCAACCCGGGCAGATCGTGTGGCTCACGGTCGGCCGGCGTTTTGGCACCCGGAAGAAGGTGGGAGCCGCCATCATTGACGGGGTGGAGGTGAAATCGCTGCGCGACGTTACCCCGCGTGAAATCCAGCGCGATAATCCCGAGTTGCGTCGGCATGAAGAACTCATCGAATTCCTCACCAATATCTATGGCCGGGAGCGGGAAATCTCTCCTGAGGATACCGTGACCGTGATTCAGTTCTCGCGTGTCGATGAATAAGCGGACGAGCGGTCGGGGACGCGCAGGGGGCCGCACCGCGCGGGGTCCAGCCCGGCGCCCTCGGGAAAAGGCGATGCGGACTGCGGTCCACCGGCTCATCGAGCTGCTGACCGAGGTGTTCGAGGAAGAGAGCTGGCAAGCGCCGCTGACCGCGTCCCTCGAGGGGCTCACGGCCAGCCAGGCGACGTGGAAACCTGAACGGGCCACGAACTCAATCTGGATGATTGTGAACCACTTGTCGCTGTGGAAGGAGTACCAAGTGGCGCGCTTAGCCGGCGAGGCTCCGCGGCCATCCGGGTGGGCCGAGAAACTCGACTGGCTCGAGATTCGTGACACGGGTGAGCCGACCTGGCAGGCCGCGGTCGAGCGCCTGCGGATGGCGCAGAAGCAGCTGGTGATCGGACTCGCGACACGGACTGACGCGGACCTAGCCCGGCCCTTGCCAGGGGGCAAGTCCCCGCTGTACAAGATCTATAGTATGGCACCACATGACGCCTATCACTGCGGGCAGATCCGTTTGCTGCGTGCCTTGCACGGCGTCCCTGCGAAGCCCTTCTGACGGGTCACCCGAGGAAGGCGGACATTGTCGCTGCGGGGTGCCCCTTTTAGCGGGCGCGACCGAGAAAGAAGCTTCGTCCGACATTGCCTTGCATCCCCAGGTCTTGTGCGGCGTCAAAAGCGGCGAGTTCGGTGAACCCCGCCGCGCGCAGGGCACGGGTGATTTCTTCCTCCGGGTAGCAGCGCTGGTGCAGCGTCAGATCAGTCCGCCGCCACGCGTTGTGCTGCAGACGGAACATCGTCACAGCGGCGCGTCCGATTCGGCTTCCCGCATCGAAGGAAGATCGGTAGACAAGCGCGTGGTCGTCGGCCGCAAGACCGAATGACCCCCGCCAGCGCGCCTCGAACCCGGCCAGCATGTTGAAGTCGCAGAGGAACCGTCCGCCCCGTTTGAGAGCGCCTTGAACATTCGTGAACGTGGCGTCGAGGTCGGTGGCTTGCATCAAGTGGTTGAGACTGTCGTACAGAGACACGGCTGCATCGAACTGGGGAGGCAAAGAGAACGCCCGCGCGTCTGCGTGAATAAACTCGACAGTCGGCGCACGGGCGCGGGCGTATTTGAGAATCTCTGCCGACCCGTCGACCCCGGTGACGGTGTAGCCCCGGGCGGTCAGCTCTTGGGCCAGTTGCCCCGTTCCACAACAGAGGTCGAGGATGGAGCCTCCCTGCCGCACGTGCGGCAGAAGGAGGTGTTCCAGGACCGGCACCACGCGAGTGGAAAACGACGTCGGCCCAGTACCCCAGTACGTGTCGTAAAACCAGGCAAAATCATCGTACTGGGATGGGACGGTCTCGAGGTCCATTCCCTCCCTCTCCTCAGGTGCCACGCGCGAATTCCCTACGGGACGCGCAAGAACGTCGGTGGCACTTCCCGCACGAGGTAAACCGTGGGCGAGGCCTGGTAGAACAGAATCCCGGTGTGGTGCGCCTCCCGGGCCTGGACGGTCACGACGACAGCGTCGGGGCTGTGGCGCTGGCCTATCGTCAACGCATCTTGACGTGTCACGGAGAGGTGAACGAACTGCCGTCCCTGAGGCTGTAGTCCCTGCTGCCGGAGCGCATCCAGCGCACCAGGCGCCGTGCCGTGGTACAGCCACTCCGGGGGGACGACCGTTTTTCCCGGCGTGGCGATGGGGACGCTGTGGCCATATCGCGCCCGCACACGGTCGCCGGAAATTTCGTATCGTTTGGCGTCTTTCTGTGTGGCCGCCCGGATCGCATCGCCAGTCACGGAGGACCAGCCAGGCTGGGCGGCGATCGCCTGGGCTAAGACCTCGACCTCGACAAACCCCGCTGGGTCCAGAGTAATGCCGACGCTATCGGGTTTGTGCCGTAAGACCAGCGCGAGAAACCGGCCCAACCGGTCCGTGCTCTCGTCGGTCCTAGCGGGACGACCTCTCATCTCCTGCATGAGCTGGTGCCGTGCGTGTTCGCTGCTGCGACAGGTGCTTCCTCCGGCCGGACGCCCCATCGAGCGTGCGCACAGGCCACCCGAGGAGAAGATTCTAGACACACAGAAATTAGGGGGGCACTTCTCTCGGAGACATGCGTGAGCCATCCACTGGTGGAGTGTATTCCGAATTTCAGTGAGGGGCGGCGTCAGGATGTGATCGCCGCCATCGCGGATGAAGTGCGTCGCACTTCCGGTGCGCGGCTGCTCGACGTGCAGGCCGATGGAAGTCACAATCGGTGCGTCATCACCTTCGTGGGCAGCCTGACCGCCGTCAAAGCCGCCGCCCTCGGTGCCGCCCGCCGCGCAGTCGAGTTGATTAATATGACGACACATCGCGGAGAACATCCGCGGCTGGGCGCGGTGGATGTCATTCCCCTGGTACCCATCTCCGGCGTCACGATGGACGAGTGCGTGACAGCTGCTCGAGACCTGGGGCGGCAGCTGTGGGAGTCGTTGCGGGTGCCGGTGTACTTCTACGCGGAAGCCGCCACACGGCCCCAGCGGCGCTGGCTGCCCGATATCCGCGCGGGCGAGTACGAAGGGTTGGTGCAGAAGATGGCCGATCCGTCCTGGGCGCCGGATGTCGGCGCGCCTACCCCGCATCCGACCGCTGGAGCCACCGTGGTCGGGGCGCGTCGGCCCCTGATCGCCTACAACATCAACCTGACAACCACCGACGTGGAGGTCGCCAAGACGATCGCGCGGACCGTGCGGGAGCGCGGCGGAGGATTGATGCACGTGCAGGCAATGGGGGTCGTGAGTGAGAGCGGTCGCGCCCAAGTGTCCATGAACCTGCTCGACTACGCGGCCACGTCGTTGGCCCGCGCGGTCGAGGTGGTGCGGACGGAAGCGGCTCGGTACGCCGTCGAGATCGAGGACAGCGAAGTGGTGGGGATCATTCCCCTCGATGCCGTGGCCGACGTCGCGCGCGCGTGCCTCCGGCTGAAGAATTTCCGCCGCGAGCAAATCCTGGAAGCACGGCTGATAGAGTAGCGGGGGCCCCGAGGACATGTCGCCCGCCGTGCCTCCTCGATGAAAACCGAAGTCGACTTGCTCATCGTGCATGCGAGCCAGCTCGTCACGCTCGCCGGCCCCAACGAGAGACCGCGCACCGGAGGAGACCTCGACACGCTCGGCCTTGTTGTCGATGGCGCCGTCGCGGCGGCGGAGGGGGCGATCGTGGCAGTGGGGCCGACGGCCCAGGTGCTCGCCGAAGTCGTCCCCTCGGCGTCGTGCGAAACGATCGATGCCTCAACGCATGTGGTCCTTCCTGGGTTCGTCGATCCCCACACCCATCTCGTCTCCGCGGGCTCGGGCGGCGGGTTCGTCGCGACCCTTCGAGCCACGCGCGCAGCGACGGAAGATCAGCTCGAAGCGCTCGGGCGCGAGCGCCTGCAGCACTTGCTGGCGCACGGAACGACGACAGTAGAAGCGAAGAGCGGGTACGGTTTAACCGTGGAAGACGAACTGAAGTGCTTACGGGTCGCCCATCGGCTCAGCGCCGCGCTTGAGGTCGATGTGATTCCGACGTTTCTGGGTGCATACGCCGTCCCGCCGGAGTATGCGCAGGATCCGGACGCCTACGTGAACGTGGTAACCAATGAGATGCTCCCCGCCGTGGTCGAGGAGGACCTCGCGGAGTTTTGTGACGTGATGTGCGCAGCTGGGGCCTTTACGCCTGAACAGGCCCGCACGGTGCTGGAGGCTGGCCTGAATGTCGGGTTGGATCCAAAGATCCACGCCGACGAGTCGTCAGATTTAGGCGGGGCCGCGTTGGGCGCAGACGTGGAAGCAATCTCGGCGGACCACCTCGTGTACTCGTCGGATGACGGGCTGCGTTCCATGGCTGAGGCAGGCACGATCGGGGTGCTGCTGCCCGGCCCAGTGTCGGGGCGTAGTGTGCCATATGCGCGGGCGCGTCGGATGGTGGATTTGGGAGTCCCCATCGCCTTGGGCAGCGACTACAATCCCCCGACCTCCCCGGAGTATTCCATGCCTACGGTGGTGGCGCTGGCGTGTCGGGACCTGCAGCTGACTCCAGAAGAAGCGATCGTGGCCGCCACGATCAACGCGGCACACGCGGTGAGCGCCGCGGAGGAAGTGGGGAGCCTGGACCTCGGGAAGGCAGCGGACATTGTGATCCTCGACCTGCCCGACTACCGTCAGTGGCCGACGCCGTCCGGGGGCAATCCCGTTGCCATGGTGGTCAAAAGGGGCCGCGTTGTGTTTGAAACGGAGACTGGACGGCGGGGGAGACGTTCCGATCGAGGGCGAAGGCGGCATGCCTGACCACGTGCTCCTCTCCGGCATGCGGTTTCGTGCCCACCACGGCGTGTTGGGGGAGGAGCGCACCGAGGGCCAGGACTTCCTCGTGGACGTAGACCTGGAGGCGGATCTCCGGGCCGCAGGACAGAACGACGACCTCGACCGGACCATTGACTACCGCCACGTCTACGGGATTGTGAAGGATGTCATGCTGGGCGCGCCCCAAAATCTCGTCGAGACCCTGGCAGAGACGATAGCGACCAGGATCTTAGCGCTCGACCGCGTCACGGCCGTCACGGTCCGCGTCCGCAAACCGCAAGTGAAGCTGCCCGGTCCCCTCGAGTCCGCAGGGGTGGAGATGCGTCGTGAGAAGCGATGACACAGCATGAGCTCCCTTCCACGGCCAAGCCCCTCTCACGAGGCCTCGGGTCCCTCGCCCGTCACCGCTTACCTGGGCCTTGGTTCAAACCAGGGCGACCGCGCGGCGATGCTCCGAGAGGCCCTGACCCGCTTGGAGACTTCCAAGCGGGTGCGGGTGAGGAAGCAGTCCTCGCTATACGAAACCGCCCCGGTCGGGGTCTCCGAACAGCCGTGGTTCCTCAACCTCGTCGTAGAAGTGGACACGGATTTGCTGCCGCTTCAGCTCCTGGATCTCGCGCTGACCGTCGAACGGGGCCTCGGCCGGGTGCGGACGCAGCGGTGGGGACCGCGGACGATTGACATCGACATCCTGCTGTACGCCGATCTGGCGATGACCACGCCGAGGTTGGTGATCCCCCATCCAGAGATGACCCGCCGGCGATTCGTGCTCGAGCCGCTGGTCGAGATCGGCCCAGACGTCAGGCTGCCCGGGGGCCAGCGAGTGGCGTCATTTCTGGACGGAGTTCGTGATCAAGCAATCCGCAAGGTGACGTCCTCGTGATCCCACCCGGCGTGGACTACCGTCCGCCCCGCACCCGCCAGCGTGCGTTGATCCCCGAGCTAAGCGACCGCCGCCTATTCGTCGCCGTCGAGGGGCCCATCGGTGTTGGGAAAACCACGCTGGCCCGACTGCTCGCCGAGCCCTTGGCGGCCGAAGTGGTGCTGGAGGTGGTCGAAGACAATCCCTTCTTGCACCACTTCTACCAGGACATCCGCGGGTATGCGTTTCAGACCCAGATCTTCTTCTTCCTGAGCCGCTACCGCCAACAGGAGGTTCTCCGCCGGGCGCGCGAACAGCATCGTCCGGTGATCAGCGACTACATCTTTGCCAAAGACCGGCTCTTTGCCCGCATGAATCTCGATGCTCAGGAGCTGGATCTGTATGATCGGCTGTTCCAGCTGATTGCCCCGATGACCCCTCAGCCGGACCTGATTCTTTACCTGACTGCGCGGCTGGACACTCTGCTGCGGCGGATTGCCCTGCGGGACCGGCCCTTTGAGCGCACGATCGCCCCTGACTACCTGGATCGACTGTGCGGGGCGTATGAGGAGTTCTTCGACGCTTTTGAAGACACGACGGTGCTCCGCGTCGATACCGATGCCGTCGATATCTTCCGCCCCGCTGACCTGCAGGGGATTTTGCGCTATGTGACCGAAGAGGTGCCCGGGTAGCGCCGGTCAGATGATTGCGGTCGGATGGAAGGCGCCGCCACACGCCCGATCTCCGGAGAGGGACTGCCGTCACGTGAAATGGTTTGTCGCCGTCAGCGGCAACATCGGGTCCGGGAAATCCACGGTCACCACATTGCTCAGCGAGAAGCTCGGCTGGACGCCGTACTACGAGGTGGTGGATGAGAACCCGTATCTCCCCGACTTCTACGGCGACATGAGCCGGTGGAGCTTTCACCTGCAGGTTTTCTTCCTCAGCAAGCGCTTCCAGCACCACCAACAGATCGTGCGGGCCGCGGAGTCCATCGTCCAGGACCGGACGATCTATGAGGACGCCGAGATCTTTGCCCGCAACCTGTACCTGCACGGCCAAATGGATGAACGCGACTTCCGCAACTACCACGACCTGTTCACCACGATGCTGCAGTTCTTACGGCCCCCGGACCTCATCCTCTACCTGAAGGCGTCGGTGCCCACGCTCGTGCACCGGATTAAGACGCGCGCCCGGGATTTCGAGCAGCGGATTCCCACAGAGTACTTGGCGCAACTCAACGAACGTTACGCGGAGTGGGTCGAACACTTTTCCCTCTGCCCGGTCGTGACTATCGACGCAGACGCTCTGGCCCTAGGAGAGTTAGACGGCCTGGTGGCTGAGATGCAGTCGCGCCTGGGCTCCCTGTTCCCGTTGGTCGAGCGATGATGCTCGCCAGAGTCTTGCAAGGGCGCACCCCGAAGGGGTCGATACTCAAACGACGCGAGACGTGTCCTGAGAGGCCACCCCTGTCGGGGCAAACGGCCTGCCGCATCCCCGGGAGGCGGACGCAATGAGGGAGGACTTGGCATCTGCCATCAAAGCGGGGCTGCGGTCGCACCGGTTTGGACAGAGGTTGCATGTTTATCCCCAGGTGGGGTCCACCAACGATGAGGCCGCAACCCTGGCCGCGCAGGGGGCGGCAGAAGGGACCGCCGTACTTGCAGTTGAGCAAACCGGAGCGCGCGGGCGACGCCAACGAGCATGGCTTTCCCCGGCAGGGGGTCTGTGGCTCTCGGTCGTGCTCCGTCCTGCTCTCCCCGCCGACCAGTGGCCGTTGGTGGGGTTCGCGGCGGGCGTCGGCGCGGCGGGAGCCGTGGAGGAGATCGCCCACGTCCGGGTCGGATTGAAGTGGCCCAACGACCTGATGCTCGGTGAGCAGAAACTCGGCGGAGTCTTGACGGAGTCGCGCGGACCAGTGGTCATCGCGGGAATCGGGGTTAATGCGAATATCGCTCTCGACCACTTCCCTCCCGATCTCAGGCCCATCGCCACCTCCCTGCTCAATGTCCTGAAACATCCCGTGGACCTCGCGGCTCTGGCCCGGGCGCTGTTGGAACAGTTCGAACGTGTCTACGACCTCCTCGCTCTCCACGCCGAGGACGTGCTCGCCGGCTGGCGAGAGCGTGACCTCACGCGAGGTCGGCAGGTGAGGCTCTCAGGTGCACAGGAACTTGAGGGAGTTGCTGAAGGTGTGGACCGCACGGGGGCTCTGCTGGTGAGGACCGGCACCGGTATCCGCCGCATCGTGGCCGGGGAGGTATCCTTGCGCTCGGTCAGCGTCCAGCCCCCCTAGCAATGCCGCAAATCACTGACGTCTCGGGGATTACAGTCGGCCACGCCTCCGATGCGCGTGCCGCGACTGGCTGCACGGTCATCGTGTGCCGACAGGGTGCGGTAGGCGGGGTAGACGTGCGCGGGGCAGCGCCCGGCACACGCGAGACCGACGCGCTGCGTCCGATGACCCTGGTTGAACGTGTGCACGCGGTGGTGTTAACCGGGGGCAGTGCGTTCGGCCTTGCGGCCGCCGATGGCGTCGTCCGCTACCTCGAGGAGCAGGGGATTGGGTTCGACGCGGTGGTCGCGAAAGTCCCAATCGTTCCCGCGGCGGTGATCTTCGACCTGATGATAGGGAGTGCAACCGTGCGTCCTACCGCCGAGATGGGCTACGCGGCCGCACGCGGGGCGTCGGCGGGGCCGGTCGATGAGGGCAGCGTGGGAGCGGGGAGTGGAGCCACGGTGGGCAAAGTGTTGGGCCCCCAGACAGCGATGAAAGGGGGAGTCGGCACCTGGGCAGTCAGCCTGCCCGGGGGGGTAATTGTTGGCGCGCTGGTCGTCGTGAACGCCTTTGGGGACGTCATCGACGACCGGACCGGGCAGGTGCTCGCGGGCGCACGTGATCCGCACACGGGTCACTTCCTCAACACGGCGCAGGCGCTACTCCGGGGAACACGCGCACCGGGATTTTCGGCGAACTCGACGTTGGGGGTGATCGCGACGAACGCGGCGCTCACCAAGGAGCAAGCCAACAAACTCGCTCAGGTGGCTCATGACGGGCTGGCGCGGGTCATTGCGCCCGTGCATACGATGTTCGACGGGGATACGGTCTTCGCGCTGTCTGTGGGCGTGGCGAAAGCCGATTTCATCGCGGTCGGCGTGGCGGCCGTGGAAGCGATTGCCGAGTCCATTAAGAGGGCGGTCCGCCTGGCCAAGGGTTGGGGCAAAATCGCCGGTCTGGCCGACGAGGGGTGAGACCCCATGGCTCCCAGGTGCTCGGTCACGCCGCTTGTGTTAGACTGACGGAAAGGCCGATACCCCGTGAGGGTTGGACCCTGGGAGAATTGAGCGGTACGGGCTTCGTCCGGTACTCTTTGAGACTGGAACGGAGGGAATACGATGACACACAGCGAGTATGCCCCTGCCACGTCGAGGAGGGGTTTTCGTTTGTCCACGCAGGATGTGACCGTCGCCGGCGTCCTGGGCGCCGTCGCGATTGTGCTCGGATATACCCCGCTGGGACTCATCCCCTTGCCCGCCGTGAACGCAACCACGTTGCACATTCCGGCGATTGTGGCGGGGATTCTGGCGGGGCCGGTCGTGGGCGCTTTTGTCGGCGCCATCTTTGGGGTGATCAGTTTTCTCCGGCACACAAATCCCGCTTTCGGTAACCCCCTCATCGCTCTGGGCCCGCGGATCCTCATCGGCGTGGTCGCCGCGCTGGTCTTCTCCCTGTTGCAGCCGAGGTACGCTCGCAGCCTCTCCGCCGCTGCGCTCGGAGCTTTTATTTTCACCATTCTGGGACCGGGGGCCGCACGCTTTGAGTCTGCGTATATCGCCGGGAAGATTGCCCCGACCTGGCTTAACACCGCCTACCATTCCGTGGCTGTGGTGACGGGTCCGCAGCCCTGGTTGCACGTCTTCGCCGCCCTTGCCGCCGCGGTGATTGCGTACTGGCTGCTGGCCGGCAAGAACGCAGCCCCTGCGGCTGCGGCGGTGGCGGGGACGCTCACGAATACCGTCGGGGTTTTGTCGCTCATGGTCGCGTTGGGGTTCATTCCTGCCGGGGCGGCGTTCGTGATCGGGGCCACGTACGGTCTGACAGAGATGCTTCTGGCGGTCCTCATCACCGTGCCGGTGTACCGGGCCGTGTCTTCTTCCCGGGAGAGGGGTTAGCGCACGATGTTGCTCGCGCTCAACGTCAATAACACGCAGATCAAGATCGGCGGATATGTGGGTAGCGATCTGAAGGCCCACTGGCGCATCGCCACGGATTTGGATAAGACGGACGACGAGTACGCGATGATTGTGCATGCGCTGCTGAAGTACGCCCGACTGGAAGTTGCGCAGATCGACGCCGCGGCCATTTCCTCTGTGGTGCCGCCCCTGACCGAGGTGTTTGAACGGTTGTGTCAGCGCTATTTCGGGGTCACCCCGCTCGTGGTCGGACCGGGGGTGCGCACCGGGATGCGCATCCTCTACGAGAACCCCAAAGAAGTCGGGGCGGACCGCATCTGCAATGCCATTGCCGTCTACCAGAAGTACGGCGGCCCAGCCATCGTGGCCGATTTCGGGACGGCCACGACGTTTACGGCGGTGTCCGCGGAGGGCGATTTTTTGGGGGGCGCGATCGCCCCGGGCATCGGGATATCCGTCGATGCGCTGGTGGAGCACACGGCGCAGTTGCCCCGGGTCGAACTCGGCAAGCCGAAGGCCGTGATCGGGCGGTCGACCGTGACGGCCATGCAGGCCGGGATCCTGTATGGCTTCGTCGGACAAGTGGACGAGATTGTCCGCCGCATGCGCGCTGAGCTCGGCGGCCATGCGACGACGATCGCCACGGGGGGATGGGCGGAACTGATTGTCGACGAGTGCCGGTGCTTTGACGACCTGGACCCGTTGCTCACCCTAGAGGGATTGCGCATCATTCACGAACGGAACCGGGTCGCCACCGACGCCGCGCGCACCGCATCGCTGTGAAAGGACTCAGCCGTCGGGGCCCGTAGTCCCTCGGGGAAGCCGCCATGACCACCAAGCGCGTCGTCTCAGTCAGTCTGGGTAGCCACAGCCGGGATCACCGATTCGAGACCGACATCCTGGGCCAGCGGTTCGTCATTGAGCGTCGAGGGACCGACGGAGATGTCCGCCGCGCCCGGGCCCTGCTGGAGGAGTTAGACGGCCGGGTGGACGCTTTGGGCTTGGGCGGGACGGACCTCTACCTGCGCGCGGGTCAGCGCAAGTACCTTATCCGCGAGACCGCCGGGCTCGTCCGTAATATCCGGCAGACCCCCTTCGTCGACGGCGGTGGGATGAAGGCGTCCTGGGAGCGGTGGCTGATCACCGACTACCTTCCCCACCGCAAAGGGTTGTCGCTGCGGGGCCGGAAAGTGCTCCTGGTGTCCTCGGTCGACCGCTACGGGATGGCGGAAGCATTCACCGACGCGGGCGCCCAGACCCTGTTTGGTGACTTCATCTTCGCCTTGGGCTTGCCGATCCCACTGCACTCTCTGACCACGGTAAAAATTGTCGCCGCAGCGTTGCTGCCGATTCTCACCAAGCTGCCGATCAAGTTCTTGTACCCCACGGGCAAGAAGCAAGATGAGATCACCCCTAAGTGGGGACGCTATTACGCATGGGCTGATGTGGTGGCCGGAGATTTCTTACTCATTCGCCGGTTCATGCCCTCAGATCTCCGCGGCAAAGTGATCCTCACACAGACGATCACGCCCGCGGACGTTGTCGCCCTCCGCGAGCGCGGAGTGTGGTTGTTGGTTACCGACGGTCCGGATATGGGCGGTCGGTCTTTCGCCACCAACGTGTTGCAGGGAGTTGTCGTGGCACTCCTGGGTCGTCCGCCCGAGGATATCTCGACCGAAGAGTACCTGCAGACCGCATTGCGGGCGGGCTTCGAACCGCGCGTGGAGGAGTTGAATCCCGGGGCCGCTCCCAGCTGGGCCCGTCAAGCGAGCCCCGTGCGCCCATGACCTCTCCTGCGCCTCCTTCTCCTCCACCCGCGCCCGGCGGCGAGCCAGGCCGGTTCGCGTTCGTCCTGCACCCTCTGCGCATCGCCGACTTCGCGCGGAAATACCCGCTCGTCCGCTACCTGCCTGATCGGTTCGTGGAAGCCGCCTTCCGCCGCGTCCGGCCCCGCCTCGTCTCCCACATCACCGGCATCCAGTCGCCGACGGGGGCGCGGGCTGAGGGATGGTTCATCGGGTTGCCCCTGACGCCGCGTCTGTTGATGGAGTCCCCACTGGAGTTCGTCTACCCGCGCCTCATCGAGTGTGGCCGGATCGCCGAGGCGCAGGGCGCGCGGATCGTGGGGTTGGGCGCCTTCACGAAGATCGTGGGCGATCGCGGGGTGACGGTGGCCAACAACGTCCGCATCGCGGTCACGACTGGAAACAGTTACACGGCGGCGACGGCGGTGGAGGGCGCGCTACTGGCCGCGCAGCGCGTGGGTATCGATCCCGCAAACGTCACGGCCGCTGTTATTGGCGCCACGGGATCCATCGGCGCGGTCGCTAGCCAGATGCTAGCCCGTAGCGTGGGCCGACTGCTGTTGGTGGCCCGCACCCCCGACGCCCTCGATGCGCTGCAGGCGCGGTTGCGGTCGGGGTCCCGGGCTGACATCGCCGTGGACACGGACGTGAAGAAAGCGGTGCGCGAGGCCGATGTTGTGCTGACCGTCTCGTCGGCTCCCGACGTCTTGATCGAACCGGACGACCTGCGGCCCGGGGCCGTGGTGTGCGATGTGGCGCGGCCCCGCAACGTCTCCCGGGTGGTCTACGAGCGGCGCAATGATGTGTTGGTCATTGACGGCGGGGTGATCGAGGTCCCCGGCGAGGTGGACTTCGGGTTCGACTTCGGCTTCCCGCCGCGGATGTGCGAGGCCTGTGTGGCGGAGACGATTCTCCTGGCGCTGGAACGCCGGTACGAAAACTTCACCCTGGGCAAGGAGATCTCCCTCGCGCAGGTGGAAGAGATTTCCGCGCTGGCCCGTAAGCACGGATTTCGCTTGAGCGGCTTCCGCCGGTTTGAGCGCGCCATCAGTGACGCGGAAGTCGACCGGATTCGCCACGCCGCTCACCCCGGACGCCTCGCGCGCGTGTGAACTCGTTCCCCGCGGCCTCTGCACCGTCGAGGAGGAGGACGCGTCTGCGAGGCGAACGGGAGCACGTGTGAGCAGTTGTGCTTGACGGCCTCAGGTGGATGGGCTATACTCCGACCCACTGAGGGCGAGCAAGGGCCCTCAGTTTTGTTGCAGGGCCGCAGCATTAGAGAGGCGGGGGCGCTGTAGGTCGAACACGGCCTACGGTGTTTTGTCTTCAAGCCCCTTCATGTGGGAGTCTGACGATGGCGAAGGCGGACAAGGCGACAATCCTCACACCGGAGGGGTTGCGCCGGCTGGAAGAGGAGCTCGAACACCTAAAGACGGTGCGCCGCAAGGAGGTCGCGGCGCGGATCAAGCAGTCCAAAGAGTTTGGCGACCTCATGGAAAACTCCGAGTACGAGGACGCGAAGAACGAGCAGGCGTTCGTGGAAGGCCGAATCTTGCAGCTGGAACAAA
This sequence comes from Armatimonadetes bacterium 13_1_40CM_64_14, assembly GCA_001917855.1. Lineage (GTDB taxonomy): Bacteria > Sysuimicrobiota > Sysuimicrobiia > Sysuimicrobiales > Kaftiobacteriaceae > 13-1-40CM-64-14. The sequence continues at coordinate 11,276 of MNEU01000082.1, read as the reverse complement.
TGTTGCGCAATGCCAAGGTCATTGATAATCAGAACACCCACCCGGACCGGATCGCGGTCGGCTCCACCGTGCGGGTGAAGGAGCTCGCCTCCGGAGACGAGATCACCTACATGATTGTCGGGTCCGCGGAAGCCGACCCGGCCAAAGACAAGATCAGCGACGAGTCTCCTGTGGGCCGCGCGCTGTTGGGCAAGCGCAAGGGCGAGGCCGTGGAGGTTTCCGCCCCGGCAGGCAAGATGCGGTATACTGTCCTACACATCAAGTAGCTCGGGGGTACCTCCCGCTCCTCCCAGGGCGGGATCGTTCGTTGCGAAAGTCCCCTGTCTTGTTTTCTCCCTCCCGGGTACAATGGAGGCAGGAGACGGTCGCGGGTGGGAATGCACTCGCGAGCACGTGCGTTCACGCAGGTACGCGATTCTTTCGCTTTGGGGAAGCAGGAGGCCCGAGCAGGAGGGACCTCCGCCGGAGCAGAACTCGTAGGGCAACTTAAGCCTCTACCGCCTGACACCTTCGCCCCGCGAAGTGGTCGGGACACTACCCACAAACCTACGTACACTCTGGCGGAGAGGGGGACGTTATCGCGATGTTCGAGCGGTTTACAGAACGAGCCCGGCGCGTCATCATCCTCGCCCAGGAAGAGGCCAAGCGCCTCAACCACAGCGCCGTCGGCACCGAGCACATCCTGCTGGGGATCATCCGCGAAGGTGAGGGTGTCGCGAGCAAAGTCCTCGAGAGCCTGAACATCTCTCCCGACCGCGTCCGCGCCGAGATCGAGAGCGCGATTGGCCGCGGCGAGCGCACCCCGTACGAGGAAGTTGCCTTTACCCCCCGCGCCAAGAAGGTCTTAGAACTCGCTTTAGACGAGGCCCGTCGGCTCGGACACAACTACATCGGGACCGAACACCTGTTGCTCGGTCTCATCCGAGAAGGCGAGGGCGTCGCCGCGCGGGTGCTCGAGGCGATGGGGGCCGACCTGGAGCGCGTCCGCGCCCAGGTGGTCTACCTGTTGGGGGAAGAAGGCACGACCGGCTACACCAAGCAGTCGAGCAAGACCCCCACATTAGACGAGTTCGGCCGCGACCTTACCAAGCTAGCGCGCGAAAGCAAGCTCGACCCAGTGGTCGGCCGCGAGCGCGAGATCGAGCGGGTGATTCAGGTCCTCTCTCGCCGCACCAAGAATAATCCCGCTCTCATTGGCGAACCTGGCGTGGGCAAGACCGCGATCACCGAGGGGCTCGCCCAGCGTATCGTGCGCGGCGACGTCCCGGAGATCCTGCGCAACAAGCGCGTCGTGCAGCTGGACCTCGCTGCGCTGGTGGCCGGGACCAAGTACCGTGGTGAGTTTGAAGAGCGGATGAAGAAAGTGATGGACGAGATTCGCAAGGCGCAGAGCGAGGTGGTGCTGTTCGTCGACGAGCTGCACACCCTCGTCGGTGCCGGGGCGGCTGAAGGCGCGATCGACGCCAGTAACATCCTCAAGCCCGCGCTGGCCCGCGGCGAACTGCAGTGCATCGGGGCCACGACCCTGGACGAATACCGCAAGTACGTGGAACGTGACGCCGCGTTGGAACGCCGCTTCCAGCCCATCCTGGTGAGTGAGCCCACGGTCGAACAGACCATCGAAATCCTGAAAGGGCTGCGGGAGCGTTACGAGGCGCACCACGGCGTCACCATCAGCGATGAAGCCCTCGTGGCGGCGTCGACGCTGGCCGAGAAGTACATCGCCGACCGGTTCCTGCCCGATAAGGCCATCGACCTGATGGATGAAGCCTCCAGCAAGATCCGGCTCGCGGCCTCCTTCCTGCCTCAGGAGGTCCGTCAGGCCGTTGAGAAAGTCGATCGCGTCCGCCGAGAGAAGGAAGAAGCGATCAAAAGCCAGGACTTCGAGAAGGCGGCGCAGCTGCGCGATAAAGAGCGCGTGCTGCGCCAGAAGCTGGAAGAGCTGGAGTCCTCCTGGAAGCGCGAGAAGGGGCGCGACATCAGCACAGTCTCGGCTGAAGACATTGCCGATGTGGTGTCGTCGTGGACCGGGATCCCCGTCACCCGGCTGGTCGAAGAGGAGACCCAGCGGCTGCTCAAGATGGAGGCCTCCATTCACGAGCGTATCATTGGCCAGGAAGAGGCGGTCAGCGCCGTGGCCAAGGCCGTCCGGCGCGCCCGCACCGGCCTGAAGGATCCCCGACGGCCGGTCGGCTCGTTCATCTTCTTGGGTCCCACCGGGGTCGGGAAGACCGAGCTTGCCCGCGCGCTCGCCGAATTCTTGTTCGGCGATGAGAACGCCCTGATTCGTATCGACATGTCGGAGTACAGCGAACGCCACACCATCAGCCGGCTGGTGGGCTCTCCGCCAGGCTACGTGGGCTATGAGGAGGGTGGCCAGCTCACCGAGCAGGTGCGGCGGCGGCCCTTCTCAGTGGTGCTCTTTGACGAGATCGAAAAGGCTCATCCGGAGATCTTCAACGCGCTGTTGCAGATTCTCGATGACGGTCGCCTGACGGATGCCCAAGGCCGCACCGTGGACTTCAAGAACACGGTCATCATCATGACGAGCAACGTCGGCGCGCCGCTGTTGGAGAAGGAGGTCGCCATCGGTTTCAAGCCGACCCCCGATGAGCGGCAGGCCGTCGAAAGTGCCTACGGGCGCATGAAAGAGCACATCACCGAAGAACTACGGCGTACCTTCCGTCCGGAGTTTCTCAACCGGATCGATGAGGTGATTATCTTCCGGCCACTGACCAGCGACCAGCTCAAAGCGATCGTCGACATTCTGATCGCCCGCGTGCAACGCGAGCTGCGTGGACAGAACATGTCCCTCGAGCTGACAGGGGCAGCTAAGGACCTCCTGGCCAAGGAGGGGTTCGATCCCACGTTCGGCGCGCGGCCGCTGCGGCGGACGATTCAGCGCTTCATTGAGGATCAACTGTCCGATGAGCTGCTGCGGGGGAACTTCAGCACCGGGGACACGGTCGTCGTCGACGCCCGGGACGGACGGATCGTCTTCGAGCGCAAGCGACAACCCGAACCGGCATTGAAGGGAGACTAGCCAGCGCGCACGTGGAGGAGAGTAGTCCCTCAGATGCGGACGCATACGAACGGCCCGGTGGAGAGCCGGGCTTTTCTGTTGGCGAGATGGGTGCGATGAGTAAATCGCGACTCCAATATGTGTGCCAAGCCTGCGGGTACGCCTCCCCGAAGTGGTTGGGGCGGTGTCCTGCCTGCGAGGCGTGGAATTCCCTGGTGGAGGAAATGGGGGGTGAGGTCGGCTCGCAACGGCCTGCCCCGCCGGCGGTGCCAGTCGCGATGACCGAGGTCGTGTCTACCTCACAGCCGCGCATGGCGACCGGGTCGGCAGAACTGGATCGGGTATTGGGTGGGGGCCTTGTACCCGGGTCGCTGGTGCTCATCGGCGGCGATCCCGGGATCGGGAAAACCACTTTGCTCACGCAGGCCTGTCGGAACCTGGCCGAGGCCGGGCACCTGGTGCTGTATGTCAGTGGCGAGGAATCCGCCGCCCAGGTCAAACTCCGCGCCGATCGGTTGGGTGTGGCCACCCCTAACCTGTTGCTCTTGGCGGAAGCCAACCTCGAGGCGATTCTTGGGGCCTGCAAGCTGGAACATCCGCAGGTGGTGGTCGTAGACTCCATCCAGACCGTTGTTAAGCCGGGTCTGTCATCGGCGCCTGGCAGCGTCGGGCAGGTGCGGGAGTGCACCGCCGACCTGATGCGGCTAGCGAAGGACCAAACCATCTGCGTGCTCATCGTGGGGCACGTGACCAAAGAGGGTCAACTCGCGGGCCCGCGGGTGCTCGAACACATCGTGGACACCGTCTTGTACTTCGAAGGCGACCGGCACCACGCGTACCGCATCATCCGCGCGACCAAGAACCGTTTTGGATCCACAAACGAGATTGGGGTCTTTGAGATGCGAGAGACGGGTCTGCGCGATGTCCTCAACCCATCGGCAGCTTTTCTCTCCGAACGTGCCGCCGAGGCACCAGGATCCGCCGTGGTGTGCGCCATGGAAGGGACGCGGCCGCTCCTCGTGGAGGTGCAAGCGTTGGTGACGCCCACGGTCTTCGGCATGCCGCGGCGCACCGTCGCAGGCGTGGACTACAATCGCACCGTCGTCTTGTTGGCGGTGTTGGAGAAACGAGCGGGCATGGCACTCGCGAGCCACGACGTGTATGTCAGCGTAGCAGGCGGGGTAAACGTGAACGAGCCCGCAGTCGACCTCGGCGTGGCCGCGGCGGTGGCCAGCAGCTTGCGCGGCCGGCCGGTCGATCCGACCGCAGTGGCGATTGGCGAGATCGGGCTCGGTGGCGAACTGCGTATGGTCCCGCAGCTGGAGAAACGAGCGCTGGAGGCAGCGCGGCTGGGGTTTCGCCGCTGTATCGCCCCGGCACCGGCGGCTGAACTGCAGGTAGCCGGGATCGAACTAGTCCCGGTCTCGCAGGTCGCCTCGGCACTCCAACACCTGATCCCCTGAACCGCGACGCACGGCCTTCTAGTTGAGGGGGATTCGCCCTGAAGCCCCGTCCGCGAAGTCTTGAAACCCTGCGGTTAGGTGAGGTTGAAGACGCCCAGGGCACTGACCCGGGCGTGTTCTTTTTCTAAAACGTCCTTGAGGTTGAGATCCAGCAGGCTGCACATCGCGGCAAGATAGAATAGCGTGGTGCCGATTTCGGTTTCCAAGACCTCGCGGCACTTCTCGCACATCTGCCCCGCGAGGTGCGTGGCCATGAACTGCTTCAGTTCCCGCAGACCGATATCGATGGGGAATGTCTGCTTCGTCGCGTTGACGGAAATGCACCCACAGGTGGTGACGGATTTGGCGATCGCGCGATTGACGCGCGCCGTTGCTTCGCCGAGCTTGGTCTGGACATCGAGGATACTGCGGTGTCGAAGCAGGTATTCGGAAACCGTGGCCTGGAATTGCGCTTCGTCGGTGTCCTTCATGGTTTCCCCCTAGACAATTCGGCCGGCTTCTTTCGCCACCCACCTCGACGGCACACAGGACGGACCGGTCATCCGTACGCCGCCACAACGAAGGCTGAGTCGCGATCATTATAGGGACCGCTGCGAATCATTGTCAAGGAATGTGATATCGATGGACGCATCGACGGCGCGAGCGGGCATAGATGAGATGTGCACCTGCCTAGAGTGAATCGGTTATAGTAAGGGTAGACTCCTCGAAGGTGTAAACGCGCATGACTATCATCGTCCGAATCGCAGGGCTCATCCTTGGTGCAGCTGTTGGTTATCAGGTCACGGCGTGGGTCGCGGCGCAACTCGAGGCGCTGCGCGGTGTTCGCATCGAAACAGTCGCGGGCGGCTTGCTGGTCGGTGCTCTCCTCGGAGTGATCTTCGCGGGGTGGATCTGGCGCTGGTTTGAACGGCTAATGGGGTGGGTACTGAATCGCTTAGCGAATGTGTCGCTCCGCGATGTGGCGCTGGGCGTGTTGGGTCTGGGGTCAGGATTGGTCCTGGCGTTTCTTGTTGGCTACCCCCTGGCGCGGATCCCCGGCGTCGGCAACTACTTGGCCCTGGCCGCCGCGATCGCGCTCGCTTATCTGGGGTACCACCTGGTGATGCAGCGGCGCGATGAGGTTACCAGCACGTTCTCCCGAATGGACCGCTCCAGTCGGGGCGGCGTCAAGGGACGGGGTGTGCCCAAGGTCCTGGATACCAGCGTGATCATCGACGGCCGCGTCGCCGATGTGGTCACCTCAGGCTTCTTGGAAGGCCCGCTGCTGGTCACGCGCGCGGTGCTGTCCGAGTTGCAGCGCATCGCCGATTCCTCTGACACGCTCCGCCGCAACCGCGGGCGGCGGGGGTTGGATGTCCTGCGCAGGCTACAACAGGAATTGCAGGCGGTCCAAATTGTCGAGGATGCCAAAGACAGCGGTCCCGACGTGGACGGCACCCTGGTGGCGTTGGCGAAGAACGTGCGAGGCTGGATTGTGACCAATGACTTCAACCTCAACAAGGTCGCTGAACTGCAGGGCATCCGCGTCCTCAACATCAACGAGCTGTCGCAGGCCCTGCGGCCGGTAGTCCTGCCCGGCGAGGAATTGACGGTGCAGGTGATCAAAGACGGCAAAGAAGCCGGCCAAGGTGTGGGGTACCTCGACGACGGCACGATGGTCGTTGTCGAAGGCGGCAAAAAGTATATCGGCGATACCTCGGATGTCGTCGTTACCAGCGTCCTCCAAACCGTCGCCGGCCGGATGATCTTCGGGCGGCCGAAGGAAGCGCAGGGCGTCCCCTCGGAGCGGCGATGAGCTCGGCCGCGTCGGCGGCTGCCGTCATCGTCGCGGCAGGTCGGGGGGAGCGCCTGGGGGGGACGCTTCCCAAAGCCTTCGTCCCTCTTGCCGGCGTGCCGATGGTTGTCCACGCCGCGCGACGCGTGGCGCAGTCCCCCGCCGTCGACAGCATCATCGTGGTCGTCCGCGGGGAGGACATCGACCTCGCCCGCACCCTGCTGACCACGTACGAGACTCCCAAAGTGACCTCTATTGTCGCCGGAGGAGACCACCGGCAGGCGTCCGTGTTGGCAGGGCTCGCCCACGTGGGCCCGGCCCCCGTCGCCGTCATCCATGACGGCGCACGCCCCCTGGTGAGCCCGGAGGTTGTCACTGCAGTGATCATGACCGCATCGCAGACAGGCGCCGCGACGGCGGGGGTGCCTCTCCGCGAAACGGTCAAGCGGGTAGAAGGGACGACTGTCGCGCAGACGCTGGACCGGGAGCGGTTGTGGATCGCGCGTACGCCCCAGGCCTTTCGAACGGATCTCTTGAGGCAGGCCCACGTTCGGGCGAACGCGGAGGGTTTCATCGGCACCGACGACGCCGTGTTGGTGGAGCGTCTGGGGCAGGCGGTGCGGATCGTCGAAGATACTCCCCAAAACCTGAAGGTGACTGTGCCGTCTGACCGTGATCTCGCCGAGATGTATTTACGCCCCAGCCCGCAGCGCGTCATGCGGACGGGCCTCGGATACGATGTACACCGACTCGTCCCCGGTCGGACCTTGCGGTTGGGCGGCGTGTCGATCCCGTCCCCGCGGGGACTGCTGGGTCATTCGGACGCGGACGTGCTGGCGCACGCTGTGATGGACGCGGTACTCGGTGCTGCCGGATTGGGCGATGTCGGACAGCACTTCCCCTCCACGGATGCTGTGTGGAAGGATGCGGACAGCCTCGAGCTGCTGCGCCGCGTGACGGCCATGGTGAGCGCAGCGGGGTGGCGGATCGTCCACGTGGATTCGGTGCTGCTCGCCGAGGCTCCCCGCCTGTCACCGTACTTTGCCTCCATGCGTGAGCGGCTGGCCGGGGCGATGAGCGTCGATCCATCATCGGTGAGCATCAAAGCCACCACCGCCGAGGGGATGGGGGCGATTGGACGCCACGAAGGGATTGCGGCGCACGCCGTGGCAACTCTGGTGGGGGCGTCCTGACGGTGTCGAGAGTGGGACGCCTCCGGCGCACCTCCGGGAGGTGGCGGCGACCAGCCGGTTTTCGATGAGAGGCAGCAGTCCGGTCCACAAGTCAGAGCCCTTGCCGGAGCTGCTCTTCGTCGAGCGCGCGGTCGTGGCCGACCCGGTCTCCGTGGAAGTCGATCGACCCGCCGCGGTGCATCCGCGGGTGACGGGGTTCTGGCGGAACGGAGAGTACGTACACGTGGTGAAGATCGTCGAAACGCGCTACGAGGCAGGAGAACGGTTCTACCGCATCGTCACTGACCACGGCTGCGTTGACGTGCGTCGCTATCGGCGCATCGACCCGCGCAGCCTCCGTTCCTCAGCGGCATGGGAGGTCTGTGCCGAGCTCGACGCGATCGAGGCCTTTCGGTCGACCTGAGCCGACGTCCCCCACGAATTTTCGCGCCCCGGGGCGGCGGTGACGCCCGAGGTGGTCGAGGGCCGGGGCGATGCGTTTTTGATACACTCGGGTCATGAGTTTCCGTCTTCATAACACCGCGACCCGCACCGTGGAAGAGTTTGTCCCGCTGGAGCGCGGAGTCGTGCGGATGTACGTGTGCGGGCCCAACCTGTACGGCCCCGCCCATGTGGGGCACGGATTCAGTTATGCGTTCTTCGACGTCCTACGGCGCTACCTCGAATACCGCGGCCATCGAGTCCTCCACGTCCAGAACTTCACCGATATCGAGGATCGGATCATCGAGCGCGCCACGCGGGAGGGCCGCGGAGTCGCCGAGATTGCGCAAGAGTATGTCGACCGGTTCTTTCGCGAGATCGATGCCCTGGGGGTCCGGCGGGCCGACTACTACCCTCGGGCCTCAGAAACCATCCCGAAGATCGTGGAGATCATTGCGGGACTAATCGCGCGGGGGCATGCGTATCGCGTGAACGGGGATGTCTACTTCCGAGTGTCATCGTTTCCCCGCTACCTGCGGCTGTCGGGGCGATCGCTGGAGGAAATGCAGGCCGGGGCACGGATCGACCCCGATCCGCGGAAAGAACATCCTATGGACTTCGTCCTCTGGAAGGCCGCCAAGGCGGGCGAGCCGTCCTGGCCCAGTCCCTGGGGGCCGGGGCGTCCTGGCTGGCACATCGAATGTTCGGCGATGATTCTGCAGTACTTGGGGGAGCAGATCGATATCCACGGGGGCGGCGAGGACCTCGTCTTCCCTCACCATGAAAACGAAGTCGCGCAGAGTGAGGCCTTCACGGGGCGAATGCCGTTTGTCCGCTACTGGCTGCACAATGCGCTGATGAAGCCGCCGGTGGGCGAAGAGATGCACCGCCACCTCGGGAACTTCGTCTCGCTTCAAGATGCCCTGAGGCAGTACTCCGCCGACGCGATCCGGCTCTTCTACCTCAGCGCGCACTACCGCACTCCGGTGCGGTGGACGGATGAGGCCCTCCGCGCCTCGACGCGCGGGTTGGAACGGCTCCGCACCGCTCTCACCAACGCGGAGGAAGCGATCGCCCGCACGAGCGACCGGGAGGACGCCGGGCTGACGGAGCCGGCGCGGCGGGCCCGCGAGGCGTTCGAGGCAGCTATGGATGACGACGTGAACACCCCCCAGGCGGTGGCCGCACTCTTCACGCTGGCAGCGGAGATCAACCGGGTGGCCGATGGGGCGCTTAAGGGCTCGGGGCAAGGGCGGGCCGGCCTGTGGGTGGCCTCCGACACCCTGCGCGACTTGGCGCAGGTGCTGGGGCTATCCTTGCAGCGTCCGGGTGTGACCGCACGATTGGTCCCTGCCCTGCAGGCCGTGCTGGCCGATGTCCGCACGCACGCCGCCGAGCTCTTCCCTGAGCCTGCGTCGACCGCGGATCCCGAGCATTTGATCCGCACGCTGCTCGCCGGACGCGAACGCGCGCGCGCACGGCATGCCTATGATGTGGCCGACCGCGTGCGGGCCCGGCTGGGAGAGCTAGGGATCCTCGTGGAGGATTTGCCCACCGGTCCCCGGTGGCGCGTGGCGTCGCCTGACGGGCGCGAGCCTTCTCCTGATGCCCGACAGCCACGACCGTAGCGAAGCCGAAGGAGACCAAGACATCCTGCCCGGGCGGCGGGCGGTGCTGGAAGCGCTGCGCGCTGGCCGCCCCTTGCGCAAGGTTCTCCTGACCCGGGCGGCCCACGGCGGCACGATTCGGGCCATCCTGCAGGAAGCCAAGCAGCACGATATTTTTGTGCAGTTTGTCGACGAGCGCCGTCTCGACCACCTGGCGCAGGGCGCGCACCATCAGGGTGCAATCGCGCTGACATCGGCGAAATCACTCGTGAGCGTGGACGAGATCCTCGCCAGCGCGCGCCACCGCAATCAAGCCCCGTTTGTCCTCGTGGTCGAGGGCGTGGAAGATCCGGCGAACCTCGGCGCCCTCATCCGGACCGCGGACGGGGCGGGGGTGCACGGTATCATCATCCCCCGCCACCGGGCCGTCGGGTTGACGCCGACCGTTGCCCGGACATCCGCGGGGGCGTTGGAGCACCTGCCCGTTGCTCAAGTGACCAACATCTCCCGCGCGTTGGACGCATTGAAGGACGCCCGACTGTGGGTGGTGGGTGCCGATCCCGCCGCATCGACCGTGCACTATGACATGCGGTTACTCCCACCCGTGGCGCTCGTCTTGGGTGGAGAGGGGAGGGGACTGAGCCGGCTGGTGCGCGAGCGTTGCGATGCCCTGGTGCGTCTCCCGATGCGTGGTCGCCTCAGCTCGCTCAACGTCTCTGTTGCCGGCGGCATCTTACTGTATGAAGTTGTACGACAACTCCACACGCAGTCGACGGTCGAGGCCCCACCGTGAGGTCGCGCGTTCCACACTCGGGGCGCACCTTTTTCTTGACGTGGTGTGGACCGGTTCGTATAATGAGCCTCGAATCATCACGGTGGAGGCAAACAGAGTGGCGCTGGCGCGGCGGGAAGCACCGACCTATGCCGAAATGGGCGATGAAGACCTCGTCGCCTCAGCAAAATCCGGTGATGACCACGCAAGTGAATACCTCATCAATAAGTACCGCAATTTCGTCCGAGTCAAAGCCAAAGCGTACTTCCTGATCGGGGCCGATCGCGAGGATATCATCCAGGAGGGTATGATCGGCCTCTACAAAGCGATTCGCGATTTCCGGGCCGACAAGCTCTCCTCGTTCCGCGCATTCGCCGAGTTGTGCATCACCCGTCAGATCATTACCGCGATCAAGACTGCCACACGTCAGAAGCACATCCCGCTGAACTCCTACATCTCGCTGAACAAGCCGATCTACGACGAGGACTCGGACCGCACGCTGCTGGACGTGATCAGCAGCATCAAGGTCAGCGACCCTGAGGAACTCGTCATCAACCAGGAAGCGTCCGCCACCATGCGGGAGCGCATCCGCAAGAACCTCAGTGAACTGGAGTGCAAGGTGCTCACGGCCTACCTGGAAGGCAAATCGTACCAGGAGATGGCCAACGAACTGAACCGCCACGTCAAATCCATCGACAACGCCCTGCAGCGCGTCAAGCGCAAGCTGGAACGGAACCTGGAAGGTGAAGAAAACTAGACCAGAAGTGCGCGGAGTCAGTCTCGGGGGATGAGGCGCGATCTCATCCCCCTTTTGCTTGGAGCGATCCGGTGCTACGGATTCTGTGTCCCACCTGCCGCTTGGTCTTCTTACACCTGGCCCCAGCGACCGAGGATGGCGTCGTCTGCCCGCGGTGCGGCGCGAAGTTCACCCCCGACGAAGAGGAGCTTCTAGACCCCGAAGATGACTGAGTCCGGCCAGACCCCCTGGCCCGCTACCGTGCCCTCAGGCCGCACCGTCCTGGCGC
>MNEU01000013.1 GCA_001917855.1 Armatimonadetes bacterium 13_1_40CM_64_14 | reverse complement strand
TCCACGCGGAGGAGGTCCACCTCTTTGCCCAGCTCGACTCGCAAATGTTTCGCCTCTTCGTCCATCAGGCGCTGGACCTCAGGGGCGGGCAGCGAGGGGGGCTGCGGGATCATAGCCAGTTCGGCTTGGACGGTTTTTTCCTCCTGCAGCAGCACATCGAGATCCTGCCAGCGAGGATGCGCATGGGTCACCATCTGCAAGTCGACGACGCCGACCCGGGCATCGGCCGCCGTAGCGGACGAATTCTGGGCGCGTCCTCGACACCCACCTGCAAAAACTGCCGCCAAGGCGATGAGGCCGAGACCGATCAGAAACGGGGGGCGCCTGTGTCCGCAGGCCGGCCTCCCCTCATTCGGGGAATGACACGAAAACCGACCCATGACGTCGGATGCCCTTTGTCCCCTGCGGGATGGCCCCATGCCAGAGTGGCCGATGACGCTACTTCCCGCTGGTGAGCTGGGCGATAACCGCGTCGGTCAGGTCGACGCCGCCGTACAGCACGACTTGGCGGTCGAGGACGATGCTAATTCCGCGATCATGGCCAACCTTCTCGACAGCGGCGCGGATGTCTTGGGTCAGCCCACCCCGCAGCTCGTCCTCTTTCTGGACAAACTGCTGCTGAAGTTGCCGATACAGATCCTGACGCTGGGCGGGGGAAAGATCCTTGGCCCGCTGCTGGAATTCTCGTTGCTTCGCCTGGTCGAACTCCGCGAGCGCTCGCTCCGATGACACCTTGCGAGGGTGGTTGTCGAACGCTCGCTTCATGTCCACGAATCCAATGCTAAACGATTGCCCCAAAGCTGGCCCACTCTGCCAGACGGCTGCGCCAATGAGGAGCAGGAGGATCGCCGCGCCCCCGACCAGCCACAGCGTGGGGACTTTCCGCTGACGGATTTGCATCACAGACCTCCTTTTTGGGAAACCACAGAGCACGCGAAAGGACGCCGGATGACGCAGGTACCACCGGCTCGATGCATCTTCTGCTTGCCGACAGAAATCGCCTCCCTCATTGTACTCTCCTCGCTCAAGCGCCGCGTGAGCCTCGTTCTAGAGATTGCTGACCAGACGGACCCAAGCCTGGCCAGCGGAGTTGCCGATGAATTCCCAGGCGAGGAACTCGTTGATGCGAAACGTAGCCGCGCCCTCAAAAACCTGCGTTGGGAAAGTCCAGTTTCCGCGTACGCCGACATCGCGACTGAATTGAACCGTGGTCCAGAACGTCGTTTCCCGCGGCGTCGGGGCATAGGTGACGGCCACAAAGGCGGCGGGCGAAACCTCAATCCGCACGCCGACCGCCCCCGTGAGCGCCAGCGGTGTGGGCACCAGCCGAAGTTCCACGAACGGCTCTAGTTGCGGGGACACCAGCCGGCCCAGGCGGGCGACCACGGCGGGACCGGGGGCCTGCGGGCCAACGTACAAGTACAGGGTCTCGGCGACGTCCAGGCGAGCCGCTGCCATCACACGATACTCCACCGCCGGCGCGTACGTGGCCAAATCCTCATTTAATACGTGCTCCATCGCTGTGCGCTCCGCATCGACAAAGGCCACAGGCAAACCACGCAACGGGTCGGCCATGGAGGCGACCTGCGGCGCGTGCTGGTCCAGCAACAACAAGGGAATCGACTCCGACCGGAAGCGCACGCCGATATTGCGGACCACACGGGAGTCCTTCGGGACGATAGTCAAGTCGAGGATGCTACGCTCAGCGGGCCGCAACCGGTAACCAGCGGTGAATCCGGGCACCGCCGCCTCGACGATCTCCTTCAGCTCTTGGGTGACCAGAGGTCCGGCCCAGTCCCATGCCGCCACAGGGAGACCAACCAAGAAGCTTTGCGCCATCCCCACGGGCCCTGGCTGCAACAGCGCTAGGATCACCGGTTGAACTCGCGCGTGCACCGTTTTCAAATCCACAGCGACTGCGACCGCGCGGATCACAGCCCCAACCGACCGCAGGCGAATCGTCACAGTTGAGGTGGCGCCCGCCTGCACAGCCGCGTCGACGACCGCGTACCCGATGGCGACGCGGTCCACTACGTTCGCGATGGTCTCTTCGGGCCTGGGCTGCAATGTGGCGACTTGATCCACCGGCAGGCCCGTCAGGAGTCGATCCGCCACGCTAAGGACAGTGGTTTCCAAGCGGTTTCGGATGATGGGGTGCGGGGCATCGCCCTCGAACGTCACGACCACCACTACGTGCGACACTGCTCCTTGACCTAGAGCGGGTGAGACGCCCAACCCCAGCACGGCCAGAGCGGCAAGCATTGTCGAAAGAACGGAGCCTCGCAGGAAACCTCGCACCAAGCCCGCGGCGCGGCGGAAACGGGGGGTCTCTCCGGTAGAACCTCCGGATCGCTGCCACGGCCAGCTGCACGCGCGCATTAACACCTTCCCCGACCACGTCACGCAGGGCACTGAGGGCGCCGCGTTAGAACGGGGCGCCCAAGGACAGCCACGTCTGCCGCGTGCCGTCGGGCCCCCACGCCAGATCAATCCGGATAGGTCCCAATGGCGTGGAAATGGCGACCCCGAAGCCGTAGCCCACCAGCAGGTTCAAGGAAATGGGAGCGTTGCCCGCGTCGACGAAGAGGATCGAGGTGATGTCCTGGAAGGACGGGATCAACGCGCTCATGGGGAACCGGTACTCCAGGTTTGCAACTCCAATGCTGTTGTCCCGAAGGAACCCGATGGGGAGGCCCCGCACCGAGCTCGGTCCCCCCAGCACGTACCGTTCCTGCAACGGGAGGTTGCCGACCGCCGAGCCAAGGAGCACCCGCGTGACAATGGTGCTCTTTTCCCCGACCGGGAACAGCCGCTGGGCGTCGAGCGTGTACTTGGTGAAACTAAAATCACTGCCAAACGCCGCAGCGGCTAACTCGCCCGTCAGAGTAACGACGCTTCCGTCGGTTGCATTGAACCGGGAGTTTCGCGTGTCTCGCGACGTACCCAACTGAAAGCTCACCACACGCCCAGGCACAAAGCCGACCGGTGGTGGGCAGGGGCAGATCGTGCTATTCGGGTCCAACGGAAGCGCTGTAATCTGCGAGAGTTCGCTGCGTAACCGGAGGGACGTGATCGTGCCGCCGTCCGTCGTCCTGCTCAGCGTGGCCAGCGCACCCGCGCGCTGCAGCCCATAGCGGGAGGTGAGAGTACCGGTTGTGTACTCCGACTCCACGGTGTACCGGGAAAACAAGCTCAGGTCAAGCGCCGTCCCGTTGGGCTCCAGGAAGGGTTCGTTGAGGCTGAGCTCATAGTTGAGTTGCTGGTTGGAACCTGTCTGCACCGCCCGCTCGGCCCGGATCACCACCGTCTGCGCGCGCCCTTGCCAGTTGCGATCCCGGTACTCGATGAACCCCAGCAGGCCATCACGCGAACTGTACCCCAACCCGAAGGAGGCGTATCGGGGGCGCTGCCGGGTTCGGGCCGCGCCCGGATGGATTCGAACAGCCCAGTGTCAAAGAGCCGTTGCAGGTCCTTCTGCAGGACGTTGACATTGAAAACGGCCCCAACCTTGGTCTCGCGCACATAGCGTTCTGCCACTTTAGGCACCGTCTTCCGAAGCCCTTCGAAACGCAGCGCCTCGACACGGCCCTCGATGACCCGGATCCGCAAGCGGGCCTGGCCCAGTTCGTTGGCCGGTAGGACGCTGAGGTCCGCAACGTGCGCAAGGATATAGCCACTGTCCTCATAGCGCTTCTGGATCCCACGAGCCCCCTCGCGCATCGTCTTCAGATTTAAGACCTCTCCGATCGGAACACCCAGCGCGGCTTTGATGGCCTCGGCGGGGAGCACAGTGTTGCCCTCGATGATAATCTCTGCGACCACCGGATTCTCCGTCACCAAGAACACGACCGCGACGCCTCCCGGCTCGGGTTCCAGGCGACCAGAGACATCGGTAAACCAGCCCAGGTCATTGATCGCCCGCACATCGGCCCGAAGCTTCTCGTCGCTGACCTGCTCGCCCACTTTTGTCTCGGTGACGGCGGCGAGAATCCTCTCAGAGGGAATTTGCACGTTTCCCGAGACGGCGATCCGCTGGACGATCGGTGGCGGGGGGGCGGGTTGAGACGGCGCTGCGGGGGGAGCAGAGGGCGCCGGCTGTTGGGAATACCCGGGTGCGGGGCGCAAGACCAGGCACGCCAGCACGACCGCTACGAGCCACGCGCGGATTGGAAAACCCCTCACCGGTCCTCCTCTGCAGGCGCACGTTCGAGCTGGACCGCACAGGATGTGGCGGCCGAATGGTGACATGAACACCGCGGGGAGACTACGGCAACGATGAGCCGGCGGGGTCTTGCCGCAGTACCCGCTCGGCAATCAGCACGAGGTCAAGCAGGCTCGGCCTCGATCGTGATGGGAGACGGAGGCTGGCCGCGGGCCCACTGGCCGAGGCAGAGTGCGCCTGACTTTGGGCCTGCGGAGGGACAGCCATTTGAGATGACGCGGTCCGGGCGGCTATCCCCGGGACCACCGCGTGAACTGCCACGGCACTCGTCACCAACGGCGCGGGCCGTACTACCGCGTCCATCAGCGCGCCGGAACGGAAGGACGGGCTGACTACGGGTGGGGGCGGCGTGGTCGCCACGGCGTGCGGAGTAATTGACCATCGTCCGATCAGCAGCAGAGCAGACGCCACGACGGCGGCGAGAAGAAACCCCGTCGCGGCGGTCGGGGGATGCGCCCTCGTACGTCGACGCGCCCCTGCTGTCTCCATAGCGTGGCGTAACTCGGCGTCGGCCAGGACCAGGGTGAGCAGGCCGCGCGCATGATGCCCCGCTGTCCACTGACCGCGTGCGCGGGCCAACCAGCGTTCTGCGAACCCGATCCGAGACAACATCTGTTCGTCGCTACTGGTCATGCTGATCCTCCTCAAGCTCTCCATCCAGCATACTTAGTATCCGGGTGCCCTGCGGACTTGGTGCACGTCATCCAGCACAAGGGCGCGCATGTGTGCGAGGGCCTGCTTGTGCAGGCGATAGAAGTGGGACAGGCTGATCTGCAGCTCCGCGGCAATCCGCCGCGGCGCGCGGGATTCGACGTATGTCGCGTGCATGATCGTCCGCTCCCGCGCCGGCAGATCCTCAATGGCCCGGCGCACCTGCTCCAGGGTGGCCCCCTCCTCGATGACGGCAAACGCGTCGTCGGAGGCTGGGTCCGATAACCGGCTGACCGGAGGGAGTTCTCCTTGATCGTCCATCTCCAGCGAGTACTCTGCCGGTCCCGCGCGTCGGAGAGTGTTCAGCACGCGGCCTCTAATCCGGTAGGGGGCAAACGTCGAGAATCGGACGCCGCGGGTGTGGTCGAACCGCTCTACCGCCTCGATGAGCCCTACCGTCCCCTCCTGGAGCATGTCCATCAACACGGCAGCGGGCGGTCGGATCTGCATAACGATCTTGAACACGAGCGGTTGGTAGGCTTCAATGAGGCGCAACCGCCCTTCGGGATTGCCTTGGACGCGGTACTGGTGCCAAAGCGATCGCTCCTCCTCGGCGCTCAGCAGAGCGACTTTCTGGAGTTCAGCTAAATACTCGGTCAGAACAGAGGGGGACGCTTGTGGCACTCGCCCCTTTTCGCAGGCGTTACGGAAAAATCCTGCCCTCGCCCACGGGGGCGCAGAATACCGATCCCCAACAGGTCAGGACGTCAGAAGGCTCTGTCGTCGGGACGTACTAGAACCGATAGGTGATCCGATAAAGGACATCGTACGTGCCTTGGTTGCTCACCGAAAAGCTCACGAGCATGATCGGGGTGAACCGGTACTCCATGGCCCACACGTGTCGGGGGTTGACGCCAAGTTCCGATGTCATCGTCATGTAGACGTTGCGCACCACGGATGCGCCGACGCGCAGGAGCAGCGGCTGCTCCGCATCGTAGACGATTGTGAACTCCTCCAAGCCAAATGCTTCTCCGACGGCCCGGCCTACCGTGCCGAACACCGCTGTGCCCACTTCTGACTGCAGTACGGACTGGACGGCACTCCCCCCCATGAGCCGCGTCACGCCGACGCGGCCCGCGAGTCCTGCCAGGATCCGATCTTGCGGTAACGACGGGTCGGAGGTGAGATCGACGACCAGCTCATCGGGAGTCCCATAGACATGCACAAACACTCGGACAGGGTCAATGCGGCGGTCGGACCCGATGAGTGTGACCACCTGGATCGTGGTTTCGGCCCGAGCGTCCACATACGGAGTCGTCCCGCGGATCTCCGCAAACGTCGCGCGTCCCTCGGTCAGAGTGAATGTGGAGTTGAACGCGCTGAACGTCCCTCGCAAGGAGTCCACCTCGCCGGCCAGTTGCGGCCGTTCCCACGCCCCCGTACCATGGACGGAGCCCTCCACTTGCAGGCGCAGCCGTCCCAGGTTGACCCACACCCCCTCCCCCGCGACGAGCGTCAGGTCCAACACGGGGCCAGCGTCCGGCGTGGGCTCCGTCCGGCCTCGTCCAGACGGGACGAAGAGGTCTCCGTGACTAAACACGATCGACCCGCTGACAGCCGGATGATCCAGCGGGCCTTCCACGCGTACCGTGCCGTCAAACACTCCGTCCACATTTGGGGCGTATTGCACCCGGGCACCTGAGGCCTCGAGGTCGAGGGCGAGGCGATCCGGTTTGAACCGCACCAAGCCCACAGTCCCCGTCAGCGCCAGCCTCCCCTCTCCGGCTTGGGCGCGCAACGAGGTGATACGAACCTCGCCGCCGGCTAAGACCACTTCCCCCTGGAGGCTCGTGAGGGCGGGGTCAAGGTCGCGTAGTTTGACCGTCCCGTCGCTTACCGCGAACGAGCCCACCAAGTGCGGTTGCAGCATCGTCCCCGTCAAAGACACGTCTCCTGAAAGCGGTCCCTGCGCCCGCTCGATGCGATTGGTGAGCGCCCCGAGCAAGCTTAGGTCCGCGCTGAGGAGAGAGATCTGGAGGTCGATCGGCCGCGTCTCATCCACCACCAGATGCGGAAGATCTACGGGGAACGTGCCCCCGACCTCGACTTTGTGTTGGTCTTGCACCAATAATCCCTGCTCAATGTGCACCTGGCCCCCTTGATAGTAGGCTTGGACCACGAGACGATCGAAGGCCATCGCTCCAACCCGGCCGGCCCCCACAGCCGCGGACAGACCGATCAGGGGATCATTGGGAGGCCCGCTGACCTGCAGCGTAAACTCGATTTGCCCGCCGAGGGGCTGCCGAGAGCCTACCAGCGGCCGCAGCGTATCCAGATCGAACCCCTGGCCACTGAGCTCGAGTTCACTAGTCCCGCTCAAATCGACACGGCCCGCGCCGATGAGGGTGCCCTGTTCGAAGGCGACTTGGAGCGTCCTCAGAAAGACGGCCCGGTTCCCAAAGGTGGCCGTCACCGCCGCCCGTGGGATCGGATGCTCGCCCAGAACGCCGTCGGTCAACTCCGCGGCCAAAGCGGCAGTCGGATTACTCAGCCGCCCCGCGAGGGTGATGTTGCCGTCCACGGCCCCGTCCAGGGCGAAGGGCACCCGAGCTCGACCCAGTGCCAGCAGCGTCGCGAGTCTGGCCTGATGAGCATCCATCCGCAAATCCATCACCGGGTCCTCGGCAAATAACACAGTCCCCGACAGCCGGAGGTCTCCTCCGGCTTGTGATAGCGTCAGCGGAGTGAGCACCACGCGGCTGCGTTCATACCGCACCGTCCCCTCCGCCCGCTCGATAGGTTGTCCGTTCAGTTGGAGCGAGGTGGACGCGATCGCTGCGGTTACGAGAGGCGCAGCCAACGTCCCCCCCATCGTCCCGGTCAGATCAACGGCCCCTTCCACGCGCATGGCCCCGCTGCGGAACGCCGTGACCCCCCGCAGGTTAAAGTCTTTGGCGGAGACCTCCAACGCGAGCCGGCCGTGTTGATCCACGCTGCCGCGCAGCGCGATCCGCGACCCCTCCACTTCCAGCAGCGCGTCATCCAAATACAGCGTGGAGCGCGTCCACCGGAATGCCGCACTCGCCCGGTCGACCTGTTGGCCCTGGACCCGCCCGCTCGTCAACGCCACCGACCCGTCGGCGAGCGGGGCACTGAGGGTTCCTGTCACCCGCGCGGTCCCCTCCACCTCACCCGTCATGTCCAGCGGGACCTTGGCAATATCGAGCAGGCGTTGGGCGGACATGCGGTGCGCCTGAATGGTGAGATCGACCCGCCCGGGATCCATCCACACGATCTCCCCGGCGGCTTCGTAGCGTCCTACTCCATCCCGTAGCGCGATGCCGGGGGTCTGGAACCCGTTCTCGCTGACCTGGATCCGCCCAAACGCTTGGTCAAAGGGAACGGGGCCCAGTCGGCCATCGCGTGCATCGAGTTGGCCGGACAGGACAGGGGATTCCGTCGTTCCGGCGACCCGGCCGACCACGTCAGCCGTGCCCGCGAGCCACCCCGGAGGACCGAGCTGCGCGCCGATGCTGCGAAGGTTGAGGTCTGTGGCCACCACGGCCAGGTCGACGGGACCTCCCTGCACCACCGTGCCCGTAGCATGGACGAGGGCCGGACCGCTACGGGCTTCAAACCGATCGAGTTGCACCGTCCCCTGGTTGAACCCCACGATCATGTCCGCCCGATCGACGGCCAGTCCGGCGATCATCCCCTGGGTGAGGCTCAGTCGCGCCTGCCCGACCAGCGCCTGTGGCGTCCCGGAGAGGCTGACGAATCCGCTGGTCGGGCCTTGCAGCGGAATCGCGGTCAACCCCCCATCATCTGCCACATGGGCGCCGACACGATCGAGATCCGCGAGAACGAATACCTCGCGGGTGGGCAGGGCAATCCGTGCATAGCCGCGCGCGTGCCCGCCGCCGACGGCGACCGTCGCATCATGCAAGACTAAGACGCCGCCGTAGTACTGGACCTGCGTGGAGAGATTCGAAAACATCTGGCCGTTGACGCGGCCCGCGCCATCCGTCACCTTCCCCTCCACCAGCAGGGACGCCTCCGATCCAGACACTCGGACCTCTCCTCCGGCGCGTCCGGAGATCTGCAAGGCCGTGAACGGAGAAACCAGGCGACGAAGAGTGGTAAGGTCCAGGGAGGCCGAGCGGACGGTCAGGTCCACCCGAGGTCCGCCTACGTGGGCGACCTCGCCTCGCAGCCAGACCGGCGATCTCTCCACGGTCATCGTCAAGCCGTCCGTCATAGCGCGGGTATTGTCGACGACGACGGGACCCTCGATGTCGGCAAGCATGACACGTTGGGGGAGGAGGAGGGCGCGGCCATCGTGGACCTCTAGCCGTCCGCGGTAGTCCCCTACGCTGTCGGTCCCCCAGCGGGACAGCAGCACGCGCAATTCACCGTCTACCGTCCCCCCCACCCACTGCAAACGGTCTACCGGGGCCACATACCATCCCCAATACGCCGCAGACGCCCCGCGCAGGGTGAGCGTGAGATCCGCCAGTTCCGCAAATGGCAGGGCTGTCCCCGCAACGTGGATCAGCGCGGGGGTGCGGCCGTCGGTGTGCACCACATCGAGGTCCACGTGCAACTGCGGTGTATGCTCCCACGAAATCGTCCCCGTGACGCGTTCAAAATGCGCCACAAACGGCGTGGGCTTGTCCCAGGAATCGGAGAACAGCACAGTGGCCTCGCGCATTTCAATCGTGCCGGTGAACGCCGCCAGCCCGGGGCCGTGTTGGCGGGGGGGAGGAAATTCAGGGAAGTTCCAGTGGGCTTTCGCGTCGCGAGCGAGGATCAGATGGGGATGGTCCAGCTCGATCGTGCTGAGGCTGGATGTCGGCCCGCGGCCGCGGAGCAGGTCGATCAGCAGCGGCAACAGTCGAAAACGCAACACGATGCGGGGGACGGCCAAGAAGTTCCCCGGTTCCCCGGGGCGGGGACCGATCCGGACGTCGTCCATCTCGATCCCGCGCAATGGATCGCCGGCCAGCCGCCGCACGTGCACTTCCCGGCCCAGCGCCTGGGAAAGCTGCGACGCCACCGTGGCGCGCGCGGAGGCGCCCGCACCGGACGATGCCACATAGACCAGTCCGGCACCCAGCACCAGGAGGAGCCCAAGGACGATCAGCGTAGCGCGCATGCTCTGCGATTAGCACCGGACTGGCGCCGGCGTGCCCGGGAGCACCGGCGCCGCTATGGTCATTCCCTCTACGCGGGGACTGTATTCCGGGACGCGCCGATCCGAACCCTGCCCCCTCAGCACGGACGAGGACACGCCGGGTGTGATGCGCTAGCGAACGATGATGGGAATCTCCGTGCCGCCCTGGACGACCCAGTCCGTGCGGACCATGTCGCCTGCGAAGACATCGAACTTCACAAACTCGCCGCTGGTGGCCGGCAACCCGAAGGGAACCAATTGAATGCGCACATCAGTACTCTTTCCGAAGTCTTCGAAGCGGTCGATGGCCTCCTGCAATGTCGACGCCGATGACGGCGCGGGCTCATCCACTAGGGATTGGGCCAAGCCGCCGCCCAATTGCGCCGGAGGCGTGGCGGGCCTCGCGGCCGGTCCGACGAGTAGCACGGCCGGACCGCGTGGGTAGTTCCACGGGATCGGGATCTCGATCAGCCGAGACGCCACGGCTTCATCCCGGTACGGCCGCAGCAGGAGGCGCACCCGCAGGCTCCCGCCCGGGGCGACCTCGCGGTGTTCGGCTACCGCGTCCACGATCGCGGCCGTCATGCGCTTCGAGGACAGGCCAATCTCCACACTCATGTCGATCGGCTCGAGAGACACCAAGTCGTTGTAGAACAAGAAGTTGAGCGCGTCGGGAACGTCGGAAACCGCGGCCGTCGACACGTCCTGGCTACTGTAGAAGATGTTTTCCCGCGTCACCGTGCGCGGCAGACCCTTGGCGCGCACCGTGATCTTCACCTTAGCCGTCCCGCCCCCCAGGACTTGGTCCCGAGCGGTATCGACAGCGGTCAGCGTCATGGCCGCCGCGAACACCCGAGCGAGGTCCCGCCGCCGGACGACGTGCATGCCCTTCTCAATGCGTTTGCCGGTGTCCAGGTTGGTCACCGCCACGCGCACCGCAAACATTTGCGGCATGCGCCCCACGATGCCCCGGATGCCGGCCCCGCGATCCTGATCGATCTTGCCGATCAACTCCCCCAGCGTTCCTTCTTTGAACGGCTCCTGCAACGTGCGCACGACAGTCACGATGTTCGATGTCGTCAGAGCATACTCGACATCCCCGAGTTGGTCCCAGGGGTGGCCGCAGATCAACAACTTATCTCCCGTGCGCAGTGTCACGGTGCACATCCCCCCGAAGTTCACATCGCCGCGGACCTGGAGGATCCCGACCGAACTCCCGCCCACGATGGGCGCGGCTTCAAACGTCGCCGTTGATTGGTCATACTGCTGCAGCGGCCGGGCCGAACCCCACACCTCTTGCAGGAGGTGCACGGCGCGGTTGGACAGCCCCGAGACCATCGCCGGGAACGCGGCCGGAATGAATGCCGCCGTCTCCGGCGGCCCGCCCGTCTCCAGCGCGGCCGCGTCTGTCTCCGAGTTGGCGATAATCACGCGAGAGATACGGCGAGCCCCGATGTCGACGGGCGGATGCGCCGTGAACGTGCGCGGCCACACGGCCGGCGCCGCGCCAGTGGGTAGATCCAGCACCGCCAGCATCTCTTCGATTGGTGTGGCCAGTGCCAGCTCGCGTTTGCCGGGCTGGAAGAGGTAGCCTGCCGACAACGCCCCGATGAGTTTCCCGTTGATGTACAGCGGGCTCCCGCTCATACCGGCTGCGGTCCCGCCGGTGCGATCGGTTAAGGGCCCGAATGCGCGAAAGAGGATAAGGTGGCGGACCGGGATGATGCCGCCCCCGCCGGACAGCACGCCGATGACTTCAAACTCGAACTCTTCAATTTTCTGTCCCTGGATGACCGTACGACCAATGCCGCGCATCCCGGGTTTGATCTCCGCGAGCGGCATGATCGGCGGGAGGTCACTGCGCGCTTGTGCCCAGGCCGCATAAGGGATCAGGAGCACCACCAGGAGTGCGATCGGTATGACGAACCGTCTGATCACGTGCGTGCCTCCCTCACCGTCCGGCCCGCAGAAAGACCTGGCCGTCGTCCCACCCGACATGCCGGGAGCGCGAAGCCTCTCCCGCAGCCTGCGTCGCCGGGCCGTGAAGCCCGGCGACGCACCGTGCTCACCTCACAATACTCCAATGCCGACAACTTCGCATCCCGCCGCCAACCTGGAAGTGGGGGCTCCTGCTTCAGATCCGCGGGGGACGGGTGCTATTTCGGCTGCAAGCGAACCACCACGGCGCCTCGTTCCACATGCTGGCCGGGTTTCACTAACACCTCGCGCACCGATCCGCCGTGTGGGGCGCGGGCAGCCACGCCGACTGTGCCGGTCAACGCCGTCCGCACATAGACCAGCGGCTGGCCGCTGTCCACCTGATCGCCCTCCTTGACCAGATGCTCAGCCAGTACCCTCCCCGCCAGGCTGCTCTTCACGTTCAACCACGTCTGCCCGGAGGACAGGACAGGTGGAGTGGCCAGGGTCGCCACTAGCGCAACACCCAGAATCACTAGAGAGGTGATCAGACCCCTCATGTCTCTCCCTCTGAACATAGCCCACACACAGCCTTCTCCAGACAGCTATCCGGCGAACTCCTCGGGCCGCTGAGTGCTCTTCCGGTTATAGAAACGCAGCGCTTGGAGGATTCGTTCGGATGCCCGTCCGTCCCCGAACGGATTGCGGACCTGCGTCATCGCCTGGTACGCGCTCGCGTCTGTCAGCAACCGCGTCGCCTCCTGGAGGATCTTCATCCGATCGGTGCCGACGAGCCTCATCGCGCCTACCTCCACCCCCTCCGGCCTCTCGGTCAGCCGGCGGAGCACCAGGACCGGCCGTCCCAGTGCCACCGCCTCCTCCTGGATCCCGCCCGAGTCCGTCAGGATGAGATATGCCCGCCGCATCAAATGGATCCAACTGGCGTACGGCGGAGGCTGGATGAGATGCGCCCGCGGGTGCTCGCGCAGGGCGTCTTCGGCAATCCGCCTCACAGCCGGATTGGGGTGAACGGAGAAGACCAGCTCAAGATCGGCAAACCGATCCAGGATGTCCCGCAGAGCGAGGTACGTTTCGCGCAGCGGCTCTCCCCAGTTCTCCCGACGATGCGTGGTTACCAACAGCAGGCGGCGGTGGAGCGTCACGGGGACACCAGGCACGGGTGGCACATCGGACAGCTCGCGCACGTGCGCGAGCGCATCGATGACCGTGTTTCCCGTGACAAAGATGGCCTCTACGGGGATGCCCTCGCGCAGCAAGTTCGACTTCGCGCGCGGCGTGGGCGCAAAGTGCACATCAGCCAGCGCGGAGGTCATCCGCCGGTTCAGCTCCTCGGGAAATGGCTGGTACTTATCGTGCGTGCGGAGGCCGGCTTCGACGTGCCCGATGGGGATCCGGTGGTAGAACGCGGCGAGGGCGCCAATAAAGGCGGAGTGCGCGTCGCCTTGCACGAGGACCATATCCGGATGGACTTCGTCCAGCGCGCCGTGCAATCCGGCCAAGCCGCGAGTCACAATGTCGACCAGCGACTGCTCCGGGCGCATGATATCGAGGTCAATATCCGGGGTGATGCCAAACAGTTGCGTCACCTGATCCAACAACTCCCGGTGCTGACCCGTCACGACGACGATGGGGAGAAACTCGTGGCTCTCTCGGAGGGCTCGGACGACAGGGGCGAGCTTCACGGCCTCCGGCCGTGTCCCAAAAATGGCCATGATGACCAGACGCTCCGAGGCATCTCGCACGCGCGATGGCGCAAGTTGGGGGTGGATTAGGGTCGCCATCGCACCCACGTCGATCGAGCCAGACGACGGTGCGCGACGGCGGCCCCTACGTGCACAGGGTTAGCGCAAGCGGGCTGGATCGGACAGTTCAGGACGAGGCGCTTTGGGTAAGCGGAACAGACCCAGCCGCCAGCCCAGGGCGACCAATACCGCTGCGATCGCCGCCAGGAGCACCACGGATGGCGTGCGGCTGATGCCCGCCACCGCGAGGCCGCCCAGCCCCAGCGTCGCCGACACCAACCACAACAGCACGACGACCTGCCGCTGCGAGAAACCCAGGTCGAGCAACCGATGGTGCAGGTGTCCCCGATCCGGGCGGAAGATGGAGACGCCGTTGCGGTACCGCCGGACGATCGCGTACCCGGTGTCCAGGATCGGAATAGCCAACGCTAGGACCGGGACGGCGAGGCTGAGCACTGTGGCCGTCTTCACCATTCCCTGCACGGCCGCAGCGCCCAACAAGAAGCCCAACAGCATAGAGCCGGAGTCGCCCAAGAACAATCGCGCCGGGTTGAAGTTGTGGCGCAAAAACCCGAGAGCGGATCCCGTCACCGCCGCCGCCAGGGTCATCGTGACCAAGTCCTGCCGATGCCCCGCAGCGCTGAGCAACGTAATCCCGGTGATCGCCGCCACCCCTGAGGCCAACCCGTCCACACCGTCGATGGAGTTCATGGCAATGGCCATGGACCCCAGCCACACCACCGTAAACACCTTTCCAGCCACACCCACCGGCACGGGGAGTCCCGTGACCGGGTGGGTGACAAACGCGGTCGTCATACCAAACCACACCGGTGCCCCCGCCGCAAGATAGATCAGCGGAAACTTCAGACGGCCAGCCAGCGGGTGGAGATCGTCAAGAGCCCCCAGGGCGGTAATGGCGACCGCACCGAGCAAAATGCCGACTTCGGACAGGGGCAGCGTGCGAACCGGCACCGCGAGAACGAGGTAGTTAGACGCCCGAACAAGCGCTGCGGGCTGCACGATCGGCAGCGCCACGATTAACGCCACCAAAGCCCCGCCGAAGATCGCCAGGCCACCTAGTCGCGGCATCGGTTGGTTGTGGATGTGCCGGCCCCCGGGCGGGGTCATCGCCCCCACCCGCTCCGACAACCCGCGCATCTCGTACGCGATGGCGTATGTTAAGACTAAGGCCAGGAGGCCGGATAACACATAGGGGGGAATCTGCATGCGCTTACCCTCTTAGGCAAGGATACCCAAACTGCTCTCGGGACACTCCTCCTATTATTACCGCCCCCGACAACGCGGTCGGCCCGTTAGTCGAAAAGCTGGCTTACCGACCGATCCTCGTTGACGCGGCGGATCGCCTCGGCAAGCAGCGGCGCGACCGAGAGCACGGTGATCCTATCACTCTGCTTTTCCGCCAGCAGCGGAATGGTGTTCGTCACAATGAGTTCCTGAATCGGACTGCTGGCGATCCGTTGGACCGCCGCCCCCGACAACAAGGCGTGCGTGGCGCAGGCGTAGACGG
>MNEU01000080.1 GCA_001917855.1 Armatimonadetes bacterium 13_1_40CM_64_14 | reverse complement strand
GTCGCGATGTACCTTGCCCGTGAACTCACCGACGCCTCCCTTCCCCGCATCGGCGAAGAGTTTGGGGGGCGCGATCACACGACCGTCATGCATGCCTGCGACCGTGTCAAAACGGCATTGGCGAAAGACACTTTTTTCGCTGCTGGTGTCAAGAAGCTGGTCGACACGCTTCGGACGGCCAACTGATCGCCCCTCTTGGTACACACCCTGGGGGTTCCGGCGTTCTCTCATCCCAAGGCTATACACATGCGAACAGCCTTGGTATTGTTAGCTAGGTTCGGCTTATCCACACTATCCACAGCCTTACTAGTACTATGACTAGTTTAATAATGATTATTTACCGGAGAGACACATGTGGGTGACCTGTGCGCAACCCGCACTCTTAAAAGCCGTTCAACTCGTTGGTCGTGCCATCTCTACACGCACTACGATGCCCATTCTGGGCTACATCCTCTTGGAAACCAAAAAAGATGGGGTAAAACTCACAGCCACAGATTTAGAGTTGGCAATTCAAACGGAAGTGGAGGCGGAAGTAAAGCAGGGTGGGCAGATGACGCTCCCGGCCCGTATCTTCGGCGAAATTGTAGGGAACTTGGCTCCCGCAACCGTCGAAATTAAAGGCCAAGAAGGCCCAGCCCCAGCAGAAATTAGTTGCGAAACAAGCCACTTCGAGATTCTGGGGCTGCCTGCAGGGGATTTTCCCACGTTGCCGCGGACAAACGGAGAACCCGTCGCGTCCATCGAGGCGGATGTCGCGCGGATGATGGTCAACCAGACCATTTTTGCCGTTTCGGCAGACGAAACGCGCCCCTTTTTAACGGGCGTCTACGTGGTGATGGAAGGCGCAGAAGCACGATTCGTCGCCACGGACGGCGGACGCTTGGCACTACGGAAGGTCACGCTCCCCCAAGCCGCGCGGCAAAAGGTTGGCGTGATCGTTCCCGCGAAGGCGATGGCCGAATTGGGGCGGGCGCTCGCGAGCGCGTCGGGGCCGGTTCAACTGGAGACGGCGGACAACCAGCTGGTCTTTTCTGTTCCCGGGCTCCGCGTCTTTTCCCGGCTCATCAGTGGCCAGTTTCCGAATTACCAGCAAGTCATTCCCCAAGAGTTCAAGCAGCGGCTGCGGATCCAGACCGACCGCCTGCTGAAAGCCGTCCGGCGCGCGTCGATTACCGCACGCGATTCCGCGAATGTGGTACGCCTGTCGGCTATGGGGAAGACGCTGACGATCACGTCCAACACTCCGGAAGTGGGGAAGGCGCGCGAGGAAGTGGAAGTGGCCACGGAGGGAGATACGATTGAGGCCGCGTTCAACGCGCGGTACCTCATCGACTGCCTCAACAGCATCGATGCTGGCGAGCTTTTCTTCGAACTCACCGGGCCGTTGAGTCCCGGAGCGATTCGGCCGGCGCACCACAGCGACTACGTGTACGTCTTGGCTCCGGTCCGCGTCTACAGCTGACACGGCTAAGAACCACCGGGCACCAGATGGCCACAGACCGCGTGCCAATCGCCACGGCGAGTGTTGAGCTTGGGGCGTTTCTCAAGTGGGCACAAGTCGTCCAGTCCGGTGGCCAGGCCAAGGCGCTGATCCAGTCCGGACGGGTTCGGGTCAACGGCGCTCCCGAACGGCGCCGCGGTCGGACGCTTGTGCCGGGCGACCGGGTCGAGGTCGGCGCCCGCACTTTGGAGGTTGTCCTCCCCCCGCATGCAGCTGACTCTGTTGCGCCTGCTCAACTTCCGGAATCACCGCCGCACCGAGATCACCCCCGGTCCCGGTCTTAACGTCCTTGTCGGGAGCAACGCGCAGGGGAAGACGTCGCTTTTAGAGGCCGTGGAACTCGCCGCGACGGGCCGATCCTCCCGCGCCCTGCGCGAGGCCGAGATGGTGACGTTCGCCCAAGATTGGGCGCGCGTCCACGTCACGACCCAACGCGTGGAGCGACGCGAAGACATCGACCTTGTGCTGCGCCAGGAGCTCGCCGCCCCCACGCCGGGTCGCCTGTGGCGCGAGATCCGCATTAACGGGGTGCCCGTGCGCCCCGCGGAACTGTATGGCCGCTTGCTCTGTGTGTCGAGCAGTCCCCAGGACATGGATGTGGTGAGCGGGAGTCCGCAGTTTCGGCGGCGCCTGGTGGACGTGCTGCAGGCACAGCTCAGCCCCGCTTACTACTACACGGCACAGCGGTACACCCGTGCGCTGCAGCAGCGCAACCGCCTGCTGCGGGGGGGGCAAGCGACGGCGGTGGCGTTGGAACCATGGGATGAGCAGGTCGCTTCCCTGGGGGCCGCGATCACGCGCCGACGCCGTGACCTCCTCGCGCGCCTGTCGGACCCGGCGCGCGCAGCGTATCGCGAGATCAGTGGCGGGCAGGAGACACTCGAGGTGTCGTATGCGCCCAATCTCACCGGAACGGATGAGAGCGAGCTGATCCGCGCCGCCCGCGAGGCGTTCGGCACGCAGCGGCGTGCGGAGTTGGCGCGCGGCCTGACGTTGGTGGGGCCACACCGTGACGACGTGGTCTTGACTGTGGATGATAAGCCCCTTCGCGCGTACGGGTCGCGGGGGCAGCAACTGGCCGCGGCGTTGGCGGTGCGATTGGCAGAGCGCCACGTGCTGCGGGAAGAGACCGGGGAAGACCCCGTGCTGCTTTTAGATGACGTCATCATGGCACTCGATGCGCGCCGCCAAGTGCAGCTGCTCGCGTGCGCACGTGGGGCGCAAGTTCTTCTGACCGTAACGACCCTCGCCACCCTGCCAGCGATGCTCGCAGGGGCAGCGGTGTATCGTGTCACTGGAGGAACTGTTGAGGCAGAGCGCGCTTACCTCTCTTAGGGCGATTCTCCGCTCGGCGGCCGCGGCCTGGGGGGTGGAGCGAGCAGCGCATGAGGCGATGATTGTCGAGATGTGGGCGGATGTGGTGGGCGCGGAATCTGCGGCACACTCGAAACCCGCAGGACTGCGCGGAACGACGCTCCTGGTGAATTCAGATCCGGGGCTGTGGGTCCAAGAGCTTTCCGCGCGTCGCGGGCGGTTTGCCGATGAGATCAATCGACGGCTGGGCGCGCGGGTGGTGACCGACATCCGCATCCGTCCGCAGGCGAATCCCATGGTCCCTCCCCCTGTCACGGCGGGGGGCACGGTGCGCATTGAAGCCGAGCTGTCCGCAGACGAGCGGGGCGCGATCGACCGGACGGTCGCGGAGATTGCTGATCCGGCCCTGCGCGAGACAGCGCGTAAGGTTATGGCAGATCAGATGCGATGGAGAAAGCGGCAGGCCGCAGGACCGCCTGCTGGGCGATAACGGACCGCGCGTGAGCGCAGACGGTCACGGTGTGAGGACGGCCGCGGGGGGCGTACCCAGGTGTATGTGCATTTGGGTGGCGAGCTGATTGTGCCGGTGAGGGACGTCGTTGCCGTGATCGACTCGCGGCTGGTGGAGTCCTCGGACATCAACCGAGAATTCGTCGACCGGGCCCAAAAGGGCCAGCGTCTGCGGGGTGGCGGGTTGAGCGCAGAGGCCAAGGCGCTCGTGGTGACGCGCACAGGGGTCATCGCCTCCGGGGTATCGCCGCCGACGCTAGCCCGACGCCTGAAGCGCCTGCGGCAATCTGCGGCGGCGTGGGAGCGAGAAAAGTGAGGCTGGATGGGGAAATGCGCGCGTTGACGGGTGTAGAGGGCCCATGCTAGGATAAATTGTGCTCGTAACGAGCTGCTGGGCCAGGAGGGGCGCCGGGTACGGAAAGCCCCTCCTAGTTTATTGAAGGGGACCCCTGAAGTTCTATGGCCAAAACCACGAACCCCGCACCCAAGCAGACCACGTACACCGCCGAGCAGATCCAGGTCCTCGAGGGGGTCGAAGGTGTCCGTAAGCGACCGGCAATGTACATCGGGAGCACCGGTCCAGACGGGCTGCACCACCTGCTGTATGAGGTCGTCGACAACTCTGTGGATGAGGCCCTTGCCGGGCGGGCGACACAGATCGAGGTCATTCTTCACAAGGATGGCGGCGCGACCGTCACCGACAATGGCGCCGGGATCCCCGTTGATCCCATCCCGAAGATCGGCAAGCCCGCGGTGGAAGTGGTGCTGACCACGCTGCACGCCGGCGGCAAGTTTGGGGGCGGCGGGTACCGGATCTCCGGCGGCCTTCACGGCGTGGGTGTGTCAGTGGTCAACGCGCTGTCCGAGTCGTTGGAGGTGGAGGTCTGGCGCGACGGCAAGGCGTGGAAGCAGCGCTTCGCGCGAGGCAAGAAAACCACCCCCTTGCAAGCCACGGGATCCTCCAAGAAGACCGGAACCCGCGTCACCTTCATGCCAGACGACAAGGTGATGACCGCCACGGAGTTCGACGCCGAGACAGTCGCGAAGCGGCTGGATGACATCGCGTATCTCACGAAGGGGCTGCAGATTACGCTGCGGGACGAGCGCAGCGGGCAAGAGAAGGTGTTCAAACACGCCGGCGGCATCGCTGAGCTCGTCCAAAACCTCAACCGCACGAAGGAGAAACTCACGGCGGTCATGCACGTCGTTAAGGAAAAAGACGGGACCGAGGTCGAGTGCGCGCTCCAGTACAACACCTCCTACATCGAGCACATGCTCACCTACGTCAACACCATCCCCACGACCGAGGGCGGGACGCACTTAGCGGGGTTCCGGACCGCTCTGACCCGCGCCATCAACGACTACGCACGCCGGGCGGGGCTGCTGAAGGGCGATGATCCCGCCCTGTCAGGCGACGACGTCCGTGAAGGGCTCACCGCGGTGCTGAGCCTCAAGCTGCCCGAGCCGCAGTTTGAAGGGCAGACCAAGACCAAGCTGGGCAACACCGAGGTCAAGGGCCTGGTCGAGTCCGTCGTGGGTGACTGGTTACAGGAGTGGTTTGAAACGCACCCGGGGGACGCCAAGCACCTAGTGGCCAAGGGGCTGACGGCCGCCCGGGCCCGCGAGGCCGCCAAGCAAGCGCGGGATCTCGTGCGCCGGAAGAACGCGCTCGATGTCTCCCCCCTCCCCGGGAAACTGGCCGATTGTGTCGAGAGCGATGCGGACCTGTGCGAGATCTTCATCGTCGAAGGCGAGAGTGCCGGCGGCTCGGCCAAACAGGGCCGGGACCGCCAGTTCCAAGCCATCCTGCCCATCCAGGGGAAGATTCTGAACGTGGAGAAGGCGCGGGAAGACAAGATGGTGCAGCACGAGGAGATCCGCGCCATCATTACGGCGTTGGGCACCGGGTTTGGCGCCGCCTTCCAAATTGATGACCGGCGATACGACCGGACCATCATCATGTGTGACGCGGACGTAGACGGGAACCACATCCGCACCCTGCTGTTGACGTTCTTCTACCGGTATATGCGGCAGCTGGTCGAACGCGGCAAGGTGTATATTGCCCAGCCGCCGCTGTACTTGGTGAAGGGCGGAAAGGATCGCCAGTACGCCTACTCGGACGAGGAGCGGCAGGTCGCCATCAAAGAGTTTGAACGCAAAGGCCTCAAATCCGAGGTCCAGCGCTACAAGGGCTTGGGCGAGATGAACCCCAGCCAACTCTGGGAAACCACGATGAACCCGGCCACGCGCACGTTGCTGCGGGTCGAGGTGGACGACGCCGCCGCCGCGGACGAAATCTTCACCAAACTCATGGGCGAGGAAGTGGAGCCCCGGCGCGAGTTCATTGTGAAGTACGCCCGCGAAGTGAGAAATCTGGACATCTAGCAGACTCTCCGCCTCCATAGTGGAGGCGCACACGACTCGGCACCAATCCCACAGTGGGACCCTTGAGGTGAACTAAATGGCGCTCGCGGACGAATCCCGCATCCGCCCCCAACCCATTGAGAAGGAGATGAAGACCTCCTATCTCGACTATGCGATGTCGGTGATTGTGAGCCGCGCGCTCCCGGATGTCCGCGACGGGTTGAAGCCGGTGCAGCGACGGATCCTCTTCGGCATGCTGGAGGCGGGTCTGCGGCCCGATCGGCCGCACCGTAAATCCGCCGCGGTCGTAGGCGATGTGATGAAAAAGTATCACCCCCACGGGGACGTGCCGATTTACGAGTCGTTAGTGCGCATGGCGCAGCCGTGGGCGTTCCGGTATCCGTTGGTGGACGGTCAGGGAAACTGGGGGAGCGTGGATGGAGACGCTCCTGCGGCCATGCGCTACACCGAGGCGCGGCTGACGCCCATCGCCATGGAATTGCTGGCCGATATCGAGAAAGACACCGTGGATTTCGTTCCCAACTACGACGAGTACGAGAAGGAACCGGTGGTCTTGCCGGCCAAGGTGCCGGACCTCCTGATGAACGGGGCGGCCGGGATCGCGGTCGGCATGGCCAGCAACATCCCGCCCCACAACCTGGGCGAGCTCGTGGACGGGCTGGTCACCATGATCGACGAGCCGGGGACCAGCGAAGAGCAGTTGATGAAACTGATCAAAGGGCCCGACTTCCCCACCGGGGGGGTGATTCTGGGGCGCGACGGGATCAAAGCCGCTTATACGACCGGACGCGGCAGCATCACGATGCGGGCCAAGACGGAGATCGAGGAACTCAAGGGCGGGCGCACCGCGGTCATCGCCACCGAGATTCCGTTTTTGGTGAATAAGGCGGCGCTCATCGAGCGCATCGCCGAACTCGTCCGTACGAAGAAACTCGCCGGCATCAGCGATTTGCGCGACGAGTCCGACCGCAGCGGCATGCGCATCGTCATTGAACTGCGGCGCGACGCCAACCCGCAGATCGTCCGCAACCAGCTCTTCAAGCACACCCAATTCCAGGCCACGTTTGGGGCCAACATGCTCGCGCTCGTGGACGGGGTGCCCAAGACGCTGAAGCTCAAGGACATGCTCGACCAATACCTCAAGCACCGGCGCGTCGTGGTGATCCGGCGCACGAAGTTCGAGCTGGCGCGCGCGGAAGAACGGGCGCACATCCTGGAAGGGTTGAAGGTCGCGCTCAAGCACCTGGACGAGGTCATTGAGCTCATCAAGAAGTCCAAGGACGTGCCGTCCGCGCGCACGGGGCTCATGAAGCGATTCAAGCTCAGCGAGCGTCAGGCCGACGCCATCTTGGAAATGCGGCTGCAACGCTTGACCGCGTTGGAGCGCGAGAAGATTGAGGACGAGTACAAGCAGCTGGTCAAAGACATCGCCCGCTACAAGGAGATGTTGCGCGACGCGACCTCCACTCGTCCCAAGTTGATTATGGCGGCCGTGCGCGCCGAGCTCCTGGAAATGAAGGAGAAGTACGGAGATCCGCGGCGCACCAAGATCACGAGCCGGGAGGCCGAGGAGTTTGAGGATGAGGACCTCATCCCCGACTTGGATGTCGTGATCAGCCTCACCCACAACAACTACATCAAGCGGCAGCCGCTGGAGACCTACCGGATCCAGCGCCGCGGGACCCGAGGCGTGGTGGGCATGGCGACGAAAGAAGAGGACTTCGTCGAGCAGGTCCTCACCACGACCACCCACGCGTTTCTGTTGATCTTCTCGGATCGCGGCAAGGTGTACCGCATGAAGGCCTACGAGGTGCCTGAGGCGAGCCGCACCGCCCGGGGGACTGCGATCGTGAACTTGCTGGCCCTGGCGCAGGGGGAGCGTATCAACGCCATCATCGCGCTGCGCTCCTTCGAAGACGAGGGGAGCATCTTCATGGTGACCCGCCGCGGCGTGGTCAAACGCACGGGGTTGATGGAGTTCATCAACGCCAAGCGGGCGGGGATCTTCGCCATCAGTCTCCGCCGGGACGACAGTTTGGTGGGCGTGAAACTCATCGCGAAGAACGCCGAGATTATCCTCGCGACCAAAGAAGGCAAGGCCATTCGCTTCAAGGCGGGCCAGGTACGGGAGATGGGCCGATCGGCCCGGGGTGTCACCGGGATCCGGCTGCGCGCGGGTGACGAGGTCGTCGGCGTGGCCGACGCGAAGGAAGGCCGTACGCTGCTGACGGTCACGGAGCTCGGGCTGGGGAAGCGCACGCCGTTGGGCCAGTATCCCAACAAGAGCCGCGGGGGCATGGGCGTGATCAACTTGAAGATCACAAAGAAGACGGGGGCGGCCGTGAGCGTCCGGGTCGTGGACGACGACGACGACATCTTGCTGGGGACTACCGGGGGGGTCTTTAACCGCATGCCGGTCTCGCAGATCCCGGTGATGAGCCGTCAAGCCCAGGGTGTGCGGGTGATGAAACTGGGCGAGGGAGAGAAACTGGCCGCTGTCGCCCGCATTCCCGCGAAGGAAGAATGACATGCGGGGCGCGCCCAACGGTCACACGGTCCGATCCGGCTCTGCGCCGTGGCAGCATGTCCTAACGGCGCTCGGCGTCATCGGCGCAACGGTGGCGGTGCATGAGGCGGCGCATGCGATCGCCGCGGTGCGGGTGGGCGGAAAAGTGAAGGAGATCGGGGTCGGCTTCGGTCCTCCCCTGCTTCGGGTGCGAATCCGCGGCGTGCCCGTCGTGCTGCGTGCGTTCCCACTGGGAGGCTACGCGGCTGTTGATGCCGAGACGCTGCCTCCCATGCGGCGGATTCTGCTGCTCCTCGCGGGCCCGCTCGCGAACATCGCGGCGGGCATCCCGTTCCTGCTGGCATTCCGCCGTCATCCTGTCGATGTCCCCGCTGGCGCGCGCGCGATCAGCCTCTCGGGATTTGCCGGCACGCTGGGGGCTCTCATCCAGGCGGCCGAGAGGGGGCCGGGGTCAGTCGCCCGGCTGGCCGGGGCTGTCAACATCGGACTCGGGCTGATGAATCTGCTGCCGGTCTATCCCCTCGACGGGGGACACGTTGCTCTCAGCGTCATGGAGGCGACCGGTGTTCCCCTGACGACCCGCACCGCCTTTGCGCGTCTCACCACCGCCATTTTTGTCTTTCTCGCACAGGCGGCGCTATTGAGCGACCTGCGCCGCGCCTCGAGCGGCGCACGGGCACGTTAGCGCGTCCGGCAGCAAGAACGTTGCGACTGTCCCCGGTGCACCTCCAATGACTGTCCTCGTCCGTCCCGCCACCCGCGAGAGCGTCCAATTGCCACTGGTGGTCGGCGGTCGGGCCTCCGCGCCTGCCGAGTGGGAGGCGTGGGCCGAGGAGCCCGGAGTCGATCTCGTAGCCCATGAGGATGGCCGCATCGTTGGCGGCGTCCACGTGAGCATGGTCAGCCGCACCGAGGCGTGGGTGGAGTGCCTGCGCGTGCATCCGGAGGCGCAAGGGCGCGGGATTGCCGCGCAGCTGGTCAAAGGCGCCGAGGGCGTCGCGCGGCAGTACGGGGCGAGCGTGGCGCGGACGGCGGTCCCCGCCCACGAATATGCCGCGCAGGCGGTGGCCGAACGTGTTGGGTACCGATCGGTCCTGCGATGCACCGTCGTCCGCGCCCCCCTCCCCTCTGGCCCAGCCCGTATCCCGTACGACGCGCCGGTCGAAGTGCCCGCGGCTGCGCACAGCGCAGAGGTCCTGCGGTTTTTGGAGGCCACGCCAGCACTGGCCGCGTGGCAGCAATTGGTTCCCCTGGGGTGGCGATTCCGGAGGCTGGTGCCGGAACTTGTGACAGGACTCGTGAAGGACCGGCGCGCACTGACCGCTCTGCAGCCGAGTGCGAGCGGGAGCGTGCTGCAGGCGGCGGCGCTCTACGCGTGGCACGATGAGGGTGCCGTCATCTCACTGTCATGGGGCAGCCCGTCGGGACTGCAGGCCGTGTTCGGTGCGCTGACGGACGAGGCGCGCGGGCGGAGGACTTTTCACGTTGTCATTTTCACCCCCGACGTGCGCAGCCTGGAATCCCTCGATGTCCGGGAGTGGACCCCCCACGCGTGGTGTCCGGAGGGACTCATCGTAGTGGAGAAAAATCTCGCCACCTGAACGCCGCTGTCCTCCCGCGCGGGCGCGGACAGGAAGCCCGCCGCGATGCGCCGAAACTCCATGGCCACGTTTTTCTTTTCCGTCCCCCGGGAACTCGAAGAGTCGGCGCAGATGGACGGCGCCTCCCGCGTGCAGATCTTCTTCCGGATCGTCTCCGTGGTCGCCCTCCCCGGGTATGCCTCGACCGCAATTGTGGTGTTCATTCAGGTGTGGAACGAGTTTCTGCTCGCCTTGACACTGTCCACGCCCTATACGACGACTGTCCAGGTGAAACTCGAAGAGGTCAAAGGCAGCTACGTGGCGTTGTATAATTTGTAGATGGCGGCCGCCCTGATGACGGTGGTGGTCCCGTTGCTCTTCTTCCTCCTGTTGGGCAAGTATTTCATTCGCGGGATCCTCGCGGGGGCTCTGCGCGGCTAGAGAACGGCGACGATAGGAGAGGTGAGGTCATGAAGGCTCAGCAGATTGCGGTGGGCGGACTGCTTACGGCTCTGGCTCTCCTGATCCCGCTGGCGTTCCGCGGAACGCCGCTGCAGTTGTTCATTCCCACCTTTCAATACTCCGCAACGTTCGCATCGCACGTCCCGTCGATGCTCTCCATGCTCGTGAGCCCGCTCGTCGCGGCGATGGTCGGGCTCGGGTCGGCGATCGGGTTCACCATTACGTTGAATCCGGTCGTTGGCGCGCGCGCTCTTACGCACGCCATCTGGGGAGTCATGGGGGCGGTGATGATCCAACGCAAGGTGCCGTTCTGGCTCGTATTGCTGGCCGCGCTCCCGATTCACGCCATCGGTGAGGGACTCGCGGTCTGGTGGCTGGGTCCCGGGTTGCAGGCTGGCCTGTTGGTGACCGCGGGGACGGCCGTGCATCATGTCATCGACTCGGCTCTCAGCCTCGCCGTCTATCGATTGGCGCTGCCGGTTCTGCACCCGGGAACCGTGTGACCTTGAGAGAGCCGACTCCACCAAGACACCATTCCGTGAGGGGTAGAGAAGCAGGCGCTGAGGTATGGACACTGAGACGCGGTCGGGCCCCACGGCGATGTGGGTAGACGTCGTCATCTGTGACGATAGCGCCGTGCTCCTCGTTCGGCCCACGGCGAAGCGGGAGGAGAATGCCGAGTGGCGTCTGCCGGGGGCGGCGTTGCAGTATGGGGAAGCGCCCGATGCTGCTGCTCGGAGGGTGCTGCGCGACCATGTAGGACTTGATCCGGAGTCTGTCCCGCTGGCTGACGTGGAGTCTACTCTGCGCGATGGTGTCTGGACGCTGACCTTTCATTTCCGGTGTGACGCGGAACGACCGCCACAGCCGGGGCAGCAGATCGCGGAGGTGCGGTTCTTTCAGGTCGAGCACCTGCCGCCGACCGCGCATGGGACGCGTGAACGGGACATCGTCTTCCGAGTGCTCTCCGTAGGCACACCAGAGCCATAGAACAGAAATCGGTACGGGGATCGCAACGCATGACCCAGTTGCTCTATCTGCACGACAGTTATCTCCAGGAGTTTGACGCCTCCCTGGTAGCCGTGGACGGGACGGGCGTCGTGCTGGACCGCACCGCGTTCTATCCCGGCGGGGGTGGACAACCTCCCGACGCCGGTAGCCTGCGCTGGCCCGGTAGCGCCGCACGCGTCATCGAGATGCGCCGCCATATGGATCAGCTCTGGCACGTGCTCGATGGACCTGCCCCTGTCGTGGGTACGTCGGTGCACGGCGCGCTGGATTGGGACCGTCGGTATGTGATCATGCGGTACCACTCGGCTCTCCACGTGTTGGTCGGCGTCATCTACAAGCAGTTTGGCGCGCTGGTCACAGGAGGCGCGATTCATCCGGACCGTGCGCGGATGGACTTCTCCCTGGAGGACCTGAACAAAGACCGCGTGGCGACGATCGAAGCCGAAGCCAACCGGATCATCCAGGAGCGGCGGCGTTTGCTCGTGCGCTACGTTTCCCGCGAGGAGTTCGAGCGGTCCGACCTCAGCCGCTTAGCAGGTGCGCTGTTGCCCCCTCAGATCCGCGAGGTGCGCGTCATCGACATTGAAGGCTTCGATGCGCAGGCCGATGGTGGAACGCACGTCGCCAACACCGAAGAAATCGGTCGCCTCACGATCACGAAGACCGAGAACAAAGGAAAGATCAACCGCAGACTGGAGATTGTGCTGTCCTCCTAACGCCGCCGCCGGGCATGATGTCACTGTCGGGCAGCAGGCGCGCCAGCAGGACTCTCTTCGCGCGGGCGCCGAATCCTTAGGGTACTTTCCGGAGGGGCGGAGGTTCCATGCAGTGGCGTCCGGCTCGAGATATCTTCTCCCGGCTGCGGCGGATACTCCGCGCGCTGGACTTAGCCTACATCGACCCGAGCCGGATCCATTGCGTGCGGGTCTGGGGGTCGCGGGCCAATGCGCTGGCGCGGATCTGGGGTCTGCCGCCGATCTTTCAAGACGCGTTGCGATTACGCGCCCACTACGTCATCGAGTTCATGGTTCCCACTTTTGATCGCTTGCCCCGGGAAGAGCAAGACCGCGTTATCATCCACGAACTGCTGCACATTCCCCGGTCGTTTAGCGGAGGGATTCGGCCGGAGCGGTCCCCGTCGCTGAGTATCAACACGCGGACGGTGGAGCGTTACTATCGGCAATACCTGGCCGCGATGCGCAAGCGCCGCACGCGGTGACGCGCGTCTACCTCATCCGTCACGGCGAGTCCACGTGGAATGCGGAACGCCGGTGGCAAGGGGCGATGGATCCCCCGCTGTCTGCAGCCGGCCGGGCGCAAGCCGACCGTCTCGCCTCCGCGTTACATGCGATCCCCCTCGATGTGGTGTACTGCAGCCCGTTGCAGCGAGCGAAAGACACCGCCTCGCCGATTGCCGCGGCCCACGCGTTGCCGGTCGAACCTCTCTCCGGCCTGCGCGAGATCGCGTTTGGTGAGTGGGAGAGCCTAGGCGACGAAGAAGTGCAGCAACGGTATGGGTCTCTGCGCCAGCAGTGGTTTCGGCGCCCCGACCAAACGCAGATTCCCGGGGCCGAGTCCCTCGCCCAAGGACGTGAGCGGGCGATGGCCGCGATGCAGGGCATCGTGGGAAGACATCCAGACGGCCAGGTCGCGGTCGTGGCGCACGGCGGAATGAACAAGCTCATCCTGCTCACCCTGCTGGGTGCCCCCCTGGCCTCCTTCTGGCGCCTCGCGCAGTCAAATGCGTGCATTAACATCGTGGAGGTTGGTAGCGCGCGAGGACGCATCCTCGCCGTGAATGACACGACCCATTTGAAGTAAGGTCCCCCGCCGAGGCGCGCTCCCTCCTCCCGGCGTGCGCTGGACCCGACGGTCCTGGCCGCTGGCCGCATCGCCCCCGCCTCTGATCTCCTCCGCGCATCACTGACTCCGAGTGACCCGCCTCCGGACCACAGACTGTTATAATGGCGCACACATGGAACTCGACGGCCGCACCACTCTGGTGGGCATTCTCGGAGATCCTGTGGCTCACTCCCTTTCTCCGCGGATGCACAATGCCGCTTTTGACGCGTTGCAGATGAACTGGCGGTATCTCGCATTCCGTGTCCCCGCTGCGCAGCTGGCCGCGTCCCTGCGAGGTGCCGCCGCGCTCGGCCTCGTAGGGGTGAACATCACCGTGCCCCACAAGGAGGCCGCCGCCGCTTTGCTCGACGAACTGGACGGTCCGGCCCGGCAAATCGGTGCGGTCAACACCATTCGCCTGACCGGAACACGTCTGTCCGGGTTTAACACGGACGCCCCGGGACTCCTGGACGCGCTCACCCGCGACGGCGCCGTCACTCCCGGGGGACGACGCTGTCTGGTGATCGGCGCCGGCGGAGGCGGCCGGGCGGCGGCGTTGTGCCTCGCGACCGCGGGCGCCTCCGACATCTTGGTGCTCAACCGCAGCGAAGCGAAGGCCAAGGCGGTCGCCGACATGGTCGGCCGGGCGGTGCCGTCCTCCCATCCGAGCGCCGGGGCGCTGTCGGTCGAGGCGATCGAACGGGCGGCCGAAAATGCGGAGATCATCGTCCACGCCACGGCGGCCACGATGTCGGCCGCGATGGGCGGGGCCGGGGGCAATACCGACTGGCTTGCGGCACTAGTGCGTTGCGTGCGGCGGGGGATGGTCGTGTTGGATATGGTCTACACGCCGACGTGGACGGCCTTGCTGCAGGCTGCGAAAAGCAACGGCGCCCGCGCCGTCAGCGGGTTGTCGCTGCTCGTGTTCCAGGGCGCCCGCAGCTTCGAGCTGTGGACCGGGAAAGATGCGCCCGTTGCGGTGATGCGCCGCGCTGTGGGCCTGGACGAGCATCCCGTGCCGTCATGAGACTTGCGGCGATGGTGAGTCCAGAGTCCCTTCGCCTCAGTTCACGCCGTGGGTCCACGGAACCATGCTGCGTTTTCTAACAGCAGGAGAGTCCCATGGGAGCGCGCTGACGGCCATCGTGGAGGGCCTGCCGGCAGGGTTGCGTGTGCATGCCGACGACATCAATCAACAGATGGCGCGCCGGCAGCGAGGGTATGGCCGCAGCGCGCGCATGAAGCTGGAAGCTGATCGCGTCGAGATCGTCTCGGGGGTCATGGGAGAGCAGACAATCGGCGGACCTGTGGCGCTGCGCATCGAGAACCGTGACGCGCGCTCCGATGAGCCGCCGCTCACCCGTCCCCGGCCGGGCCACGCGGATCTGGTCGGAACAATGAAGTACGGGTTTGAGGACGCCCGCCGAGCACTGGAAAGAGCCAGCGCCCGAGAAACGGCGGCCCGCGTCGCCGTCGGCGCGGTGTGCCGAAGGCTGCTCGATGAGTTTGCGATGATGGTGTTCAGCCACGTCACGGAGATCGGCGGGGTCGCGCTGCGGGAGCGGCCGAGCCGGTGGGAAGACCTCCCCGCACTCGCCGAGGCCTCGGAGCTGCGGTGCGTCGACCCCCAGGCCGACGCCCAGATGCGTGCGGCGATTGATGCGGCCCGGCAGCGAGGGGACACACTGGGCGGTGTGTTCGAAGTGGTGGCCCTGGGGGTTCCCCCGGGTTTGGGCAGCTACGTCCACTGGGATCGCAAGCTGGACGGGAGGCTGGCCCAGGCGGTGATGTCCATCCACGCCGTCAAAGGGGTCGAGATCGGCCCCGGGTTTGAGATTGCGCGTACGCCGGGTTCCCGCGCCCACGATGAGATCTTCTGGGATCGCCCGCGGGGGTTCTTTCGGGAGACCAACCGCGCGGGCGGCACCGAGGGAGGCGTCACCACAGGGGGACCGCTCGTGGTCCGCGGCGCGATGAAGCCGTTGTCGACGCTGATGGAACCGCTCCGGTCGGTAGATCTCAAGACCAAAGAGCCCAGTGCCGGCGCGGTCGTGCGCAGCGACGTCTGCGCGGTGCCCGCAGCCGGTGTCGTCGGCGAAGCCATGGTCGCGTACGTTCTGGCTGATGCCTTTTTGGAGAAGTTCGGCGCGGACACCGTCGCGGATATCGACGCGGCGTACGAGGCGTATCGCACCCGGATTCGCCAGATGTAGATCGCAGGGGAGACGCGCGGCGCCGCATATCGGTGGGCCGCTCTGCTTTCCGATCTTTGCATCCTGGAAGGCGGCACAGCCTGAGTGCGCAACGTCGTTCTGATCGGGTTCATGGGCACCGGCAAAAGCGAGATCGGCCAGTTACTGGCCCGTCGCTTGGGCTGGACATTCATCGACACCGACGGCCGGGTCGAATCCCGCGAGCGCGCGACGGTGGCGCAGATCTTTGCCCGCCGGGGGGAGGAGTACTTTCGCGCGGTTGAAGCTCAGGTCGTGGCCGACGTCGCCTCCCGGCGTGACGTCGTCATTGCGACGGGCGGCGGCGTCGTGCTGAAACCGGAGAACATGATGCACCTGCGCCGGGGCGGCTGGATCGTGTCCTTGACCGCCTCGGTCGACGTCCTGGTGGACCGGCTCGGAGAAGCCCCAACGCGCCCGCTCCTGCGCAGTCCATCGGGGGGTGTCCGCGAACAGCTGGGCCGCCTGCTCGATCAACGCCGTCCCCTGTATCGTGACGCCGACCTGCTCGTCGATGTGTCCGATGCCACACCCGCGCGGGTGGTGGAGGCGATCGTGGCGTTCTTGCGCGCCCGCGATCGCATGACGATTCCGGTCCGCGTGGACGACCGCCTATCCCCGGTGCATATCGGAGACGGCATTCTGGCGTTGCTGCCCGGCGATCTGTCCGAAACGGGCGCAGGCCGGCAGGTCGTGATCCTCTCGCACCGTGGGCTGGAGCCTGTCGCAGGTGCGAAGTTGATCGCGGCGTTGAAGGCGTGGGACTACGAAACTCTGGAGGTGGACATGCCGGTCGGGGAGGCGACCAAGAGCCTCCCGGCCGCCGCACGCGTCTATACACGGCTTGCGCGCGCACGCATCGACCGCGCCAGCACGTTGATCGCCGTGGGGGGAGGCGTCATCGGCGACGTGGGCGGATTCGTGGCCGCCACGTACATGCGGGGCATCCGGCTCGTGCAGGTGCCCACGAGCCTGCTCGCGATGGTAGACAGCAGCATCGGCGGCAAGACCGGCGTAAACCACGCCGGAGTCAAGAACCTGGTGGGCGCGTTCTACCAGCCGGCCCTGACGGTAGCCGATGTGCGGGTGCTGAGCACATTGCCCGACCGGGAATTGCGCAGCGGGCTGGCCGAAGTGATCAAGACCGCGGTCATCGGGGATGCCACGCTCTTCGACCACGTCGAGCAGCACCTCCCCGCGATCCTGCGCAAAGAGACCGGGGTACTGGTGGAGATCATCGCGCGCTGCGCGGCCTTCAAAGCCCGTGTGGTAGAAGCCGACGAGCGCGAACAATCCGAGCGGCGCATCCTGAATTACGGACATACGATCGGGCACGCGGTAGAAGCGGCTGCGGGGTTTTCACGCCTCACGCACGGCGAGGCGATCGCCATCGGCATGGCTCTCGAAGCACAGATCTCCCAGCGGTTGGGCATCGCGGCCTCCTCCGTTGTGGACCGGCAAAACAAGCTGCTCGCGCGCGCCGGCCTCCCCACGACCCTGGGCGCCGTGAATCGCCGCGCGGTGTGGCGCGCCATGGCGCTGGATAAGAAAATCCGCGACGGGGTCCTGCGCTGCCCGCTGCCGGTAGGCATTGGTGAAGTCGTCCGCGAACAGGAAGTGCCGGACAAATTGCTTCAGGAGGTGCTCGGCAGTGCCCCGTCGATCTCCCTCAGGCGCAGACCCGGCCCGCGTCCTCGTCGTCTACGGGCCTAACCTCAACCTGCTCGGCGAGCGCGAGCCGCAAGTGTATGGCCGCGCCACGATGCAGGACATCAATGCCCAACTCACCGACCTCGCCACCCGCGAAGGGGTGGAGGTCGAGTTCTTCCAGTCCAATAGCGAAGGGGCCATCATCGACCGGCTGCAGGCAGCGCGCAAGACGGTCGACGCGGTGGTCCTCAACGCCGCTGCGCTGTCGCACTACAGCTATGCGTTGCGGGATGCGATTCTGGCGATCCAGATTCCGGTTGTGGAGATCCACATCACCAACGTGCTGGCCCGGGGTGAGT
>MNEU01000065.1 GCA_001917855.1 Armatimonadetes bacterium 13_1_40CM_64_14 | reverse complement strand
AATGGGATTTCATTTCGTCGAATTGGGCCCCTAAGCGGGGGAGATTATGCCCAGGGTTTGAGGGCTGTCGCGGCGCACGCGGATGAAGTGATACGAACTCTCCGAATAGCTGTGACGTTTCTGTTACTAGGACCGCGCATGGTGCAGCTAGCACGTCATTTGGAGTTTTGGGAGGTTCAAACGCGATGCAATCGACACGGCGGCTGATGTGGATCGGTGTGGTTGTCATGGCGTTGGGGAGCCACGGTGCAGTGTTCGCGCAAGGATATGGGGGTGGGAGCAAATACAACAAGCCCGCCGCAGGTCTCGTTGCGGCTTTCAAGACGGCGCAGACCCATGCAACCAACGCCGCGCGCGCAGAGACGCTGCGCGATAGTCTGTGGCACCTGGGGCACGTCGTCAACTGCATGGAGGGTCCGCGGGGCACCCACTACGACGCCACCACCGCAAACCCGTGCCAAGGACAGGGGACTGGTATCATCCCCGACCTGGAAGCGATGGGTGGTCAGATGGGAGCGTCTAGCGCTTTGGACGGTGTGCGCAAAGCCGATACGCTCGCGCTCGACACGCTGAAGCTCACGGACCTCGCGAAGGTGAAGGCTGGAGCGGAGAAAGTAGCCACGATGCTCACCCAGGCGTCGCGGGCCATCGGCCAGTAGCTGCCGCCCTGGGGGCACCAGGAGAAGGCGTGCCGAAGGCCGATCGGAGGCTCTCCGATCCTCCGTTCGTTTTCACCCCCTCTTCACGTTGAGAGATATTGACAGGCGGCGACCCTCTTTGTTAC
Source organism: Armatimonadetes bacterium 13_1_40CM_64_14 (assembly GCA_001917855.1). Lineage (GTDB taxonomy): Bacteria > Sysuimicrobiota > Sysuimicrobiia > Sysuimicrobiales > Kaftiobacteriaceae > 13-1-40CM-64-14. The sequence goes on along the minus strand of MNEU01000065.1, from coordinate 17,714 downwards.
TGTGACGGGAAGCACCGAAGACGTGCGAGGGAGTGCGCCTAGGGTTCCACGGTCCTCACAAGGGCCGGTTGGTCCAAGCGGCGCAGGCGGTCCTCCGGGGCTGCTACACCGTCAGGACAAAAGCCTGAGGGATAGGTTCCTCCAGAATCTATCGCTCAGGCTTTTTGTATCCACACACAGCAGTAGGCTAGAGGAGAAGTAGTAGGCGGGGTCGGACTTCAGAGAGCCGGGGAGGGTGGGAACCGGCAGCTGCAGTCCCCGCTGAACTCGTCTCCACGCCGCAGCACCTTCGTACCGGGGGTGCCGCCGGATCCCCTCCGTTATCGGGTCGAGCGTCCCCACGCGCGATCGCGTCGCCGCAAACGTGCTGGTCGCGGATTACACGATTCGTGCGTCGGGAAACTAGGGTGGTACCGCGGGAGCATCCGTCCTTAGGGTGGTCCCGCTACGTGTTTTCTGAGGAGGTCATTGTGATGGTTCGTCAGGTGATCGCACCCGGTTCGGCCAAGACGGCGGCGCCGCGGCGGCAGATGAATGGAGCGCAAACGCTCGTTGAAGCGTTGCGCCGAGTCGGCGTGAAGTTGCTTTTCGGTCACCCCGGAGGGGCGTCGCTTCCTATTTACGACGCCCTCTACGATGCGCAAGACATCCGCCACATACTGGTCCGCCACGAGCAGGTGGCCGCGCACGCCGCGGTTGGATATGCTCGGGCCTCCGGATCTGTGGGCGTCTGCACCGCCACGTCTGGACCCGGCGCCACCAACCTCATCACCGGTCTGACGGACGCCATGATGGATTCCGTTGCCGTGGTGGCCATCACGGGCCAGGTCCCGCGACCGGTGATCGGTAACGATGCGTTCCAAGAGGCCGACGTCACGGGCATCACGATGCCGATCACCAAGTACAACACGCTCGTGATGCATCCGACGGACATTCCCCGAGCGATCTACAACGCGTTCCACCTTGCGCGCACCGGCCGACCGGGTCCGGTGCTAGTGGACATTCCGCGCGATGTCTCCCAAGAAATCTGCGAGCCGGACTTCGAGACTGTCCCCCATCTGCCGGGCTATCGGCCCGTGGTGGAGGGCAATCCGAACCAGATCACCGAGGCGGCCGACGCACTGTCCGCCGCCGCGCGCCCGATCATCTACGCCGGGGGCGGGATTTTGACCAGCGGGGCAACCCCGGAGCTAACCGCGCTCGTGGACGCAACTGGCATCCCCGTCGCCCTCACGCTGATGGGCAAAGGGGCGATGGATGAGATGCACCCCCGCTGTCTGGGGATGCTCGGCATGCACGGGAGCGCTTTTGCAAACTGGGCGATCAACAGCGCGGATGTCGTTCTGGCGGTCGGGGTCCGCTTCGACGACCGCGTGACGGGCCGCTTGAAGGATTTTGCGCCCCACGCTCGCTTCATTCACGTGGACATTGACCCTGCGGAAATTGGCAAGAACAAGCCGGCCCACATCCCGATTGTCGGAGACGCCAAACAGGTGCTGGCGGCGCTGGGACCGCGGGTGCGAGCCCCTCAGATCGAGGCGTGGTGGAAACAGATCGAAGAGTGGCGCCGGCGCAACCCCTTTCGATACCGGCAGCGAGACGGACGCATCAGCCACCAATACGTCTGCGATCTTCTCAACCGCCTCACCGGCGGACGGGCCATCGTGGCGACCGATGTGGGGCAGCACCAGATGTGGATGGCGCAGTGGTACCGCTGCCGCGAACCGCGGACGTTCATCACGTCGGGGGGGCTGGGGGCGATGGGTTTCGGGTTCCCGGCGGCGATGGGCGCGAAGTTTGCCCGCCCGGACAAGCAGGTGCTGGCCCTCGTGGGTGACGGCGGGTTCCAGATGACGCTTCAGGATCTGAGCACCGCTGTCGAGCATGAACTCAGCTTGCCCATTGTCATTCTGAACAACGGCGCGTTGGGGATGGTGCGGCAGTGGCAGACTTTCTTCTACCGCGGTCGGTTGTCCTCATCCATCCTGCGCAATCCCGATTTTGCCGCCGTCGCCCAGGCGTTTGGCGCCCGAGGCATCCGCGTCACCCGCCCCGACGAGGTGGAGGCGGCGCTCACGACGGCACTGGCGACCGAGGGAGTTCCCTGCGTGGTCGATGTGCACTGTGACCCCGAGGAGAATTGTCTGCCGATGATCCCGTCGGGCCAGTCGGTCGCGGAAATGATTTTGGATGAGTGAGATCGCGCATGCCGCGACTATTTCGGTGCTGGTCCAGAACGCGCCCGGGGTGTTGGTCCGGGTGGCGGGACTCATCCGCCGCCGCGGGGTGAATATCCACAGTCTGTCGGTGGGTCCCACGGAGGACCCGAGTATCTCGCGGATGACCATCGTCGTGGACACCGCGCCCGAGCGCACCGAACAATTCGCCAAGCAGCTGCGCAAGGTGGTCGAGGTCCTGCGCGCGACGGCGATCGACAGCAGTCCGACCGTGGACCGCGAGCTGGCCCTGATCAAGGTGAACGTCACGCCCGGGACCCGGTTGGAAATTATGGAAATCGCCAACGTATTCCGGGCGAATGTGGTGGATCTCACGGAAAAGACGATGACGCTTGAGGTCACCGGCAAAGGGGAGAAGGTAGACGCGTTTGTGCAGTTGTTGGTGAAGTACGGGATCCGCGAAGTCGCGCGCACGGGTCAGGTGACCCTGGTACGCGGGGCCCAGGCGACCTGAGCGGTCGTGGGCGAGGCATCACAAGCGGGACACATCAGCACCGGAGGGAAACGCATGGCGACCATTTACTACGACAAGGACGTGGTGACGGACTCGCTACGAGGGAAGACGGTAGCAATCCTCGGCTACGGCAGCCAGGGACACGCGCACGCACAAAATCTGCGCGATTCCGGCGTCTCCGTCGTGGTGGGCCTGTACCGCGGCAGTCCCTCCTGGGCGAAGGCCGAGGCCGACGGGTTCCGCGTCAGCTCCGTCGCCGACGCCGTGAAGCAAGCCGATCTGGTGGTCATGCTCACGCCCGACCACACCCAGAAGGGCATCTACGACAACGAAATCGCACCCCATCTGGGGTCGGGGGATACCCTCCTCTTCGCACACGGGTTTACGATCCACTTCAAGCAAATCGTCCCGCCGCCCACAGTCGACGTGGTGATGATCGCGCCGAAGGCTCCCGGGCACCGCATGCGCGAGGTGTTTGTTGAAGGGGTGGGGGTCCCCGGGCTGCTGGCCGTGCACCAGGATGTGAGCGGGCACGCCAAGGAGACCGCACTCGCCTATGCGCGCGCGGTGGGCTGCACCCGGGCCGGCGTCATCGAGACGACGTTCAAAGAGGAAACGGAGACGGACTTGTTCGGCGAGCAGACGGTTCTGTGCGGCGGGATTTCCAGCCTGATTAAGGCGGGGTTCGACATTCTCGTGGAGGCCGGGTACCAGCCCGAGATCGCCTACTTCGAGTGCCTGCATGAGATGAAGCTGATCGTCGACCTCATGTACGAGGGTGGGTTATCGTACATGCGCCACTCTATCTCCGACACGGCGGAGTATGGCGATTACAGCCGCGGCCACCGCGTGATCAACGACCGAGTGCGGGCGGAAATGAAGCGGGTGCTCCGGGAAGTCCAGGATGGCACATTCGCCCGGGAATGGGTCAGCGAGAATCAGACCGGTCGTCCCAACTTCAAAGAACAACGTCAGCAAGAACAGACCCAGCAGATTGAAGAAGTCGGCCGGCGCTTGCGGGCGATGATGCCGTGGCTGTCGCGCAAAACGCCCAAGCAACCTGTGCGCGCGTCCTGACTACGGCGATGCCCACCCGCGTCTTCATCTTTGACACGACCCTCCGCGACGGGGAGCAGTCGCCGGGTTTTTCCCTGTGGCCGGAGGAGAAGCTGCAAATGGCGCGCCAGTTAGCGCGGCTGGGTGTCGACGTGATCGAGGCGGGGTTTCCCGTCTCGTCCCCCGGTGAGTTCGAAGGCGTCCGGCGTATCGCGTCCGGCGTGCGCGGCCCCGTCATCTGCGCCCTCGCGCGCGCCAACCCCAAAGACGTCGAGATCGCAGCGGAGGCGGTCCGGCCAGCGGAGCGCGCCCGGGTGCACACGTTCATCGCCACCTCGCCCATTCACATGGCGCGCAAGCTCCGCATGACCCCAGACAACGTGCTCGAGGCGGCCCGCCAGGCCGTGACGACGGCGCGGTCGCTCGCCCCCGAAGTGGAGTTCAGCGCGGAGGATGCGACACGATCCGAGGTCGATTTTCTCTGCCGGGTGTTCGAGGCCGCGATTGCCGCCGGCGCCTCGATCATCAATATCCCCGACACCGTCGGCTATGCGCTCCCCGAGGAATACGGAGCCCTGGTGCGGACCCTGCTGGAGAGGGTACCGGGGATGGATCGGGTGACCGTCAGTGTGCACTGCCACAACGACTTGGGCCTCGCCACCGCCAACACGCTGGCCGGGCTGCTGGCGGGGGCCCGGCAGGTTGAGGGCACGATCAACGGGATCGGCGAGCGCGCAGGCAATGTGGCCCTAGAAGAGGTCATCATGGCGCTAGCGACTCGGCGGGAGTCGATGGGCTTCACTACCGGGGTCGCGACGACCCAGATCCACGCCACGAGCCGCCTCCTGTGTGCGTTCACCGGCATCGACGTGCAGCCCAACAAAGCCGTCGTCGGGGCCAACGCGTTTGCTCATGAGGCCGGCATTCATCAGCACGGCGTGCTCGTGGATCGGCGGACGTACGAGATCATGACGCCGGCAGCCATCGGGCTCCCAACAAACAGACTGGTGTTGGGCAAGCACTCCGGTCGGCACGCCTTTGAGAAGGTCTTAGAGGATGCGGGAATCCACTTGGCCCCGGCGGACCTGGACCGGGCGTTCAGCCGGTTCAAGGATGTCTGCGACCGCAAGAAGACCGTGTCTCCCGACGAGGTCATCGCGTTGGTGGAGGAGCAGTTCGCCACGTTCCCCCGCACGTGGGAGTTGGTGCGGTTTGCGGTGACCACCGGGACTGGCCGCCCCCCCGAGGCCACCGTGGTGGTGTCCCGGGGACCGCGGGACGAGGAGCGAACCGCGAGCGGAGATGGGCCGGTGAATGCGCTGTTTGACGCAATAGCCTCAGCCGTAGGCGTCCGGCCGGAGTTGGTGGATTACACGGTCCGCGCCGCAGCTGGCGGGGCGGATGCGGTGGGCGAGTCGGTGGTCAAACTCCGGTGGGATGGAGATTTGTCCGTGGGCCGCGCCAGCAGCACCGACGTTATGGAGGCTAGCGCCCGCGCGTACCTGGGGGCGGTGAATAAGATTCTCGCTCGCCCGCCGGTGGCCGCGGCACCCGCCCCGCGGACGACAGCCGGCGCCAGTGAGGGGAGGGCCTAGGGCGATGGGCATGACCCTGACCGAAAAGATCCTCGCCGTTCACAGTGGGCAGCGCGAGGTCCGTCCCGGCGACTTGATCGACTGCCGCGTCGATTTCCTCTTTGCGAATGACATCACCGCTCCGATGGCTATCAAGGAGTTCGAGAAGATGGGCGTGGAGAATGTCTTCGATCCCGACCGGGTCGCGTTCGTGTTCGACCACTACGTGCCGAACAAGGATATCGCCTCCGCGCAGCAGTGCAAGATAACGCGCGAGTTTGTCAGCGCACACCACTTGCCCCACTTCTACGACATCGGCCGCTCCGGCATCGCGCACGTTCTGCTTGCGGAGCTGGGCTTCGTCGCCCCGGGTGAGGTGTTCGTCGGGGCCGACTCCCACACGTGCAATCACGGCGCCCTGGGGGCATTTGCCACCGGCGTGGGGTCCTCCGATCTCGCTGCGGCGATGGCTCTGGGCCGGTTATGGTTGCGGGTGCCAGAGTCAACGAAGTTTGTCTTCACCGGACAGATGCGGCGGTGGGTTACAGGCAAAGACTTGATCCTCAAAGTCATCGGCGACATCGGGGTGGACGGGGCGCGGTATGGGGCCATGGAGTTTTCCGGCGACGCGCTGACGCAGCTGACGATGGACGAACGGTTCTCCATTACCAACATGGCCGTGGAGGCGGGCGCGAAAAACGGCATCATGGAGCCTGATGACGTGACGCTGGCGTGGGTGACCCCTCGCGCACGCAGACCGTTCGCTGTCGTACGGAGCGACCCTGACGCCCGCTATGCCGACGTGCACGAGTACGATGTGTCATCCATGGAGCCGGTCGTCTCGGTGCCCTCCTCGCCGGGCAACGTGATGCCGGTGCGCGAAGCCGCAGGCGTGAAGGTCGACCAGTGTTTTATCGGTACCTGCACCAACGGTCGCATCGGCGACCTGCGGGATGCCGCCAAGGTGCTCGCCGGACGGACGGTGCACCCGCAGACACGGCTCCTGGTCATCCCCGCGACGCCCGCGATTTATCGCCAGGCGCTGGAGGAAGGCTTGGTGCAGATCTTTCTGGATGCGGGGGCTGCGATCAGTACCTCGACGTGCGGCCCGTGCATCGGCGGGCATATGGGGGTGCTGGCCGAGGGCGAGGTGTGTGTCTCCACGAGCAGCCGCAATTTCGTGGGGCGGATGGGCCACCGGAGCAGCAAAGTGTACCTGAGCAATGCGGCAGTGGCTGCCGCCGCAGCCGTCGCCGGGAAGCTTGTGCATCCCGACGAGGTCGTGCGCGACATGGTCCCGGCCTAGGGCAGGCTTCGATGACGATCCGCGGGCAGGCACACATCCTGGGGCACCACATCGACACCGACGTCATTATCCCGGCGCGCTACCTGCTAACCTCCGATCCGGCGGAACTGGCGCGGTACGTGTTTGAGGATTTGGATCCCGCGCTACGCCAGCGGGTGCGCCCTGGAGACATCCTTGTCGCCGGTGAGAACTTCGGACAGGGGAGTTCGCGCGAGCACGCGCCCCTGGCTATTAAAGGCCTGGGCGTTTCGTGTATGGTCGCCCGCTCGTTCGCGCGCATCTTCTATCGCAATGCGTTTAACGTCGGTCTGCCGATTGTCGAGTGCCAGGACGCCCACGGTCACACCTCCGAGGGCGACGCTCTGGAGGTCGATCTGGCGACCGGACAGGTGACCAACGTGACACGAGGTGAGGTCTACGCGGGAACGCCGGTGCCAGAATTCATGCAGCGACTGCTCGCCTCAGGCGGGTTGGTGGGATACGTGCGCGCCGAGCTGGCGCGAAAACGGACGTGATCGAGGTGGAGACAGGGATGGAACCCGCAGGGCAAGAGCCTCTGGAGGCGTTGTTCAATGATCTGACCGATACCACTGGTCAGCGCGAGCGCCACGCAGGGCCAGACGCCAAGGACACGGAGTGGGTGATCGAGCGCATCCAGGAGTCGTTCGACAGCCGTGCCCGCTGAAGTTCCCATCGCTCTCCTTCCGGGCGACGGGATAGGCCCCGAGGTCATCCGCGAATCCGTCAAGGTCCTACAGGCTGCCGCTCGGACGTCTGGGTTTTTGGTCGCGTTTACGGAACTCCCCATTGGGGGCGCCGCCATCGAGGCGCGCGGTGTGCCGTTCCCTGAAGAGACCCTCCGGGGGTGCCAGGCTGCCAGCGCGGTTCTCCTGGGCGCCGTCGGCGGGCCGGCGTGGGATCATCTCCCGGGGCCGGCCCGGCCGGAAGCTGGGCTGCTGCAAATGCGCCGCGCCCTCGGGGTCTTTGCTAATTTGCGGCCCGTGCGGGTGCTGCCGGCACTGGTCGAGTTCTCCCCCCTGCGCGCGGAGGTGGCCGCTCCGACCGATCTCCTCATCGTTCGCGAGCTGATCGGCGGGGTGTACTTCGGGCAGCCCCGCGGTCGCACCACCGACGGCGCCGTCGACACGATGCGGTACACGGCGGGAGAAATCGCCCGCGTGGCGCGCGTGGCCTGTTCCCTGGCTAGGCAGCGGCGGGGGAAGGTGACCTCGGTCGACAAAGCTAACGTCTTGGAGACCTCGCGGCTGTGGCGCGAGACCGTGGATGCTGTCGCTCGCGAGTTCCCGGACGTGACGGTCGAGCACATGCTCGTCGACACATGCGCCCTGCAGCTAGTGCGAACCCCTGGGCAGTTCGATGTCATCGTCACGGAGAATATGTTCGGGGACATCCTGAGCGACGAAGCCGGCGCCATCACGGGGTCGATCGGGATGTTGCCCTCGGCCAGTCTCGGCGACCGCCCGCCGTTTCTGTACGAACCGGTGCATGGCTCTGCGCCCACTCTCGCCGGCAGGGGTGTGGCCAATCCTGTCGGCGCGATTCTGAGCGTCGCGCTGCTGGTACGCCACTCGCTCGGGCATGTCGAGGCCTCCCGCGCGATCGAGATGGCTGTTGAGCAGGTCCTTGCCGACGGTGTCCGCCCGCGTGACCTCGGCGGCCAGGCGTCGACAGTAGAGATCGGTGATCGAGTCGCTGAGAAAGTGATACGGATGGCTCTGTCGCGTTCGCACGATGCCACAATGCTGCGCGCAGGCCACCTCCCCAAGGAGACATAAGCGTGCCCACTCTCTCCCGTCCTCGGAGTGCCCGGATTGTCGACGGTCCCGATCGGGCGCCGGCCCGCGCCATGCTTCGCGCCGTCGGTTTTACCGACGAGGACTTTCACAAGCCGCTGGTCGGCATTGCGAACACCTGGATTGAGCTGATGCCGTGCAACTATCACCTTCGGAGCGTGGCCGAGCAGGTGAAAGTCGGCGTGCGCGCGGCGGGGGGCACGCCTGTGGAGTTCAACACCATCGCCATTTCCGACGGCATCTCCATGGGCACGGAGGGCATGCGGACCTCGCTGATTAGCCGCGAGATCATTGCCGACTCCATCGAACTCGTGGCGCGAGGGTATCAGCTCGATGCGCTCGTGGCCATCTCCGGGTGTGACAAGACGATCCCCGCCACCGTGATGGCGCTGGCGCGTCTTGATCTCCCCTCGCTGATGGTGTACGGGGGATCCATCCTCCCCGGCACGTTCGAAGGCCACGATGTGACCATCCAAGACGTGTTTGAAGCGGTCGGCGCTTACTATGGCGGGAAGATGTCGGAGGAACGTTTGGCACACCTGGAGGCCGTGGCGTGTCCAGGGCCGGGAGCGTGCGGGGGACAGTTTACGGCGAACACAATGGCCATGGCCTTTGAACTCATGGGCATCTCGCCGATGGGGGCCGGCGAAGTGCCAGCGGTGGATCCGCGCAAGGCGTCGGTGGCGGAAGCCGCGGGCCGCCTCATGATGGATGTGCTGCGCCGCGATCTGCGGCCCCGGCAGATCATCACGCGCGAGTCGTTAGAGAACGCTATCGCCGCCGTAGCCGCCTCCGGGGGATCCACCAACGCCGTGTTGCACCTACTTGCCGTGGCGCGCGAGGCGGGGGTGGCGCTCTCGCTAGATGACTTTGATCGCATCAGTGCACGCACGCCCGTGCTGGCCGACCTTAAGCCAGGGGGACGGTTCGTGGCCGCAGACCTCTACCGGGCCGGCGGCATGCGGTTATTCGCCCAGCGCCTGCTGCAGGCGGGGTTGCTGCATGGCGGCGCCCTCACCGTGACAGGCCGGACGCTAAATGAAGAGGCAGGACAAGCACGAGAGACGGCAGGGCAACAAGTCGTCCGTCCGCTCGCGTCTCCCCTCAAGGCGTCGGGGGGGATCGCGATCCTTCGCGGAAACTTGGCCCCAGATGGTTGTGTGGTCAAACTCGCCGGTCACGAGCGCCTCCAGCACCGTGGTCCGGCGCGAGTGTTCGACAGCGAAGAGGAGGCGTTTGGTGCCCTGCGCCGCGGATCCATCAAGGCGGGGGATGTCGTGGTGATTCGCTATGAGGGGCCGATGGGCGGACCCGGCATGCGCGAGATGCTTGCGGTGACCGCCGCGCTTGTCGGGGTCGGCTTAGCCGACTCAGTGGCGCTGGTCACCGACGGCCGGTTCTCCGGCGCGACGCATGGATTGATGGTGGCCCACGTGGCACCGGAGGCGGCCAGGGGAGGACCGATCGCCGCCGTCCGGGATGGCGACACCCTCGTCATCGATGTCCCTCGCCGGCAGCTCGATGTCGTCGTTAGCGAGGCGGAGGTGCGGGACCGGATGGCCCATTGGATGCCTCCGCCACCCCGCTACCCGTCGGGTGCGATGGCCAAGTACGCGCAATTGGTGTCCTCGGCGTCGCTGGGGGCGGTGACCAGCTAGGCGCGCTGCGGACAGGGAATACGGCGGTGGGCTGGGTATAGAAGTAGATGAGAGGCAGACGTCGGCACCTTCGGAGGTCTACCGATGCATAAGCACCTGACCTGTGCGTGTGGGTACGTCGTCCATGCCGATTCGGACGACGAGATGGTCCGCAAGGCGCAAGATCACTCGAAGGCGGCGCACGGCAAGATGATGTCGCGCGAGGACATCCTGAAGATGGCCAAGGAAGCCAAGCACTGACTGACTCCCTGCTGGTTTCTAGGTCGTATGAATAGTCGGGCCGCCGGTCAGTGCTGACCGGCGGCCCGTGTGCCGTCTGCTTTAGAAGTCCTCGTCAGGCATCCCGCCGCCCCCGCCCGGCATAGGAGGGGCCGACTTCTTCTTCCGTTTCTCGACCACGACCGCCTCGGTGGTGAGGAGTAGTCCGGCCACGGATGCGGCGTTCTGCAGCCCCAGCCGTGTGACCTTGGTGGGGTCGACGATGCCGGCCTTGACCATGTCAGTAAACTCCCCCTTAGCCACGTCATAGCCGGTGCGCCCGGCTTCTCGCTTCAGCCGCTCGACGATCAGGCTGCCCTCCACACCAGCGTTGGCCGCCAGCTGTCGCGCAGGCTCCTCCAGGGCACGGCGCACCAAGTTGACCCCGATCGCCTCATCGCCTTCGGCTTCCACCTTATCCAGGACCGATAGCGCCCGGATGTAGGCGGTCCCACCGCCGGGCACGACCCCCTCTTCGACGGCGGCCTTCGTCGCGTTCAGCGCATCCTCGAACCGGTGTTTCTTCTCCTTCATCTCCGTTTCGGTGGCCGCCCCGACCTTGATCTCAGCGACACCGCCGGCGAGTTTGGCCAGGCGCTCTTGCAGCTTCTCGCGGTCGTAGTCGCTGGTGGTGTCTTCGATCTCCTTCTTGATTTGGGCAATGCGCCCCTGGATCTCTTTGCGAGGGCCCTTGCCGCCGATGACCGTCGTGTTATCTTTGTCGGACTTGACCTTTTCCGCGCGGCCGAGCATGTCCGTCTCGACGGACTCGAGCTTGATGCCGATGTCGTCCGAGATCACCTTGCCGCCGGTCAGCACCGCCATGTCCTGCAGCATCGCCTTCCGGCGGTCGCCGTACCCGGGTGCCTTCACGGCGACGCTGTGGAGCACGCCGCGGAGCTTGTTCACGACGAGTGTCGCGAGCGCTTCCCCCTCCACATCTTCGGCGACGACCACCAGCGGTTTGCCAAATCGGATGACCTTTTCCATGAGCGGCACGATGTCGCGCGCCGCGCTGATCTTCTTCTCGGTGAGCAGGATGTAGGGATCCTCCACCATGCACTCCATCTTGTCGGGGTCGGTGATGAAGTAGGGGGAGATGTAGCCGCGGTCGAACTGCATGCCCTCCACGACCTCGACCGTCGTCTCGATGCCCTTGCCTTCCTCAATCGTGATGACGCCGTCTTTGCCCACCTTCTCCATGGCGTCCGCGATGATCTCGCCGACATCCGGGTCGTTGGCCGCAATGCCGGCGACGTGGCCAATCTCTTGCTTGCCTTCGAGTGTGATGGAGGCTTTCTTCAAGCCCTCGACCACCGCATCCACCGCACGGTCGATCCCGCGCTTGAGCGCCATCGGATTGCTGCCGGCCGCGACGTTCCGCAGACCATCTCGCACGATCGCCCAGGCCAACACCGTCGCGGTGGTGGTGCCGTCGCCCGCGGCGTCATTGGTCTTGCTGGCCACTTCTTTGACCAACTGGGCCCCCATGTTCTCCATGGGGTCCTCGAGTTCGATTTCTTTGGCGACAGTGACGCCGTCTTTTGTAATGGTCGGCGACCCCCACTTTTTCTCCAAGACAACGTTGCGCCCCTTAGGTCCCAAGGTGACGCGCACCGCGCTGGCTACCTTCTCTACGCCCCGCTCGAGCGCTCGCCGGGCCTCTTCATCGTACAGCAGTAGCTTCGCTGGCATCGGACAACCCCTCCCCATGATGGAATCTAGACTCCCGGCTCCCCACTGTGAAGTGGGTCCGCCGGGATTAGCACTCGCGCCATGCAAGTGCTAACTTCTCCTATTGTCCGCAGGGCAGGGGTTCAAATCAAGACCCTTCCGACCAAAAACGCCCGGGGCGGGCCAGCGGGCTCACCCGGATGGGGGAGGAATTGCGTTTGGCGGTCGGTTCTTAGGGGGGTGGGCCAACCAGGGTTTTGTAGATGGTTTGGGCGGGGATGACGGCGGCGATGTCGGGCCGGTTCTCGAGGAAGCCCACGACCATGCCCACGAGGGCTCCGTCAGCTGCATCGATGACGGGAGCGCCGCTTGTTCCTGGGTAGCTGGCCATGGGGAGCGCGACGGAAGCCGGGTGGTTTTGAAACCGGATCTCGTTGTAAATCCGTGGAATATCGACTTCCACAAAATGGCTGCCGCTGCCGCGTTCGTAGAGCATGTACAGCGCCCGAAACGGGGTGGTCGGAAGAGGTTTCCAGGACCACAGAATGGGGAGGTTTCCTCGTGCAATCCACAGGACCATCAGATCGGGCCCGTCCCACTTCGTGACGCCGTCGGCGGGGAGCGAGTCCCGGCCTCCGATCGTCGCTCGGTACTTGCCGTCGGGCTGGTAACAGTGCGCGGCCGTGTACACTGCGCTGCGTTCTGCTTCGGTCCACCCGACCCAACCCGTGCAGATCCCACGGCGGTCCGACAAGTCAATGTCGATGCGAACGGTAACTGTCTCTAAGAACTGGCGAAGAGGGTTAGTTGGGAGGTCTTGCGTCTGGAGCGGCGGCATCGCACTGGCCGGCCACTCCAGCGCGATGACCGCCACGAGAACAACGGTACTCCACCGCGCGAGACGCAACATACTGCTGCCTTGCCCGGGTCCAACGTCCATAGACCCCATGATCTTCCATGGACTCTATCTTGACGTCCTGCAGGGGGCGTGGTACGGTTATGGCCCGTCTCAAAGAGAGTTGGCAACACTGGGTGCTCTTGAAAGCCCACTGGACCCGCACCCGGTGCAAGGCCAGCGATTCTCGCGAGCGGGATGTTGGCGGCTGTGGCAGCCGAGAGATCCTAGGGGTCACTCGGCGGCAGCCGCTAACGGTTTTTCTGGACGCGGAGTTGACGGATCCCCCCGCGTTTGGTCCGTTGGCTCGTGGCGCATTCTGGCGGCAAACGGATCAGTTCCCTCGGCGCGATCACCGCGTCTGCTGTTCCCGCTCCTCAAGCGGCCTGTTTTTCCTGCAGCCCCCAACATCCGGTACCCCCTTGTGCGCAAGCGGCCCGCGTGCTACGGTGGTGGTACCCCCTCCCCATGGGGAGGGGGTCTGGAGGAGTCGACAGATGGCCATTTCGAGTGCCCGCCATAGTCATGGAACCCCCGCCGTACGCGCCCAGGCCGCCGCGCGGCTGCGCAGCGTCGAAGGACACGTGCGTGGCGTCGTCCGCATGGTCGAAGAGGGGGCATATTGCATTGACATCATCAAGCAGACCCTCGCGATCCAGCGCGCGCTGGAGAAGGCGAACGCCCTGCTCCTGGGAGATCACTTGGAGACCTGCGCCAGCACCGCGATCCGGTCCTCAGATCGCGCCGAACGCGAGCGAACGATCCGCGAAGTGCTGGACGTGTTCAGTATGTCAGGGCGTCTGTGATGCCCTCTTTCGTTCCGCGCAGGATCCAGCGCTCATTACTGCAGCCGCTATCGGGCAGGACCGCGTGCCCGCAAGGGGTGTAAACCGATGCCTGTGAAGCGGGTCGAGTTGCCTGTTGAGGGAATGAGCTGCGCCAGCTGCGTGGCCAAAGTCGAAGACGGGCTGCGCAAGACGGACGGCGTGAGTACCGTTGGGGTGAACTTCGCCTCCGGCCGAGCTCGGGTGACCTTTGACCCGCTGAAGGTCGATTTCCCTCGGTTTGTTAACGTCGTGCGTTCGCTCGGATACAACGTGCCGGTGCAAACGATCCAGTCCCCTGTGCGGGGGATGTCGTGCGCTTCGTGCGTGCAAAACGTCGAGCGCGCGCTGAGCGGCGTCGACGGCGTGCTGCGCGCCTCGGTGAATCTAGCGACGGAACGGGCAACTGTGGAAATGATTGCCACCACGTCCGTCGCTGACCTACGCCAGGCGGTGCGCGAGGTCGGCTATGACCTGGATGTAGAAACGAGAGCGACCGACGATTATGAACGGCAGGCCCGCACCCGCGACCTCGCCGTATTGCGCCGCAAGCTCCTCGTCGGGGCCCTCCTTAGCCTTCCCATTGTGTGGGGAAGCCTGGCGCACATGGGTATGCAAGGGATCTGGACCCCCGAGGTTCTGATGGACTGGAAGGTGCAGTGGCTGCTTGCGACCCCTGTCCAATTCTGGGTCGGCTGGCAGTTCTACCGGGGGGCGTGGGCGATGGCCCGCCGGCGTACCACCGACATGAACACGCTGATCGCCGTGGGGACGACCGCGGCCTACGGGTACAGCCTGGTCGGCACTTTTGCCCCGCAACTCGTGCGCGCAGGCGGATTGCAGCCGCAAGTCTACTACGAGACTTCGGCCATCATTATGGTTTTGATTCTCCTTGGGCGTTTCTTCGAGGCACGGGCGAAGGGCGAAACCTCCGAAGCCATCCGCAGGTTAGTCGGCCTGCAAGCGAAGACCGCGCGGGTCCGCCGGGACGGTCGTGAGGTCGACGTTCCAGTGGACGACGTGGGAGTGGGTGACCTTATAGTCGTGCGGCCCGGAGAAAAAGTGCCCGTTGACGGTGTGATTGAAGAGGGCCGGTCGACTCTGGACGAATCCATGCTGACCGGCGAGTCTCTCCCAGTGGATAAGGGTCCACGAGATGCCGTAATCGGGGCCACGCTGAACAAGACGGGCGCGTTCACTATGGCGGCCACAAAAGTCGGCAAGGAGACGATGCTGGCGCAGATCGTGCGCTTGGTGCAGGAAGCGCAGGGGTCCAAGGCGCCTATCCAACGTCTCGCCGACCGCGTTGCTAGTTTCTTTGTTCCGATCGTGATGATCATCGCCGCGCTCACGTTCGTACTCTGGGCGGTGTTTGGTCCGGCACCTTCGCTGACATACGCGCTCGTGACGTTTGTAGCCGTGCTGATCATTGCGTGTCCATGCGCTCTAGGGCTGGCTACGCCGACGGCCGTCATGGTCGGAACTGGTCGGGGCGCTGGGTTGGGTGTCCTCATTAAGAGCGGGGACGCCCTGGAGACGGCACATCGTGTGGACACGATCGTGCTCGACAAGACCGGAACGCTCACGCGGGGCACACCGTCTGTGACAGATGTTGTCCCGGTTAACGGCCTCGACGCGGCGGACGTCCTGCGCCTGGCTGCATCAGCCGAGTGGGGGTCGGAGCACCCACTGGGGGAGGCGATGGTCCGCCACGCGCACGCTCAAAACCTGGCGCTCCTTCGGCCGGAGGGGTTCGAGGCGATCCCGGGGCAGGGGATTGTCGCCAGAGTCGGATCCCAGACGGTCGTTGTCGGGAACCCGACGCTATTGGAATCACGCGGGGTGTCGGTGGACGGCACCAAAAAGATCGGCCAGGATCTTGCCCGCGCAGGCAAGACGCCCATGTACGTGGTCGTGGACGGATCCGTCGCAGGCATTGTGGCCGTTGCGGATACCCTGAAACCTCACTCGCGCGAAGTCGTCGAGGCATTACGGCACAGAGGTCTGGACGTGGTAATGCTGACCGGTGACAATGTGGAGACCGCTCAAGCGGTCGCAGGGCAAGTCGGCATCGAGCATTTCCGCGCCGGGGTCTTGCCCCATCACAAAGCCGACGAGGTCAAGAGGCTCCGCGCCGCGGGTCGGCGCGTCGCGGTGGTCGGTGACGGCGTCAACGACGCTCCCGCGTTAGCGGAGGCCGACCTGGGGATGGCGATCGGGGCAGGGACGGATGTCGCAATGGAGTCGGCCGACGTCGTGCTGGTTGGCGAGGATCTTCGGGGAATTCTGACGGCGATCACTCTATCACAGCAGACAATGCGGACGATCCGGCAGAATCTCTTCTGGGCCTTTGCGTATAATGTCGTGCTAATCCCGCTGGCTGCAGGTGCACTCTATCCGTTATTCGGGATCCTATTGAACCCGATGCTGGCGGCACTCGCGATGGCGTCGAGTTCGGTGACCGTTGTAACAAACAGTCTGCGACTGCGCTGGTTTGCTTCGCCGCGCGTCGCAACCTCTGAGGGGAGGTAGACCGATGCAGGTCACGTTGAAGGTTCCCCGGATTCACTGTAGTGGGTGTGTGAACACGGTGACGACCGCGGTGGGGAAACTCCCAGGCGTCACGACCGTGGGCGCCAGCGAGGTCACGAAGGAAGTGAAAGTAGAATTTGATCCCGCGCTGGTCTCTGAACAGAAGATCAGGCTGCAGCTCGTCCAGGTCGGATACCCGGCGGCGTGACTCCCTCGGGCATCAGGCGGGAGCGTCAACCGGATCGCCACGCGGTCAGCCGCGAACGGCAACGCCGCAAAGTCCGGTACGGGATGCGTATCAGCGGCCGCTCGACGCGGCTGCTCGCTCGCTTGCTGTCCTCCGGAAAGAGGACAACTGGAAAAAGACGCCCGCGGTAGCTCTTCCCCGTCGGGCCCGCACCCCCGCTGTATAATCAGGCCGTGCGCCCGTAGCTTAATGGACAAAGCGCTGGGCTTCGAACCCAGTGAGTGGGGGTTCGACTCCCTCCGGGCGCGCCAGTTCAAATGGGGAGATGCACTCTGAAGCGCATCTCCCCATTTCCATACGGGAGGGATGGCGGGGGAGAACGTGTGCTTCGGCCGGCCTGCCTGGGCATAAACCGGTCGATCCATGAAAAATCTCTCATCACGCGAGCACGATCTGCCCGTCGCGCATATCCGTCACAATGGCGAGAGACTCGACGGGCACGCCAAGTGGAATGAGTGCCTCCCTCCCGTGCTCGAAGGACTTTTCGATCACTGTCCCTACCCCCACGACGACGGCTCCCCCGGCCTGCACCAACCGGGCCAGTCCCAGAATAGTCTGTCCGGTGGCCAGGAAGTCGTCGACAATGAGTACGCGTTCGCCTCGCTGTAAATATTCGGGTGAGACGATCAATTCCACGAGTTGGCCGCGAGTATGAGAGGGCGCGACGGTAAGAAGCACTTGGTCTGGCATTGTCACGGGACGGGTGCGCCGTGCGTATACGAGCGGGACCTGCAAGTGAAGCGCTGTCGCCACCGCAGGCGCGATGCCCGAGATTTCCGCCGTCAACACCTTCGTGGCGCCCACGCGACGGAGCCGGGTCGCGAGGTCCCGCCCGCACGCGTCGATCAGCGCGGCGTCAACCTGGTGGTTGAGAAAGCTGTCGACCTTGAGGATGCCCCCTCCGAGGTTGCGGCCCTCTTGCAGGATGCGGTCCTTCAACGCGCGCACGGGGTATCCTGACCCTCCGACACACTGAGGAGGCGCAACTCGCGCCTGCGTCCCAAATTGCTGTCTAGCAACCCCGCCTGTGTACTGCCTGCGAGGACCCTGCCGGCTTGGCCGCGCCCTCCGTGGGGTTACTGAGGTAGGGTTCTGTTCCGCTCTCTCGGCCTAGTTTCCTCGCACTCGGGGAGAGGCCGAGGTGCTTGCCCGGTTCGTCTGGCGAGTTTGGCGCATATTGTACTC
>MNEU01000062.1 GCA_001917855.1 Armatimonadetes bacterium 13_1_40CM_64_14 | reverse complement strand
TCTGGCGGCAGATCGCCTCAGGCGCGGTGCGCGTCGTTGTCGGCACGCGATCATCCGTCTTCGCCCCTCTGCCTCGTCTTGGTTTGCTGATCATCGACCATGAGGAGGACACCTCGTATAAGGAAGAACGCGAGCCGCGATATCACGTTCGGCGCGTGGCCCAGGAGCGCTCGCGGCTGCGACAGGTCCCCGTGATCTACGGAACACCGGCCCCGTCGCTGGAACTGGTCGCAGGCATCCAGCGGGGAGAGATGTCCTCCGTCACTTTACCCGAGAGGGCCCGGCCGCTCGTGGTCGTCTCCGACGTGCGGGCCGAGGCCGGGCCTCTGGGAGGGCTCTTTGGCCGACGGTTGTTCCAGGCCCTGGCCCAGACGCTCCCGCGCGGCCGCGCGATCATCTTTGTCCCCCACCGCGGTTATGCTGATTTCCTCCTCTGCCACGAGTGCGGATCCGTGCCGCGCTGTCCTCGGTGCGGAGTGGCCCTGACATACCACCGCGAGAGCGCCGCAGGATCGGGCGATCGCCCGCAGACTTCCGACGCGCACGCCGAGCTGCGCTGTCATCTATGTGGTCACACCGAGCCGGTTCCGACGGTCTGTCCGTCGTGCGGGGGGACCCAACTGCGACCTCATGGTGTCGGCACGGAGCGGGTGGAACAGGTGGCCCGGAAATTGTTTCGGGCGGCACCTGTGCACCGTCTGGATGCAGAGAGCGCGCCAACGGAAGCCGCGCAGATTCGAGCGTGGCAGCAGTTCGAACGCCGGGGCGGACTGCTGATCGGCACACAGTTGCTGATCAAAGGAGTTGGGCAAGTGCGGGCAGCCACGGTGGGCGCGGTTGGGGTCGATGCCGTGCTGCACCTCCCGGACTTCCGCGCGGCCGAGCGGCTTCATCAGGTACTGGTGCGTTTATCCCGGCTGGCCGAGAAGGAGATGATCATTCAGACCTTCGTGCCATCGCATCCCGTCTTTACGGCTCTCGTCAGCGGGGATGCCACGCGATTCTACCAGACGGAACTCGCCGCACGAGATCAGTTCGGGTATCCCCCGAGCCGGCCCCTCATCAACCTGATTCTGACTGCGGACCGGGATGACGCCGTGCGCGAGGCAGCCATGCGGCTCGCCGACGCGCTGGCGTCTTTCGGCGAAGTGCTGGGACCCTCGCCGGCCCCGATCGCGCGGAGGCGCGGCCGTTACCGGTGGCAGATTCTCGTCAAAGGGCTCCCGGAGTCGGATGGGCGGCGTGCGTTGGCGACCCTGCTGGCACAGTGGCACCTCCCCCGGGCGGTGAAGCTCACGATCGATGTCGATCCGGTGGACCTGCTGTAAACGCGCTACGCCCTGCGGAACATCATGGGGGCGATCCGGGCGCGTCGATTGTCGCGCTTGCGCCCAGGCGGTAGACTGAAGTGTCGTGGAGCTCATTACGGTAGAAAGTCCAAAGGCCGGCATTCTCCGCCGCAGGGCGCGAGCCGTCGGGCGGATCACCTCCCAGATCCAGCCGCTTGTTGACGGCATGATTGACGTCATGCGCCAGGCCAACGGAGTAGGGTTGGCCGCTCCCCAGGTCGGCGTGAACAAACGCGTGATCGTGGCGCAGGTGGAAGACCGCCTGCACGTCCTGATCGACCCTGTAATCGTGCGGAGCGACGGCGAGGAGTTGGGAACAGAGGGCTGCCTGTCGATCCCGGGCATTATCGCAGAAGTTCCGCGGGCAGCCCGCGTTGTGGTGAAGGGGAAGAATCGGAAGGGAAAGGGGATCACCCTCCGCGCTACAGGTCTGCTGGCCCGCATCCTACAACATGAAGTCGATCATCTTGACGGCATTCTCTTCCTCGACCGGGTCCAAGATAAATCGACCATCCGTGACGTAGCGGCCTCCGCGGAGGCCGAAGCCGCCGTCCCCAGCGCATGAACTCCGGACGTCTCCTGCGCGCCATCTTCTTGGGGACGCCCGAGTTCGCCGTCCCCTCCTTGCGTGCGCTGCGGGACAAGGTGGAGTTGCTGGCGGTCGTGACGCAACCGGACCGGCCGCAGGGGCGGGGGCGGAAAGTGGCCCCTCCGCCGGTGGCCCGCGTCGCCCGCGAGTTGGGAGTGCCCGTGCTCCAGCCCGTGAAGTTGAGAGATCCTGCGGTCGTAGAGGCTCTCCGGGCTTTAGGGCCCGATGTGATCGTCACAGTCGCGTACGGCAAGATCATCCCGCCCCAGATTCTGACGCTGCCGCCATTGGGCTGTATCAATGTCCACCCGTCGCTCTTGCCGAAATACCGCGGCGCCTCCCCGATCCAGGCCACCCTCACGAACGGCGAGCGCGAGACGGGGGTCACGATCATGTACCAAAGTGAGGCCCTCGACGCCGGGGATATCATCCTGCAGCGGCGAGTCCCGATTGCACCAAACGACACTGCGCAGACCTTGGAAACCAGACTGGCCGAGGAGGGAGCGCACGCCCTTGTCGAGGCTTTGACGCTGATTGCCGACGGCACAGCGCCCCGCCGACCCCAGGACGAATCGCAGGCGACCTACGCCGGCAAACTGACGAAAGAGTCGGGACGCATCGACTGGACCCAGCCGGCCATCGCGCTCGTGAACTTTATCCGGGCGATGGACCCCTGGCCGTCGGCGTACACCTGGCACCGCCGCAAGTTGCTCAAGATTTGCAAGGGAACAGCCCTCGAGGGCGCCCCCGGCGCTCAACCCGGAGTGGTGACGGAGGCGCGTCGGGGGCAGGGGTTCGTCGTCGCCAGCGGGCAGGGCAGTCTGCTTATCACCGAAGTGCAGCCAGAAGGGCGCCGGCGCATGACGGCGGACGAGTACGTCCGCGGGACACATCTCCAGGTCGGCGAGAGATTGGGCGAGCCTACCCCCGAGGCGGCGACCCGGAATGCGCGCTAAACTGAGCGCTGCGCACATCAGATCGCTATTCGTTTCCTCTGCTTGCATGCAGCGAGTATAATCGGGACTGGAGGTGGCACCGCAATGCCGTTTTTCTGGTTTGATCCAACGTTTGTCTTACTGATTCCCGCCGTGTTGCTCGCGGCTTACGCGCAGTTTAGGGTGCAAGCGACGTTCCGGCGCTATTCGGAGGTTCGCTCCAGCACCGGCTATACCGGCGCGCAAATCGCCGCAGAGTTGCTCCGCCGGAAGGGCATCGCCAATGTGACCATCGAGCCGATCCAGGGTATGCTCGCGGACAACTACGATCCTCGCGCGAAAGTGCTGCGGTTGTCTCCCGATGTGTACCAGAGTGATTCACTCGCGGCCATCGGCGTGGCTGCCCACGAAACAGGCCACGCGCTGCAGGATCGAGATGGATACAAGCCACTCGCACTGCGCGCAGCCATCGTGCCCGCGGCGACGTTGGGCACGAACGCTGCGTGGATTCTCTTCATCATCGGGCTCTTCACCCACCTGACGCCGCTGATGGATCTGGGGATCCTGTTCTTCCTCGGCTACGTCGTGTTTTCACTAGTGACCCTGCCCGTCGAGTTCAACGCGAGTAACCGGGCCGTAGCGGTACTGCAGGGAGAGGGCTTGGTCCTGCCGCAGGAGGCCCAGGGGGTGCGGGCGGTGCTGAACGCGGCCGCGCTGACCTATGTCGCTGCGGCGACGATGGCCATCTTGCAGCTGGTCCGCTTACTCGTTCTGCGGGAGTCGCGGCGGGATTAATCTTTCTGTCCCTGACGTTGGCGCGGCGGTCTCCCGCTCCTCTGGTGCGTGAGGCCGCCGCGCTGGTTTTGTGTCGAAGGACGCACCTAATGCCGTGGGGCCCCCCCACCTCTGGGCATGTCATAAATGTCCAGCGAGCGAGGCACGGGGGTGTTGGTCTGCAGGGATCGCACCGGGTTTTGAAGGGCGGAGTTACGCCGGGGCGGGAGGGCTGAAGTAGTGGTAGATCTCAAGGGTATGACGCTGGACGAACTTGAGGCGTTCGCTGCGCAGCTGGGTGAGCCGCCCTACCGGGGCGGCCAGCTGGCCCACTGGGTATACCCACGCGGCGCCACCTCCTTTGCCGAGATGACGGATCTGCCCGCCTCGTTGCGTGCACGCTTAGCCCAGGAAGCTCAGGTCACCTCGCTGGTTCGCGTCAGTGAGGTCACCGCGGACGCCGGTGACACGATCAAATACCTGCTGCGGTTATCGGATGGCGCCACGATTGAAACAGTCTATATGCGCTACAAGGACGGGCGGCACAGCGTGTGCGTGTCGACGCAGGTGGGCTGCGGCATGGGCTGCACTTTTTGCGCCACAGGACTCGCGGGTCTGACACGGGGCCTGACGGCAGCAGAAATCATCGACCAGGTGATCCTCGTCCAGCGGATAACCGGGGATCGGGTATCCAATGTCGTGTTTATGGGTATGGGCGAACCGCTGGCCAACTATGAGGCCACGCTGCGGGCGGTGCGCGTCCTGAATGCCCCCTACGGGTTGAATATTGGCATGCGCCATCTGACGGTGTCGACGGTGGGTCTGGTGCCGCAGATTCGTCGGCTCGCCGCGGAGCGATTGCAAATCACGTTGGCGATCTCGCTGCATGCTCCGACGGATGCTCTGCGCGACCAGCTCGTGCCTATCAATCGACGGTGGCCGGTCGCCGAGCTCCTCCAGGCGGGAGCGGACTACGTTCGCCAGACGGGACGACGCGTGTCATTCGAGTACGTCTTGCTGGAAGGTATCAATGACACTCCCACCCTAGCCGCGACGCTCGGTGACCTCCTCCAGTCCCAGTCTGTGGGGCTGACCATCCGGGAGAGCGGGAGTGAAGGAGAGGGGATTCCGGTCGGGGTCTCGCAGACCGACGTCATGCGGGGGCCCAACCCCTTCCACGTGAACCTGATCCCCTGGAATCCCGTCTACGGGATGCGGTATCGGCGTCCCGCCCGCGCGCGGGTCGAGGCGTTTGTCGGCGAATTGCGCCAACGAGGAGTCCCCGTCACGGTCCGGCTGGAGCGCGGCGTCGAGATCGCGGCAGCGTGCGGTCAGTTACAACGGACCACGGAGGCCACCGCTGTCGCGTCCGCAGCGCCCCCCGCGGGCGAAAAGGCGCAGCCGCGGCATGGGCGAAACCGTGTACGTGAGGGTAGAGCAAAATCGTGATCGCCACCGGGCAGGTCGTCGCCGGGCAGTATGAAATCCTCCACCGCATCAGCGAAGGCGGCATGTCGACCGTCTATGCCGCCCGCCGCCGCGGGGATGGGACCATTGTCGCGCTCAAGATTCTCCGCGAGCAGTACTCTACTGATGCCGACTTTGTCGAGCGGTTCGAGCGCGAGGCTAAGGCAGTCAGCGAGCTCGTCCATCCACACATGGTCCGTGTGTTTGACAGCGGGCGCGACGGCACCGTTCACTACATCGCTATGGAGTACGTAGAAGGGGCCAACCTCAAGGAGTACATTCGCCGCGAGGGCCGGCTGGCGCCGGAGCGGGCCTTGCAAATTGCGGCGCAGGTCGCAGACGCGTTGGAGTTTGCCCACAGCCACGGCATTGTGCACCGGGACATCAAGCCGCAGAACATTCTGCTGACTCCCGATGCCCAGGTGAAAGTCACTGATTTCGGCATCGCCCGTGCGCTGAGTTCGGTCACCATTACGCAGACAGGGACCGTTTTGGGGTCGGTGCAGTACCTCTCGCCCGAGCAAGCCCGTGGGGGGGCGGTGAGCCGGTCCGCCGACCTGTATGCCCTTGGGGCCGTGCTCTTCGAGATGGTCACCGGTCAGCTGCCCTTTGATGGCGATACTCCCATCGCCATCGCCCTCGCGCACATCCACAAGACGCCGCCGGCGCCGAGCAGCCTCGTGTCCGGGCTGCCCGACCGCGTCGAAGGGATCATCCTGCGCGCCTTGATGAAGTCCCCGACCGATCGCTACCGGTCGGCGGGTGAAATGCGCGGAGACCTGCTGGGCGAGACTGACCTCTGGCGGGTCCCGCCCCCGCATCGTCTTATCGAGGACACCCCCGCGACCATGGTGCTGCCAGGCGCCGCCCTCGAGGAGGCCCAGGCCCCCCCCACGCGGCAGTCGATGGCAGTCACGGCGGGTGTCGTGTTCGGTATGCTCGCGATCGGCTTGTGGGGCGGGTGGCAGGCATTCAGTCGGTATTTGGCGGTTCCCGAGGTTGAGGTTCCGAACTTCGTCGGTCAGCCGCTGGAGGCGGCGCAGAAGATGGCCGAGGCGGGCCAGCTAGGTCTGCAGGTCGGCGATCAAGTCTACAGCGCCGATCGGCCTCCTAACACGGTGGTCTCCCAAGAACAACCCGCTGGCAAGCTAGTGAAGCGCGGCCGCTCGATCAGTGTCGCAGTGAGCATGGGCGCGGAGACCGTCATTGTGCCGGACGTGGAACGTCGGTCATTGCTGGAAGCCCGTCTGCTCATCGACCAGGCACAGCTGCGCGTGGGTGAGATGCGCGAAACGTTCGATGAACAGGTCAAGGGCGGATTCATTATGGAGCAAGACCCCCAGCCTGGGGCGCGAGTCGAACGCGGGCGGACGATCAACCTCGTCGTGAGCAAGGGACCGCAGCGGTTGGAGATGCCCAACGTGATCGGGCAGCCGTTGACGAATGCGCGCCGCTTGCTGCAGGACGTCGGCGTCACGCTCTCCGAGGTGCGGACGATTACGAACACGGATCTGCAACCGGGCGTCATCGTCGCGCAGTCTCCGCAGGCGGGCACACGGATCAAAGCTACCGACCCCGTGAGCGTCACGGTGACGGTGCGGCCGGGCGAAGAATCGGCGCCGCCCCCGGCGCCGCTGGTGACCGCGCAGTCGCAGCCCACCGCCCCGGGTACCAACGAGAAGGTAACCACCGTCCAATTGGTGGTCCCGACGGGGGACCCCAGCCAGGAGGTCAAGATCATCGTCGTCGATGATGCTGGCGTGCGGACCATCGTGCGAAAACAGGTTCCCCCGGGAACGCGGATCAACGAAACCATCAGGACGCACGGCTACACCATTGTCCAGATCTATCTCCAAGGCCGCATCGTGCAGGAGATCCGGCCGTGACGGGCGCGGTGCGTATTGCCGCGAGCATCCTGGCGGCAGATTTTGCTCACCTGGGCGAGCAGGTAGCTTCCGCTCAGCGCGGGGGGGCTGACGCCGTGCATGTGGATGTGATGGATGGACGCTTCGTGCCCGAGATCACTGTCGGTCCTGTGATTATCGAGGCGGTGCGGCGGAGTACCCCCTTGCCGATCGATGTCCACCTCATGGTCGTCGAGCCCGACCGACAAGTCGAGCGCTGTGTCCGCAGCGGCGCGACATCCGTGACCGTGCATGCCGAAGCTACCACCCACCTCCACCGTGTGATTCAACAGATCAAAGACGCCGGGGCACGCGCGGCCGTCGCGTTGAACCCCGCCACGCCGCTGGGGTCGATCGAACCGGCGCTCGCGGATCTGGAGATGGTCCTCCTCATGACAGTCAACCCCGGCTATGCCGGACAGCGCTTCATCCCCTCCGTCCTCTCGAAGGTGACCCAACTGCGCGACTGGATCGCCGCGCGTCGGCTCGCCCTTGACGTGCAGGTCGATGGGGGGATCAACGACACCACCGCGGGGCAGGCCGTGGCTGCCGGGGCGACCGTGCTGGTCGCCGCCTCCGCGATCTTCCAGGGGGCAGGCGGCATCGAGACGTCGCTGCGTCGACTGCGGCACGCGGCGATGGTGCGCACCTAACCCCGATTGCGCCGTGCCAACGTCGGGGACCGTCCTCTTCAGCCATCCTGATTACACGAAACACCTCACCGGTCCGGGGCATCCTGAACGGCCCGATCGCATCACGGCAATCACAACGGCCATCGAGCAGAGCCCATTGGTCGAGAGTCTCGAGCGGATCACCCCAGATGCAGCGACCCCCGAAGAGTTAGGTGCGGTTCACACACAGGCGTATATCGATTACCTGCGGGGAGTGGCCGCCCATGGCGGTGGGGCGCTAGACCCAGATACCGTCGCGTCCCCAGCGTCTTTTGAGATTGCCCGACTCGCAGCCGGCGGTGCGCTTGCGGCAACCCGGGCCGTGCTGGAAGGCCGTGCGCGCACGGCCTTTGCTGCGATCCGCCCGCCCGGGCATCACGCCCTGGCAGATCGCGCGATGGGGTTCTGTCTCTTCAACAACGTTGCGGTCGCGGCCGCAGATGCGACCCGGCGCGCAGGGCTCGCCCGGGTGTGCATTCTCGACTGGGACGTTCATCACGGAAACGGGACGCAAGATCTCTTTTACCGAGACGGCCGCGTGTTGTACATCTCCATGCACCAAGAGAACTGGTACCCGGGGACGGGGGCGATCGAGGAGACCGGCGAGGGAGAGGGGGCCGGTTTCACAATCAATATTCCCCTTCCGGCTGGGACCGGCGATGATGGCTACCGCACGGTGTTCGAGGAAGTGGTCGTGCCGGTTCTGCAAGTTAGCGCCCCGCAGGTCCTTCTGATCTCCGCGGGTTACGATGCTCACTTCGACGATCCCCTTGGCGGGATGTTGCTGACAGCCACGGGTTTCGGGACCCTCGCGGAACTGGTCACGCAGACACGTCCCAATCGCGCCGGGGTCGTGGGCATTCTCGAAGGCGGATATCACCTTACTCACCTTGCGACCTCAGTCTTGGCGACTCTGGGAGTGCTCGGCGGCAAAGCCGTGACACTGGACGAGCGTCCTCACGCGTCCTCTGAGACTTCCTACTCGACGGTCCATGCGCGGATCCGCGCCGTCCGCCACATCGTGCGGACGCATTGGAACGTCTAGACCTCCAGAGGGAAGCTGGATTTCGCGGCCAGGTCTGCCCGCGGACGCGTGCGATCTCATTCGAGTCGAATCCTGCTTAATTTTTCCCTGCGACTGTGTCATCAGGGCACTCAAGTCGCGAACCCTCTCGGGCGATTTGTCGCTTGGGGATGACAGAGAGCAGGGAATCGCTGGCGCGTTGTGAAATGAAGGCGAGTGTCCCAGCCCCCTGTGGTGAGTACCGAGATCCGCGTCCGGTACGCAGAGACGGACGCGATGGGCATCGCTCATCACACGGCCTATCTGGTGTGGTTTGAGGTGGGCCGGACCGAGTACACTCGGGCGATGGGTTTGCCCTACCGGCAGGTGGAACAGTCCGGGACGCGCCTCGTGGTCGTCGAGGTGTCCTGCCGGTACCACCAGCCGGCGCGCTATGACGAGGTGCTGGTGGTGCAGACGACGGTCCGGGTCCTGACCCGGGCCACCGTCACGTTCGCGTACGAGGTGCGACGTCAGGACGACCAGACGCTGCTCGTCGAAGGGTCGACCGTGCACGCCGCCACGGATAGCGGCGGACACGTGAAACGAATCCCCGAGGTGGTGGCGGCGTCGTTGACAGGTACAGGGAGGAAGACCAAAGGGTAACGCGAATAACCTAGCCGCTTCCCGGTCCACACGGCCCAAATAGACGTGGTACCGCCTGCGGCCCTTGGGGTGAACACGTTAAATGATGACGAACGGAAGCACAGAGCCCTCGTCGACTCCCGTCGACGGGGAGGGGGACCTGGGACAAAAGGTGCCTCAATTGGCTGAGCGCCAGATCATTCAAGGCACAGTTGTCCGCGTGGACACCGAAGGGGTGCTCGTGGACGTGGGGGCCAAGTCTGAAGGGCTGATCCCGCCCAACGAGCTCTCCCGGCCCAATGCCGCCCCGGAAGTTGCGGTCGGGGATCGCATCGATGTCATGGTGGTGCGGGTCGAGGGCGAAGAGGGGAACGTCATCCTCTCCCAGCGGCGCGCCGACTTTGAGATGGCGTGGCGCCGTGTCCAGGAGGCCCAGCAGCATGGCACGATTCTTCATGCCATGGTGGTCGATAAGGTTAAGGGCGGACTGGTCGTCGACCTGGGACTGCGCGGTTTCGTCCCAGGCTCACACGCGGACCTGACGCAAGCCAAAGGCCACCGTTTCGATTCGCTTGTCGGACAGTCGCTGCCGTTAAAGGTGCTGGAGGTGGACCGGCCCAAAGGTCGGGTGATCCTCTCGCATCGGCTGGCGGTTGAAGAGGAACGGACGAAGCGCAAGGCTGACTTGATGGCGACCCTGCAGGAGGGCGCCGTGGTCGAGGGCACGGTCAAACGGTTGACCGACTTCGGGGCGTTCGTCGACCTGGGCGGAATGGACGGTCTGCTCCCGATCGGCGAGATGTCGTGGACGTACATCAAGCATCCGTCCGAGGTCCTGCGCCGCAACCAACACTTGAGGCTGACCGTGCTGCGGGTGGACCAGGAGGGCGGTCGCATCTCGTTGGGCCTCAAACAAATCCTCGAAGATCCCTGGCAGAAGATCGGTGAACACTTCCACATGGGGGACACGGTGAAGGGCAAGGTCGTGCGGCTGGTGTCCTCGGGGGCCTTCGTGCGGCTGCGTGATCTGGACGCGTTCCTGCCGGTGGCGGAAGCGGCGGACAAACGCCTCAACAAGATCGAAGATGCGGTCAAGGTCGGCGATGCGGTCGAGGCGATGGTGACCGAGATTCGGGCTGACGAGCGACGGATGCTGCTGTCGGTGCGGAAGATGGAGCGGGAGCGCGAGCGCAAGCGCGTGAAGGAGGTCCTCCGTCAACAAGAGGAGGAGTCGCGCATCACGATTGGCGACATCGCGGGTGCGCTTCTGCAGCGCGCCGTGGCATCGGCCGTACACACCCCGCCAGCCACTGATGTTGCCAAGCGCGACGGAGAGAACGAGGGGTCATCGGGCTCCTAAGAATTCTGCAGGCGAGTTGGTCGGTGCAGCCGCAGCTCCATCCCTGCGGCTGCGGTCGTTTCGGGCGCATGATGCATCCCTCCGTCTCGTGAGCGGAGGCATCTCCGGTCGCATCCCCCGATTACCGTGTCATACTCTTTCGGCTATAATGAGGTCGTGTCGGGGAGTAGCGCAGCTGGTTAGCGCGCAGCGTTCGGGACGCTGAGGCCGCCGGTTCAAATCCGGCCTCCCCGACCAGTCAGAATTCCCAGATGGTCGATGCCGACTGTCAGGTATCTCGTGGGGCACGTCGACGCGGCGGTGAGCTTTTACACCGCGTATCTGGGATTTGAGCTCGAGCGACGCATGGGACCCCCGTTCGCTATCGTGAGGAGGGGAGATCTTCGCTTGTGGCTCAGCGGCCCCGAGAGCTCGGCGTCTCGGCCGATGCCGGATGGCCGGCGCCCAGAACCCGGCGGGTGGAATCGGGTGGTGATTGAGGTCGCGGACCTCCAAGCGGCGGTGCGGCAGTTGACACAAGCGGGTGTGGTCTTCCGCAACGAGATCGTGAGTGGGCCGGGCGGCAAACAAATTCTGCTTGAAGACCCTTCGGGCAATCCGATTGAGTTGTTCCAACCGGCGAAATGACCGTTTAGTCAGGAGAGCACGAGAACCTCATCAGTCGATGGGACGGTATCGCGGTCCCGCGCGAATCAGTGACGCAGATGGCCGGTTCTGTTCAGCCTCGAGATAGGGAATCCAGCAGGTTAATCAGGTGCAGGACCAGCACGCCGGCGTAGACAGCGGTCGCGGTTTGCAGGGCGAGCAGTGCGCGGCGCTGACGGGGGATTCCCACCCGGAGCACGGCCACGATTCCCAAGGCCAATGCGGCGAGGCCCACCGCTTTGATCGTCAGGGGGTACCACGTCAGCAAGTGTGGTTTGAGCCACGGGTTCCCCTCGAGGAACGACCCCTGGCTGAGCCCGAAGTAGGTGTAGACGAGATCCAGCTCATTGGCGATCAGCAAGACAACGTACGATCGCCACAGTTTGCGAGGAAGCTCTGCCGCGTCCATGCACCCGTATCCGTGGAGTTGCGCTTCGATTCGACGAATTCCGGAGATCTCCTCTTGGGTGACGTTGTGACGCTCGGGGGCCTCATCACGGAAGTCAAACGCACCGCCTCCGGAGAACGCCAGGAGTTCGTTTGTCGGTTGCTCGACCGGTCCGCCACGCACGTCGCGGTGTCCTACAAAAGCACCGAGGCTCGGCGGGTGGGGGACCTCCGGCTGCCCAAAGGGACCGTCACCTACGGCTACTTCTGGTTGGACCGGCCCTACAACGTCTACCACTGGGTGCACCCCAACGGCGGCACCCTGGGCTATTACGTCAACCTGGCAGATGGTGTGGTGTTCGGCCCCCACGCCGTGGAGTGGAAGGATTTGGCCCTCGACCTGTTGTTCAGCCCGGACGGTCGACGCGTGCAGATTTTAGACGAAGACGAGCTCGGCACGCTGCCTCCGGGGCTCCAGGCCAAGGCGAAGGCGGCCCGAACTCTTGTTCTGACGTATCGCGACGAAATCGTAGCGGAGGTCGCCGCACGCACCGCGCACCTCCGGGGTGCCGGACACCAAGGCACGGGGAGAGGAATCACCCGGCAGAAGGCGAACCCCCAGAGGTAAGTTTTCGCCCAATTCATACTACGAAGTTGCACCTCTCGATACACCATCCGATGGACCTGGGGCGAAATCATGAAGGATTTGCGGGACTGGTACTCATACCTCGAGCGATCCGTTAAAGACGCCAAGCCCCCTTCGGACTCTCGAGCCTTTCCGACCGCCCCACAGCAGCCGCCGGCGTCCGCCCGTTTGCCTGCACTTCCCCGGGAGCCGGCCTCTCCGCCCTTGCGCCAACGCACGCCGCGGCCGATCGAGCTCCAGCAGCCTCTGCCAATGGATCTGGGAGCGGCCCGGTTGGCTCGGCGAGCCGGGCGTCCGCCGCTAACCGAATCACGCGACGCAATCATCCGCCGGTTGCTCGATCCAGACCTCACGCTGCATGAAGCGGCAGCAATCCTCAACCTCAGTAAAGCCACACTGCGCCGCTACACCGACCAGGGAAAGCTGATGTGTCAGCGCACGGGTGGGGGGCAACGCCGATTCAAGCTGTCCGACGTGTTGGCGTTGCTGGAGCAGCGGGGAGAAGCGGCGACGTGACGGTCGCGATAGCGGTGCGCTCGGACTCCCTCATGCGCATGGCGATGTTCACTGAATCTTACCTACCGCGCATCAGCGGCGTCGTCCACTCGGTGACTTCGTTTGTCACAGCCCTGCGTGCGCAGGGCCATCAGGTCACCATCGTGGCCCCGCGGATGTTAGGATACCGTGATGCCGATCCCGAGGTCGTGCGGTTTCCGTCTGTGCGCACCCGACAGGCCGACTTCCCGATCGGTATTCCGTACGCGCCAGCCGTGTGGCGGCAGTTGCTAACAATGGATCTGGACCTCGTCCACACGCATGCCCCCTTCACGATGGGCGCAGCAGCCGCGCGCTTGGCCCGCCGCCGTGGCCTGCCGCTCGTGTTCACCCACCACACGCTGTACGACGAGTACGTGCACTATGCGCCAGGGCCCGCCTCGGTGCTCCGGTCGCTGGTCCGCGCGTACACCGTCCGCTATGCCAACCGCTGTGACTGTGTCGTCGCGCCGTCGCGTGCGCTACAGGCACGGCTGCGGTCGCAGGGGGTGCGAGGCCGGATTGAAGTGCTGTCGACCGGTGCGCTGGATCCCGACCTGATCTCCTCTCTAGATCCGTCTTGGGTCCGACCGGCCTTCAACCTGCCGCCGGCTCGCCCTGTGTTAGTGACCGCGAGCCGGCTGGCCCCGGAGAAGAGTGTTGACCTGGTGCTCCGCGCGTTTGCCCGCGTCGTCCGGACTCATGATGCCACTCTGCTCGTCGTCGGAGGCGGTCCGGAGGAGGCGGTGCTGCATCGGCTGGCCGACGACCTGCACCTCGGCGCGCGCGTAGTGTTCGCCGGGATGCAGTCGCACCGGCGCACGCTGGAGTGCTTGGCGGCGGCCGATGTCTTTGTGTTCGGTTCGCAGACCGAAACGCAGGGACTTGTGGTAGTCGAGGCGATGGCGGCCGGAACGGCGGTGGTCGCGGTCAATGCGGGCGGGATCGCGGATACGGTGCGCGACGGCGACACGGGAGTGTTGGTGCCGCCCCTCCCCGACGCGTTGGCGGAGTCCGTGGTAAACTTGCTGAACAATGTCCCGCTGCGGCAGCGCTTGGCCGCGCGGGCAAAGGAGGCTGCTTCGGAATACGTAGTCCCGGCGCTCACTCGCCGGCTGGTGGAGATCTACCAGTCGCTGCTGCCGGTTCATCGTCGCTGACATCATCCTAGACATCATTCCTGGCCCGGGTCGTGTGCGGGCAATGTTGGAGGAGACCTCCTGTGTACCTAAAGCGACTGGATCTGCACGGGTTCAAGACGTTCGCTGACCGCACGGAGCTGGAGTTCACCCCCGGCATCACCGCCATTGTCGGCCCCAACGGTAGTGGGAAGAGCAACGTTTTCGACGCCATCCGCTGGGCGCTGGGGGAAATGAGCTTCCGCAGCCTACGGTCCGGCCGCCTGGACGAGTTCATCTTCAGTGGGAGCGAAGCCCGTCGGGCGATGGGCCAGGCCGAGGTCTCGCTCACGATCAACAACGACTCCGGCGCGCTCCCGATTGATTACGCCGAGGTGACCGTGACCCGCCGGGCCGCCCGCGGCGGGGACGGCGAGTATGCCCTGAACGACACGGTCTGCCGGCTCCGCGACATCCAGATGTTGTTCTTAGGGACGGGACTGGGCGGTCGCTCCTATTCTCTGATCGGCCAAGGCCAGGTCGACAGCGTCCTCAATGCGGGCCCGGAAGAGCGCCGGCAACTGTTGGAAGAAGCGGCCGGGCTCGCGCGCTACAAGCGGCGCCGGCGCGAAGCCGAGCGGCGGCTTACCCACGCGACCACAAACCTTCTGCGTGTCTCC
Organism: Armatimonadetes bacterium 13_1_40CM_64_14; assembly: GCA_001917855.1. Classification (GTDB taxonomy): domain Bacteria; phylum Sysuimicrobiota; class Sysuimicrobiia; order Sysuimicrobiales; family Kaftiobacteriaceae; genus 13-1-40CM-64-14. Next base: position 2,908 of record MNEU01000062.1, on the reverse strand, counting down.
GACTTGCTGGCCGAGCTGAGCTCTCAACTGGAGCAGCTGCGCGCGCAATCCGAGGCGGCGGCAGCCCACCAGGCTCACACCAAAGAAATCCGTGACCTCGAACTGGCCTTGCAAGTCGACGAGGCGCGCCGTGTCATCGGGGGTCTCAAGCGCATTGCGACTCAAGCAGACTCCGTCCGCGAACAGCTTAGTTCGACGGCATCGGCGGCCTCCCAGATCAGCGCACAAATGGATCGCGATCGCGCCCGCGCCGCCGAGGTCGCGCACTTGTGGGAAGAAGCTCAGCGCACTCTCCTGCAGGTCGTCGAGAACCTGTCTGCGCGCGAGTCGACCCTGCAGGTGCTCCAGGAGCGGGGGCGCGCCACGACCGCCCAGCGCGCACGCTTGGCGGACGATCTCCAGACCTTCCACGCCCGACTGGCCCGCGTCGAGGAAGCGCTGGATGGTCTACGGGAACAAGCGGACACGCAGGCCGCCCAGCGGGACGCTCTGCTAGAGCAGATGCGGGTGAGCGAGGACGCCTCGAATAGCACCCGCGCGGCCGAGCAGGTCGCGGAGGAACGTGTTGGAACGCTACGCAACGAACTCGCTGATCTTCTAGCGGCACGGGCACGCGCCCAGCACGAACTCGCGCGCTTCGATGCGCAGCTGTCAGGAGTTCACGAGCAACTCAGTAGCCTCGAGGCCAAAGAGGCCCGCCTTGCCGAGATGGCCACGGATTTGACGGGTAAAGCGGGTGACTCCGCCCGCGCGCTCGCGGACCTGCAGCAGCAGCATGAAGCCGCCACCTCGCGCCTCGCGCAGCTAGACGCCGCCCGCACGGAGGTCAAGGAGCGGATCGAGGCGCTGAGCACCCAAATCCAGCAGACGACCGCCGAACGTCAGGTCGTGGGATCCACCCTCGCTTTACTAGAGGATCTGCAGCGGCAGCTCGCGGGGTATGAGGGCGGTGTGCGTGAGATCCTGCTCGTTCGGCAGCAGGATCCCACGCGATTCCCGGGTCTCCGGACCTCCATCGCCGAGATCATCCGTGTCGCGCCCACCTACCGGCCCGCCGTCGAAGCGGCACTCGGGCGTCGGTTATTTTCCCTGCTCGTCGGCTCGGTGGAGGATGTGAAAGAAGGGCTGGCTTACCTCCGCGGCAATGGCCGAGGCAGTGCGTCATTTGCGCCTGTCGATCTCCTACAAGCTAAGCCCGTGCAACCGTTGCCTCCAGGCGGGGACATCGTCGGTCGAGCGTCGGACCTCGTGGAGCTGAGCAACGGCGCGAAGGCCGTTATGGACGTGTTGTTGGGCGATGTCACCGTCGTGACGACGTTGGATGCGGCCGTGACCTTGCGGCGAGGAGGGCACACGGGTCGGCTCGTCACGCTGGCGGGCGAGGTGCTCGCTCCTGACGGTGTCGTCAGTGTCCACGGGAACTCTAACGGAGATGGATCAGTGTTGGGCCGGACCGAGCGCATTCAAGCGCTGCACGCTCAGCTTGCTGCGCTGGATGCGAGGGTGGCCGCCCTGGAGTCGCGTCGTCAGGCTGCCGCAGACGAACGGGAATCCGTAGGCCGGCTCGTGGCGGAGGCGGACGCAGATGTCACGCACCTCCACACCGAGTTGACCGAGCACCAGATCGCCTCCGGGCTGGTGCAGGCCGATCTCGACAAGATCCCGCATCAGCGCCAGGAACTGGATACGACCCGCGGTCGGCTGATGCAGGAGCGTGCTGAGCTCGAAGCGGAAGCGGCGCGGTTGGGTGAAGATGAAGCGGTCATCGGACGGACACTCGCGGAGCGGGAACGGGTGCTCCTGGACGCTGAGGCAGCTTTGCGGGCGACGCAGGAATCGGCCACTGCTAGTGCGACACAATTGACAGAAGTCCGGGTGCAGTTAGCGGGATTGGGAGGCGCCCTGGACACGCTACAGGCTCGTGTAGACGAGCACGTCGCGTCGGCCGGTGACCTCAGCGCGCGGTGCGATCAGCTGCAGGGTGAAATTACTGTGCTGGACGGGGAGATGCACCTCCTCACCCACTCGGCGGAGGAAGCGCAGAAGGAGAAGAAAACGCTGGAGGAGCTGCAGGACGCGACCCGCCAGCGTCTCGCGGATCTGGCCGGCGAGCGGGATGCGCTGCAGAAGCGCATGACCGAGGCGGAGGCGCAGTGGCGGCACTCTCAGGAGTCGTTACGGACCATCGAAGAGCAAGTCCATCGCTTGGAAGTGCGCCAGGCTCAATCGGAGGCCGAACTGCAAGCGGCCCAACGGCGCATTAGCGAGGAATTCGCCATTGCGTGGGACGATGTCCGCGACATCCGGTTGCCATCTAGCCGCGATGAAGCGCTGGGGCGCATCGAGGCGCTCCGCGGGCTGGTGGCCGCCCTGGGGCCGGTCAACCTGCGTGCCCTGGACGAGCATCAGGCGTTGGCCAGCCGGGTCGAGGCATTGGCCGGGCAGGCGGACGACCTCGGGCGGGCGAAATTGGCGCTGACTGCGCTGATGCAGCAGCTGGACGGCATCCTGCAAGTGAAGTTCGCCCAGACATTTGCCGCGGTCAACGAGGAGTTCAATCGCCTGTTCGTGCGTCTATTCGCCGGCGGACGCGCCCAGCTGCTGATGGTCGACGGAGAGCCCGGCAGTGAGCCGGGGATCGAAATTGAAGCACAGCTGCCTGGTAAGAAGATGCGCAGCCTGTCGGCGCTGTCGGGGGGCGAACGTGTCCTGGTCGCCCTCTCCCTGATCTTTGCGATGCTCCGGGTGCATCCCAGTCCGTTCTGCATCTTCGATGAGGTCGAGGCGGCTCTGGACGACGCGAACACGCGCAAGTTCACGACACTGCTGCGTGAACTGGCGCAACAGACGCAGGTGCTGATCGTCACCCACAACAAGGGGACAATGGAAGCTGCCGATGTTCTCTATG
>MNEU01000049.1 GCA_001917855.1 Armatimonadetes bacterium 13_1_40CM_64_14 | reverse complement strand
AGCGAAGTGAGGGGCTAAATTCGAAAATGGCGAGAGACATTATCACGTTGGCGTGTACGATCTGTAAACGGCGCAACTACACCACAACCAAGAGCAAGAAAAACGATCCGGATCGAATTGAGATGCAGAAGTATTGTCGGTGGTGCCGGAAACACACGTTGCACCGGGAGACACGATAACACTACACTGGTTGCAAGCGGTGCCGCGGGTTGGCCGCGCAAGACCTAGGTGATCAACGCAGGGGCGTAGCTCTAACTGGCAGAGCGCCGGTCTCCAAAACCGGATGTTGGGGGTTCAAATCCCTCCGCCCCTGCCAAGAATCTCTTGAGAGCATCCAGGGTCCAGGTAGCCACCAGGTGGGCCATTGAACGTTGATCGCCCCATGGAATCGTTCTGGGCGGTGGCGCCCCAGGCTGCCCTGGACGCTCTTTCCACGTCGGCCGACCGGGGAGTGTCAGCCGCCGAAGCGGCCGCGCGTCGCGTCCGCTTTGGCCCGAATCTCCTCCATACCGCCGCCTCCCGGGGCAATCTCAGTCTCTTCCTCGGTCAGATTACTAATCCCATCGTCCTCGTCTTGGTGGCGGCATCGGTGCTGTCGTACTTCCTGGGCGACCGTTCCACCGCAGTCATTATTATTGTCATCGTGCTCGCGAGCAGCGGACTCGGGTTCTGGCAAGAGCGTAGCGCCAATGACGCGGTCGCGAAGCTACTCGCCATCGTCCAGGTGCACACCGCAGTCCTCCGAGACGGCCTGCGCGTCGATATTCCGGTGACAGACGTCGTGCCTGGCGACATCCTCATCCTCGCCGCGGGGGATGGAATCGCCGCAGATGCGCTCCTTATCGTCTCCAAAGATCTTTACGTTGATGAGTCCACCCTCACCGGGGAGACCTTTCCCGTGGAGAAAACGCCCGGGCCGGTACCGCCCGAGACTCCCTTGGCGAAACGCACCGGCGCACTCTTCATGGGAACGCATGTGGTTTCCGGAAGCGGCCGAGCTCTCGTCGTCCGCACGGGGACGGCGACCGAGTTTGGCCGGGTGTCTCAGCGCCTCGCCCAGCGGACCGACGAACCAGAGTTCGAACGGGGCATCCGGCGGTTCGGCTACTTCCTCGTGCAGGTGGCGCTGGTTCTGGTCATGGCCATTTTCGCCATCAACGTCTACCTGCATAAACCGGTGCTCGACAGCTTCCTGTTCTCTCTCGCGCTGGCTATCGGGATCACGCCCCAGCTCCTTCCCGCCGTGATCTCTATCAACCTCGCGCATGGCGCGCGGCACATGGCCCACGTAAAGGTCATTGTGAAGAAGCTGACCTCCATTGAGAACTTTGGCGCCATGACCGTGCTGTGCTCGGACAAGACGGGGACGCTGACCGAGGGGGTCGTGCACCTGAAGCAGGCTCTCGATCCCCGCGGCGTGGACAGCGAGGTTGTCCACCGCTGGGCCTACCTCAATGCCCACTTCCAGACGGGTTTCACCAACCCCATCGATGACAGCATTTGCGCGTCCGCCAGTTTTGATCTCTCCGAGTGGCGCAAGCTCGACGAGGAACCCTACGATTTTGTGCGCAAGCGACTGTCCGTCCTCCTCGAACACGGCGGTCGTCGGGTACTCGTGACGAAGGGTGCGCTCACCAAGGTGCTTGCGGTATCGACCCAGGTGTTGATGGCGGACGGCTCTACCCATCCGATTGGGGAAGTCGCAGACGCCGTGCAGACGCTCTACCACGACCTGTCGTCCCAAGGGTATCGGACCCTGGGCGTGGCCGTGCGCGAGGACATGCCCGAGGACCGAATCGACAAGACGGCAGAGCGCGAGATGACGTTTGTGGGACTGCTGGTCCTGTACGATCCGCCGAAGGCTGATGCGAAAGCGGCTGTCGCGGCGCTGGCCCATCTGGGCGTGACTTTGAAGATTATCACTGGTGATAACGCACTCGTCGCAACCACCAGCGGTCGCGCGATGGGCCTGCCGACCCCGCGAGTCATGACAGGCACCGAGGTCACCCAGCTCTCGGAGGCCGCGCTCGCACGCCGCGCGCCCGGCGTCGACATTTTCGCGGAGGTGGAGCCGCACCAGAAGGAGGATATTCTGCGCGCGTTCCGAGCGGCCGGGGAGGTCGTGGGCTTCTTGGGCGATGGGGTCAACGATGCGGGTGCCCTGCACGTCGCCGACGTCGGGATCTCCGTGAACACCGCGGTGGACGTGGCCAAAGAGGCGGCGAGCATCGTGCTCCTCGACAAAGACCTCAGCGTTCTGGCGCGGGGCGTCGAGGAAGGCCGGACAACTTTCTCCAACACGCTGAAGTACGTCTTCATGGCGACGAGCGGCAACTTCGGGAACATGTTCTCCATGGCCGGGGCGTCGCTGTTTCTGCCGTTTCTCCCCTTGCTCCCGACGCAGATTCTGCTCCTCAACCTCCTCACAGACTTCCCCGCGATCACAATCTCGACGGACCGGACCGATCCCGAGCTCGTGGATCACCCGCGGCGCTGGAACGTGAAGTTCATCCGGGACTTCATGCTGGTGTTTGGCCCGATCAGTTCCGTCATGGACTACGCCACGTTTGCGATCCTCGTGCTCGTGCTGCACGTCGATGAGGGGGGGTTTCGCACAGGGTGGTTCCTCGAAAGCGTGTGCACGGCAGCGCTCATCGTTCTGGTGATCCGCACGCGCCGTCCGTTCTGGCGAAGCCGGCCGGGGCCCTGGTTAGTGGTGGCGACATTCGCTGTGGTGGCGGCCACCGTGGCCCTTCCGTTCACCCCGATCGCGCCGTTGTTCCATTTCCGGCCCATTCCCCCTGCGTTCATCGGTGTGGTCGTCCTGATCACCGTCGCCTACATCGCCATGGCCGAGGTGGCCAAGCACTTCTTCTACCGGCTGGACCGCAGTGCACGGTGGGGGTGATCTGCAGGGAAGGGCATCATACGCCGGCCCGGGCGGCGGTGGTGCTCCCCGCGGGATGGAGCAGATACAGCTGGAGAGCTACTGAGCCCTCGGTGTCCTAGCTCAGCGGCAGAGGACCGTGCATGCGGCTTGGCAGGCCTCAGAAGCCAAGACTGCCAACTCTTCTTCCAGCGCTTCTTACCATGCAGAGGGGTTGCCTCAAAGACGTGGAAGGACCCCCAGCGGCCAAGGTAGTCGGAGTCACCGCTCGTAGGAGGAGTCACCGAGATGCGCGGGCAGAAGGGCGGTCAGTGGGGAGTTCTCACGTTGTTTCTGGGCATCGTCGTGACAGTTGCGGTATCGACTGCGGCGGCTCCGAGTCCCAAGCGGGGCGGCATTCTCAACGCGATGCACCGCGAAGATCCCCCGAGCCTCAGTATCCATGAAGAAGCGACCATCTCGACGAACTGGCCGATGATGCCCTGCTACAACAACCTCGTCCTCTTTAACCCGCTGTTCGGGCAGGAGACGGTGTCCACGATCGTCGGCGAGCTCGCAGAGAAATGGACCTGGCAGGATGGCGGTAAAGCGCTCGCGTTCACGCTCCGGCAGGGGGTGAAGTGGCACGATGGGCGGCCGTTTACCAGTCGCGATGTGAAGTACACGTTTGACATGGTGCGCGGCGTCCCCGAATTGGCCTCGCATCTCCGGCTGAATCCACGGAAGGGTTGGTACGCGAACATCCAATCCATCGACGCCCCGGATCCGTTCACCGTCATCTTCCGGCTGACGCAGCCGCAGCCGTCGCTGCTGCTGATGCTGGCCTCCGGCTACTCCCCGATCTACCCTGCCCATATCGACGCCGCGGAACTGCGCAGCCGGTGTGTGGGCACGGGGCCGTTCCGACTCAAGGAGTATCGCCGGGGCGAGCTGATCGAGATGGAGCGGAATCCCGACTACTTCATCAGAGATCGTCCCTACCTTGATGGCATTCGCTTCATTATTATCCGGGAACGCGGCACGCGCATCGCCGCGCTCCAGGCCGGCCAGCTGGATGTCACCATGCCCCAAGAGGGCAGCAAGACGGCGGCCGAACAGCTCAAGCGGGCTGTGCCGAGTTTGGTCGTGGTTGAGGCGGCGCACAACGTTAATGACAACATCTTAGTGAACTTTAAGCAGCCGCCGTTTACGGATGCGCGTGTGCGCCGGGCGGTCAGCATGGCCATCGACCGGCAGGGGTTCGTGCAAGCCGTGCGCCAGGGCGGTGCCGTCGTCGGGGCGTCCATGCAACCGCGCCCCTGGGGCAATTGGGGCCTGCCCAACGACCAACTCGCGCAACTCCCCGGATTTGGCGATCCCACTCGACAGAGAGCGGAAGCGCGCCAGTTGCTCGCCGAGGCCGGGTTCGGCCCCGGCAAGTCGATCCGGGTCACCGTCAGCACGCGGGCGATCGCGCTGTTTGTCGACCTCGCGACCTACGTCATTGATCAGTTGAAGCAGGTGGGGATTGAGGGCACGTTGGAGCAGGTAGATAGCGCTCAGTGGTACGCGAAATTGACGCGCGGCGATTACGCCCTGGCCGGCAACCTCACCGGGATCGGGGTGGACGACCCGGACGCGAACTTTTATGAGAACTACGTCTGCGGGTCACCCCGGAACTATTCGCAATACTGCAACCCCGAGATCGACCGGATGATCGCGCAGCAGTCCCAAACCCTCGACCCCGTGCAGCGGCGACGGCTCGTCTATGAGATTCAGAAGCGCTTGGAGATCGACGGCGCGCGTCCGATACTGGGCTGGAGCGTCGACTCCTACGTGATGTGGCCCTACGTGAAGAATTTGGTTCCGCATGAGAGCATTTATAGTTACGCGCGCTTCCAGGAGGTCTGGCTCAACAGGTAGCGGGCCGGCGCCGCGTCCACCAGGTCACCACGATGTGGCCGTTCGTCGCACGTCGGCTGACCCTTGCTGCCCTCACCCTCGTCGGGATGTCGCTTGTCATCTTCGTGCTGCTCCGTCTGGCCCCGGGCAGCATCGTCGATCTCATCTTCCAGTCCGCCGGCTACGTGGACCCGGCGGCGAAACAGCGGATCGCGCATGAACTCCAGATCGATCGGCCCGTGGCGATCCAATACCTCCTGTGGGTGCGCGATTTGGCCCACGGCGATCTGGGGATTTCGTACCGGTACGGGCTCCCCGCCTGGCAGATCATCCGGGGGCGTATTCCCACGACGGTCGAGCTCGCGACGCTGGCTATGCTGGTTGCCGTGCTCATCGGTGTCCCCACGGGCATCCTCAGCGCCACCCACCAGGACACTGCGGTCGACTATGGCCTGCGGGTGTTCAGCCTCGCCGGTCTCTCCATGCCGGCCTTTTGGCTAGGCATGGTGATTTTGCTCTTCCTGGTGCGGGAGTTCCACTGGATTCCCTCCATGACTTACATCTCGCCGTATGTCGATCTGCGCGCGCACCTCGTCCAGTTTAGCTTTCCCGCCCTGGCTGTCGGATACCGCAGTGCCGCGCTCATCAGCCGCATGACGCGGTCCTCGATGCTGGAGGTGCTGCGCGAGGACTACGTGCGCACCGCCCGGGCCAAGGGATTGCCGCGTCGGATCGTGGTCAACCGGCACGCGTTGCGCAACGCGTTGCTCCCTGTCGTGACGGTCATCGGCACGGAGTTTGCGTTTCTGATCGGCGGGTTAGTCGTGACGGAAACGGTGTTCAACCTCCCCGGTGTCGCCCGATACCTTGTCGAGGCGATCACCTGGCGCGACTACCCGATCGTGCAGAACCTGGTCATGTTCATCGCCATCGTCGTCGTGTGCTCGAATCTGGCCGTCGACCTGTTGTACGCGCGTTTGGATCCCCGGGTCCGCTACGAATGAGAGCCCTCCTCCGCGCAGCCCCGCGCCGGCTCCACCCTGCGGGGCGGCTCGTCCGCCGATATCCTCTGGGGACGGCGGGTGCGGCGATCATCCTCGTGGCTGTGATCGCGGCGGCGGGCGCAGACGTCCTGGCCACGCATGATCCGACGCGGATAGATGCGGCTCATACGTTCCTCGCGCCGTCTGCGGGCCATTGGTTAGGCACAGATTACCTCGGTCGGGATATCTACAGCCGGCTCATGCACGGCGCCCGCGTGTCACTTGCGGTAGGGATCACGTGCAGTCTACTCGGGGGGCTCGTGGGGGGAGGACTGGGCTTGGCGAGCGGGTATGCGGGCGGGGCGGTAGCGTTCGTGATCCAACCGGTGTTGGACATCATGCAGGGGTTTCCGCTGCTGGTCCTGGCCCTAGTGATGACCGCAGCCTTGAGTCCATCTCTCGCCACGACGATCATCGCCATCTCGGTCCCGTTTGTTCCCCGCGTCGCCCGCGTTGTGCGTGCGGCGGTCCTCTCGATTCGCGAGACATCCTACGTGGAGGCGGCAACGGCGCTCGGGATGAGTCGCCTGCGCATCGCTGTGCGGCACATCTTCCCGAACACCATCTCTCCGCTGATTGTCATGACCACGGCGCAGCTGGGCAGTGCCATCCTCGTGGAAGCCTCCTTGAGCTTCCTGGGCCTCGGCGTCCCCGAACCTTATCCGTCCTGGGGCCGGATGTTGTCCGTATCCGCCGCAGAGTTCGCCCAGAAGGCGCCGTGGCTGGTGATCTTTCCCGGGGTCGCGATCAGCTTGGTGGTGTTCGCCAGTAACCTGCTGGGGGACGCGTTGCGGGACTTCCTCGACCCCCGGCTGCGGATCTAATATGGAAGGCGCCGAGGCACCCTGGTCGCGAGGGATCCCCGCGATCGTCCCCGGCGTCGATAGAGGGCGCGGGCGGGGGGTTAATTGACATCCCTCCCCCCCTCCGATATGATGAGCACTGGCCGTCAAGTCTTTTTTGTTTTTTGGCGAGGTTTCATGGCCCGTCTCACGGAAGCGAACGTCAACCAGCAGCCCGCCCGCGCCATTCCCCGCGCCATCCGAGAACCGAAGGGCCCGGGGGTCAGGGAACGCGTGGAGCGCTACCTGCGGGAGGTCTGGGCCGAACTTAAGCGGGTGGACTGGCCCAGCCGGCCGGAGTTGATCGCGTCCACGATCGTGGTCGTGGTCGTGCTGCTGGCGATGGCGCTGTATCTGGGTGCGTGGGACGCGCTGTTCACGTGGGTGTTTTCGCGCGTCTTGGTCCGCGTTCCCTAGCCGCTTGCCGTCCTAGGTGGTCCCCATGCTCGAAGATCCCAAGATGGAAGAAAAAATCAAAGAGATCTTTGTCGATGAGCCCGCCCCCGAGCCGGCCCCTGTCGAGGAGGCCCCGACGGCGGTTGAGACGGCCGTTGAAGAAGCGCGCGATCCCCGGGTCAAGTGGTTCGTCATCCACACCTATTCCGGCTATGAGAACAAAGTGAAGAATAACTTAGAGCGCCGCCGGCAGTCCATGCGCTCTCAAGGCGGCGAGAAGATCCTTCAGGTCTTGGTCCCTACAGAGAAAGAAAAGGAGATCAAGGGCGGCAAGCGCCGGGAAGTCGACCGGAAGATCTACCCTGGGTACGTGTTGGTCGAGATGATCATGGAAGATGACTCCTGGTACGTGGTGCGCAACACGCCCGGCGTGACGGGCTTTGTCGGCTCGGGCGCGCGGCCGGTGCCGCTGGAAGACCAGGAGGTCAAACGGCTCCTGCGCCAGCTCCGCGACGAGACCCCCAAGTACCGGATTAGCTTTCAGAAGGGCTCGCAGGTGCGAATTACCGCCGGTCCCTTCATGGACTTCACCGGAGTGGTCGACGAGGTCATGGTGGAGAAGGAAAAGGTCCGCGTGCTGGTCTCGATCTTCGGCCGCGCGACCCCCGTGGAACTTAACTTCGGGCAGGTCGAAAAAGTCTAGCTTGCGGCAGACGAGCTAAAGGATCGCGTATGGCCAAGAAGATTCTCGCTGTGGTGAGGTTGCAAATCCCCGCGGGCAAGGCCACTCCGGCCCCCCCCGTCGGCCCCGCGCTGGGCCAGCACGGCGTCAACATCATGGAGTTCTGCAAAGCCTACAACGAGCGGACCGCCGCGATGGTCGGGACGATTGTCCCCGTCGAGATCACGGTCTACGCGGATCGGACCTTCTCGTTTGTCACGAAGACGCCCCCCGCTGCGGTCCTGCTGCGCCAAGCGGCGGGGATCGAGAAGGGCTCGGGGGAACCGAACAAGACGAAGGTGGGCAAGGTCACGCGCGCCCAAGTGCGCGACATCGCCCAGCAGAAGATGCGGGACCTCAACGCGCACGATGTTGAGGCGGCGATGCGGATGATCGAGGGCACGGCGCGGTCGATGGGCATTCAGGTCGTCGGCTAGCGACGGGACGAGATAGGGGAGTCGGCGATGGGCCAGCACGGCAAACGGTATCTGGAAGGCGCAAAGTTGGTAAACCCGGACACGCTGTACAGTCCGGCGGACGCCATTCGCCTCCTCAAGCAAATGCCAAAGGCGAAGTTCGATGAAAACGTCGATGTCGCCATCCGCTTGGGGATCGACCCCAAGCAAGCCGACCAGCAGGTGCGGGGTACGGTGGCGCTCCCCGCCGGGACGGGCAAATCGGTCCGTGTCTTAGTCTTCGCCAAAGCCGAGAAGGCGAAGGAAGCGGAGGCGGCCGGGGCCGACTCCGTCGGCGCGGAGGAGTTTGTCGAGAAGATCCAGGGGGGGTGGACAGATTTCGATGTGGCCATTGCGACCCCCGACTTGATGAGCCTGGTGGGCCGGCTGGGCCGCGTGTTGGGCCCCCGCGGATTGATGCCTAATCCCAAGGCCGGGACGGTCACGTTCGATATCGCGAGGGCGGTCAAGGAAATCAAGGCGGGCAAGATCGAGTACCGCGTCGAGAAGGCGGGCATCTTGCACACTGGGATCGGGAAAGCCTCGTTTACCGAGGAGCAGCTGCTCGCGAACCTCCTGGCGCTGTTGGAGGCGGTGGTGCGGGCGAAGCCGGCGTCTGCGAAAGGGCACTACCTCCGCTCCATTACGCTGTCGACCACGATGGGACCAGCGGTGCGGGTGGATCCGGCGAAAGTCGAAGCGACGCTCCAGGAGGCTGCGGCGACCGCCTAAGGCGGGATTGCGTCCGCACGCCGCCTGTGCTACACTCGCCGCCGTTGGGCGTGAATTGAAGACTTGCCGTAGACAGCCGGTCTCCTGGATCACCTCCGGGGGCTAAGGACCCGTTCGGGTCGCCAGCCGAGGCGCGCGGTCGGCCACCGAGGTGGCCAGGACCGATGAGCGTGCGGGGCCTCGTCTACGGGGCCTCATTTCATTTCTGAGAGCGCGAGGAGCGGGATGGCCAAGACGCAGACGAAAGAACGCCGGACTGCCACGCACGCAGCGCGGCCCGCTAAGGTCAAAGACGTCGAGACGCTCGTGAGCCTGCTGGGGCGTGCGTCGGCGGCGATCCTCACCGACTTCCGGGGGCTCAACGTCGCGGAACTCGCGGACCTGCGTCGCAAACTGCGAGAGGCCGGGGTCGAGTACAAAGTCGTCAAGAACACGTTGCTGCAGCGGGCTGCTCAAAGCGTCGGGGTCGCGGATCTGGCCCCCCTGTTGGAGGGTCCGACCGCGATTGCCGTCAGCCGCACCGATCCCTCGGTCCCGGCGCGGATCCTGCTGGAGTACATCCGTCAGATGCGCAAGCTGGAGATTAAGGGGGGGCTGGTGGAAGGGCTGGTTCTGACCGCCGCCCAGATCAAGGCTCTGGCCGATCTCCCGTCGCGGCCGCAGCTGCTCGCGGTGGTGCTAGGATCGATGGCTGCGCCGCTGACCGGTCTGGCGGCGGTGCTGGGTGCGCTGCCCCGCAATCTCGTGTATGCACTCGATCAGATTCGCAAGCGGCAGGAGCAAGCGGCGGCATAAATTCACAATCGGGCTGCGCTGTCCGGCGATGCGGGACAGCGGCCCCAGGAGGGGATGATTGACGTGGCGGAGACCAAAGTGAAACTGAGCAAGGACGAGATCGTGAGTGCGATCGGGAACCTGACCGTGCTCGAACTCGCGGATCTGGTGAAAGCCTTGGAAGAGAAGTTCGGCGTGACCGCCGCTGCCCCCATGGCGGTGGCTGCGATGCCGACGGCAGGCGGAGCGGCCGGGGCGGCTCAGGCTGAGGAGCAGACGGAGTTTGACGCCGTCCTCAAGGCGATTGGAGACAAGAAGATTCAGGTCATCAAGGTGGTGCGGGAGCTCACCGGGTTAGGCCTGAAAGAGGCCAAGGACCTCGTGGATGGTGCCCCCAAGCCCGTCAAAGAGAAGGTGTCCAAGGCCGAGGCCGAGCAGATCAAGGCCAAGCTGGAGGCCGAAGGCGCCCAGGTCGAAATCAAATAGCCCCTGACAGACGGACGCCCGTCCCGGGGGATCCCGCCCCGGGACGCTCTTGGCCCCGGAGGCAACTGCGGGGGCCGGGTATTGACGGGCTGTATCCCGCCGAGTAGTATGAGGGATACGGCTCTTGACGCCAGAGACGCTGACGACCGGGACTTTGGAGTTTAACGCCGAGAATCGAAAGCGAGGCTTGTCTGCCTTGCTTTCGTTTTTCATTGAAGCCCATCATCCCTGCCGACCATACGCGTCTTGATTTCCCCCGGAGGGGACGGCATGTCCTTCCCGGGTGTGGCTGCCTGCCATCCGTGCCGGTGATCACGCGTTCACGACAGCAGGAATTATTGTTGGAGGTGACCGGTTCCCCGTGAAAACCCAGACCCGAGGTAAGATGATGCGTTCTCCGACATCTGCTCCCCGCGCCCGGCCGGGCGTCGGCGGACAGGTGGTCACCCGTGGGCGCCGCACCCGCGTGAGCTTCGCCAAGATTCCCGAAATCCTCGATGTACCCGATCTCATCGAAGTGCAGCGCCGGTCCTTCGAGTGGTTCCTGCGCGAGGGGATCCGCGAGGTGTTTGACGAGGTCTCCCCGATCCAGGATTTCACAGGGAACCTCGAGCTGCATTTTGCGGTCGACCCAAACCGCAAGCGCGTGGAGCCTCCGGGGTTGTTCGACGACACTCCCGTGCTCGATTTCGGTGGGTATCGCCTGGAGCGGCTCAAGTATACCGAGGACGAGTGCCGCGACCGCGACTACAACTATAGCGCCGCCCTCAAGGTCAAGGTGCGCCTGGTCATCAAGGAGACCGGCGAGATCAAGGAGCAGGAGGTCTTCATGGGGGACCTCCCCCTGATGACCCGCCGCGGTACCTTCATTATTAACGGAGCCGAGCGGGTGGTCGTGAGCCAGCTGGTGCGCTCTCCGGGTGTCTATTACAACTTCAACCCCGATGCCATGGGCCGGCCCCTGCCGGCGGCGACGGTCATTCCGCACCGGGGCGCGTGGCTCGAGCTGGAGATGGACACCAACGGTGTTATCGCCACGCGCATCGACCGGACGCGGAAGATTCCGGTGACTGTCCTGCTGCGGGCGCTGGGGTACGATAGCGACGAGAAGATTCTCAAACTCTACGACGGCGATGCGACGATCGAGGCCACGCTGGCCAAGGACCCCGTGAAGGAACGCAAGGGGCCCAAGGCCGTTGAGGAGGCGCTGATCGAGATCTACCGTCGGCTGCGGCCCGGGGATCCCCCGACAGTCGAGAGTGCACGCCAGCTGTTGCAGACCCTGTTCTTCGACCCCCGGCGGTACGACCTGGGGAAGGTGGGACGGCACAAGCTCAACCGCAAGCTTGGGCTCGAAGCGCCGCTCCCGTTTCGCACCTTGGTCCAGACCACCGGCGGGGAGGTCAAAGACGTCTCTGTCCGCCGGGAGAAGAAGGAGTTCACCCTCACCCTCAAAGACGGTCGGGAATTCACGGGCCTACTCGCGCGCGTCACGGTGCGCATCAACGGCGAGGCCACGGATGTCAAGAAGTTGGATTCGGGCATGCGCGTCGTCTTGGGCCTAGCCCCCACGACCAAGGACGTGCTGTACGCCGTCGTCGACGAAGGCGTACGCCATCCGGCGGCGGTCCGCGATGACATTGCCGAAGTGGTGCGCTACCTGATCCGGCTGCACAATGAAGACGAAGGGGCCACCAAGGACGACATCGACCACCTGGGCAACCGCCGGGTGCGCTCGGTCGGAGAGCTGTTGCAGAACCAGTTCCGGATCGGCATGCTGCGGATGGAACGGGTGATCCGCGAGCGGATGACGATCCAAGAAACCGGGCAGATCACCCCGCAGGTGCTGATCAACATCCGCCCTGTCGTGGCGGCGATTAAGGAGTTTTTCGGCTCCAGCCAGCTGTCGCAGTTCATGGACCAGACCAACCCCCTGGCCGAGCTGACCCACAAGCGCCGGCTGTCGGCGCTCGGGCCGGGCGGGCTCAGCCGGGAGCGCGCGGGTTTTGAAGTGCGCGACGTCCACACCAGCCACTACGGCCGGATGTGTCCGATCGAGACGCCCGAAGGTCCCAACATTGGCTTGATCAGCTCGCTGGCGACCTTTGCGCGCGTCAACGACTTAGGGTTCATTGAGACGCCCTACCGCCTTGTGCGCGACGGGGTTGTGGGCAAGAAGACGGAGTACCTGACCGCCGATCAAGAGGATCAGTACGTCATCGCCCAGGCGAACGCCAAGATCGATGAGCGCGGACGGCTCACTGAACAGCGGGTGTCCGCGCGCCACGGGGCTGATATCGTCTTGGTTCCCCCCGACAAGGTGGAGCTGATGGATATCTCGCCCAAGCAGACCGTGTCGGTGGCCACGGCGCTCATCCCATTCCTAGAGCACGACGATGCCAACCGC
Source organism: Armatimonadetes bacterium 13_1_40CM_64_14 (assembly GCA_001917855.1). Lineage (GTDB taxonomy): Bacteria > Sysuimicrobiota > Sysuimicrobiia > Sysuimicrobiales > Kaftiobacteriaceae > 13-1-40CM-64-14. Next base: position 10,922 of record MNEU01000049.1, on the reverse strand, counting down.
GCGCTGATGGGATCGAACATGCAGCGTCAGGCCGTGCCGTTGATTTCGAGCGAAGCCCCCCTGGTGGGCACCGGGATGGAATACCGCGGCGCGGTGGACTCCGGCGCGGTCGTGGTAGCCCGTCATGACGGCGTGGTCGAGGCCGTGAGCGGCGACGAGGTCGTCGTCAAGAATGACAAGGGCAAGGATACCTACAAACTGATCAAATTCCAGCGGAGTAACCAGGGGACGTGCATCAACCAGCGGCCCGTCGCGCGGACGGGAGAGTCCGTCAAGGCAGGCGACGTGATCGCCGACGGGCCCTGCACCGACCAGGGCGAACTCGCCTTGGGCCGCAACGTGCTTGTCGCATTCATGCCCTGGGAAGGCTACAACTACGAGGACGCGATCGTCATCTCCGAGCGGTTAGTCCGCGAGGACCTGTTTACCTCGATCCACATCGAGGAGTACGAGGTGGAAGCCCGGGATACCAAACTAGGGCCGGAGGAGATTACCCGCGACATCCCCAACGTCGGCGAGGAAGCCCTCCGCGATCTGGATGACCGGGGGATTGTGCGGATCGGCGCCGAGGTGCGGGCGGGGGACATCCTGGTGGGCAAGGTGACGCCCAAGGGCGAAACCGAGCTCACGGCCGAGGAGCGCTTGCTGCGTGCGATTTTCGGCGAGAAGGCGCGCGAGGTCCGCGATACGTCGCTGAAGGTGCCCCACGGCGAGAAGGGCAAGGTCGTCGAAGTGAAAGTGTTCGGCCGCGAGCAAGGCGACGAGCTGCCGCCCGGGGTGAACACCCTCGTGCGGGTCTACGTCGCGCAGAAGCGCAAGGTCACGGTCGGGGACAAGATGGCCGGCCGCCACGGCAACAAGGGCGTCATCTCGGTCATCCTCCCGGATGACGATATGCCGACCCTCCCCGATGGGACGCCGGTCGACCTCGTGCTCAACCCGCTGGGGGTGCCCAGCCGCATGAACGTCGGCCAGGTGCTGGAGACCCACTTGGGGTGGGCGGCCTCGGCGCTTGGGAGCTGGGCGGAGTGTCCCGTCTTCGACGGTCCGAAGGAGGGGGACATCAAGCACCTCCTGAAGGAAGCGGGCCTGCCCGAAGATGGGAAGGTGCAGCTCCGCGATGGGCGCAGCGGCGAGTTCTTTGACCAGAAAGTCACCGTGGGTTGGATCTACATGATGAAGCTGTTGCACCTGGTCGAAGACAAGATCCACGCCCGGTCTACCGGTCCGTACAGCTTGATCACGCAGCAGCCGCTCGGCGGAAAGGCGCAGTTTGGCGGCCAGCGCTTCGGCGAGATGGAAGTGTGGGCGCTGGAGGCCTACGGCGCGGCGAGCACGCTGCAGGAGTTGCTGACCGTCAAGTCCGACGATGTCGTCGGGCGCGTGAAGACCTACGAGGCCATCGTCAAGGGCGAGAACATTCAGGAACCCGGCGTTCCGGAGTCCTTCAAGGTCTTGGTGAAGGAACTCCAGTCGCTGTGTCTGGATGTGAAGGTTCTCAGTGAGGACAAGAAGGAGATCGAGCTTAAGGAGATCGAGGAGGACATCGCTGAAACCGCCCGGGCCCTCGGCATCAACCTCGAGGGTGAGGAAGCGCTGGTCGAGGACTACTAGGCGGCCTCGCGCCACCGGCGCGGAGACGACATTCCAGGAGGCGTGTAGCACCCATGCAAGACGTCAACAACTTCGACGCGGTTAAAATCGGCTTGGCCTCTCCCGAGACAATCCGCGCCTGGTCGCACGGGGAAGTCAAGAAGCCGGAGACGATCAACTACCGCACCCTCAAGCCCGAGCGGGACGGGCTCTTCTGCGAGCGCATCTTCGGTCCGCAGAAGGACTGGGAGTGTCACTGCGGCAAGTACAAGCGGATCCGCTTTAAGGGCATCATTTGCGATCGGTGCGGTGTGGAAGTCACCCGGGCGAAAGTGCGCCGTGAGCGCATGGGGCACATCGAGCTCGCGGCCCCGGTCTGTCACATCTGGTACCTGAAGGGTGTCCCCAGCCGAATCGGACTGCTGCTGGACATGTCGCCCCGCGCGTTGGAGCGTGTGGTGTACTTCGCCTCGTACGTGGTGATCGATCCCGGCACGACGCCGCTGAACAAAAAGCAGCTGCTGACCGAGGCCGAATACCGCGAGATGCGAGAGAAGTATGGGCAAGCCTTCAAAGCCACGATGGGCGCGGAGGCAGTGAAGGGGTTGCTCAAGGAGCTGGATCTCGAGAAGCTCTCGAATCAGCTGCGGACCGACCTCAAGGACGCTGCCGGCCAGAAGCGGATGAAAATCCTCAAGCGTTTGGAGGTCGTGGAGGCCTTCCGCAAGAGCGGAAACAATCCGCAGTGGATGATCCTCGACGTCGTCCCGGTCATTCCCCCCGATCTGCGCCCGATGGTGCAGCTGGACGGGGGACGGTTTGCGACCTCGGACCTCAACGATCTGTACCGCCGGGTCATCAACCGCAACAACCGGCTGAAGCGCCTGCTGGACCTGGGCGCGCCGGAGATCATCGTGCGCAACGAGAAGCGCATGCTGCAGGAGGCTGTGGATGCGCTCATCGACAATGGCCGCCGCGGTCGTCCCGTCACCGGACCCAACAACCGGCCCCTGAAGTCGCTGTCGGACATGCTGAAGGGCAAGCAGGGCCGCTTCCGCCAGAACCTGTTGGGCAAGCGCGTGGACTACTCCGGACGCTCGGTCATTGTCGTGGGGCCGAAGTTGCGGCTGCACCAGTGTGGTCTGCCGAAGGAGATGGCCCTCGAGCTCTTCAAGCCGTTTGTGATGAAGAAGCTGGTGGACAAGAACTTGGCGCAAAACATCAAGAGCGCCAAGCGCATGGTCGAGCGCGCGCGGCCGGAAGTCTGGACCGTGTTGGAAGAAGTCGTCAAAGAACACCCGGTGCTGCTGAATCGGGCGCCCACCCTGCACCGCTTGGGCATCCAGGCGTTTGAACCGGCGTTGATTGAGGGCAAGGCGATCCAAGTGCACCCGCTGGTGTGCACCGCCTACAACGCGGACTTCGACGGGGACCAGATGGCGGCGCACGTGCCGCTGTCGGCGGCCGCCCAGGCCGAAGCGCGGCTGCTCATGTTGTCGGCGTATAACATCCTGTCGCCCGCCTACGGGAAGGCCATCACCAGCCCGACGCGTGACATTGTGTTGGGATCCTACTACCTCACGCAGGAGAAACCCGCCGCCCCCGGGGAGGGCAAGATTTTCTCCACGCCTACTGAGGCCATCTTGGCCTGCGAGACGGGCGCGGTCTCGCTGCACGCGAAGGTGAAGGTGCGCTTGACCCGCGATTCCGAGCCGATTGAGACCACGGTGGGCCGCGTTATCTTTAACGAGGCCATTCCCGAGGAACTGCGGTTCATCAACGACGTCGCCGACCGCAAGGTGCTATCGCAGATCGTCTCGGAGGCCTACAACCGCCTCGGGTCGACGAAGACCGTTCAGTTGCTGGACGCCCTCAAGGACCTGGGGTTCAAGTACTCGACCCGCTCGGGGGTCGGCATCGCCATCGACGACATCGCGATTCCCCCCGAAAAGGACAAGGTGCTGGCGGTGGCCGAGAAGCGCGTCCAGGACATCGAACAGCAGTTCCGCCGCGGCCTCATCACGGAGAACGAGAAGTACCTGCAGGTCATCGGGGTGTGGACGAAGGCCACCGAGGACGTCACCGAGGCGATGCTGCAGAACTTTGACAACTTCAACCCCCTCTACATGATGGCGCAGTCCGGCGCCCGCGGAAACATCCAGCAGATCCGTCAGCTCGCGGGGATGCGGGGGCTGATGACCGACCCGTCGGGGAAGATCATCGAGCTGCCGATCAAGGCCAACTTCCGCGAGGGCTTGACGGTCCTGGAGTACTTTATTTCCACGCACGGGCAGCGCAAAGGCCTGGCCGACACCGCGATCCGGACCTCCGAGTCCGGGTACCTGACGCGCCGGCTGGTGGACGTCGCCCAAGACGTGATCATCCGGGAGGAAGACTGCAAGACGACCGAAGGCGTGACGATGGTCGCGATCAAGGAGGGGACCGATGTCGTCGTCCCCCTCAAGGACCGCATCGTGGGGCGCACATCAGTCGAGGATATCTCCCCCGCGCGCAGCCGCAAGGTCATCTTGGAGGCCGATCAGGAGATCACCGAGGAGGCCACCGAGCAGATTGAGCAGGCCGGGGTCGAGACGGTTGTCGTGCGGTCGGTGCTGACTTGCAAGAGCAGGTACGGGGTGTGCGCGAAGTGCTACGGGCGCAACCTGGCGACGGGCAAGCAGGTGGAGATCGGCGAAGCGGTGGGCATCATCGCTGCCCAGTCCATCGGGGAGCCCGGCACCCAGTTGACGATGCGGACGTTCCACACGGGTGGGGTGGCCGGGTTCGACATCACCCAAGGCCTGCCGCGCGTCGAGGAACTGTTTGAGGCGCGCAAGCCGAAGGGCCAGGCCATCATCGCCGAAGTCTCGGGGAAGGTGAAGATCACCGAGGCCAAGGGCACGCGCAAACTCATCGTGGTGACCAAGGACGGCCAAGAGTACCCTGCCACCGTGCCGTTCGGGGTCCGGTTGCGCACGGCTGATGGCGACAAGGCCACCGCGGGTGACCAGCTGACCGAGGGCTCGGTGAACCCGCATGATACCTTGCGCATCCGGGGTATCCACACACTGCAGAACTACATGGTGCAGGAGATCCAGTCCGTGTACCGGTCCCAGGGTGTGGACATCAACGACAAGCACATCGAGATCATCGTGCGGCAGATGCTGCGGCGGGTGAAGGTCGAAGAGCCCGGCGACACGCAGTTCCTCCCCGGCGAGCTGGTCGACAAGTTCGCCTTCGAGGAAGAGAACGCGAAAGCCCTAGCCGAAGGGTTGGAGCCCGCGAAGGCGCGGCCGGTCTTGTTGGGGATCACCAAGGCATCGCTGGCGACCGAGAGCTTCCTGTCGGCCGCATCCTTCCAGGAAACGGCACGCGTCCTCACCGACGCCGCGACCAAGGGGAAAGTCGACCCGTTGCTGGGATTGAAGGAGAACGTGATCATTGGCAAGCTGATTCCTGCTGGGACGGGGATGGCGCGGTACCGCGGGATCAAGATCGGCACCGAGGTGTAGTCGCGGGGCTGCAGTGTTGTGAACGATGCAGGTAACGGGCCGGAGCGAGGATGCTCCGGCCCGTTGCGCGTCTGTCCGTCTGGCGGCAGAGAATCCGCCGGGGTGGACCTCCGCGGATTCCTTCCTATATAGTGATGCGGTATGGCCATCCTCACGAGTTCTGACCTCGCCAAGTCCCACGGGGCGACCCCTGTCCTCCGCAGCGTGACCTTCAGCGTGGAGAGCGCGGAGAAGGTCGCGCTCATCGGGCGTAACGGCAGCGGCAAGACCACCTTGCTGCGCCTGCTCGCGGGTCTCGAGGACCCCGATAGCGGCAGCGTGTCCAGGGCCCGATGGGCGAAAGTAGGGTATCTGGCGCAGATTCCCACCGGGGCTGGCGATGTCTCCGTGTTGTCCCATGTTTTGTCCGGGGCTGCCGATGTGCACGCGCTCGAGGCGCGGCTGCGGAAGTTAGAACAGCTGATGGCCGATCCCGGAGTGCACGATGACCCGCTCCGTTTGGCCGAGGTCATGGATGAATACGGGCAAGTCCGTCACCACTTTGAGCACGCCGGGGGGTTCGCGCTGGACGCGCGGGCGCGCGCGGTGCTGGGTGGTCTAGGATTTCCCGAGGTCTGGCTGACGTCTGCGCTCGACCCGCTGTCGGGCGGGTGGCGGGTCCGCGCAGAACTGGCGCGGGTGCTGCTGGGCGAGCCGGATCTGCTGCTGCTGGATGAACCCACCAACCATTTAGACTTGGCGGCGACCGAGTGGTTAGAAGAATATTTGCGCGCGTTTCCCGGCGCGGCGATCATCGTCAGCCACGATCGCAGGCTGCTGGACGTCGTGACCACCCGGACCCTGGAGCTGGAAGCGGGCAGCGTCACCGCGTTCCCCGGCTCCTACACGAAGTACACGACGCTGAAAGCCCAGCAAGTTGAGCAGCAGGCCGAGGCCTACCGTCGCCATCAGGAAGAGGTCGAGCGGCTGGAAGCATACATCCGCCGCTACCACGCCGGGGTGCGGGCCGGGCAGGCGAAGAGCCGCGCCAAGCGTCTGGCGCGCCTGACAGCCTCCCCCGCACCGCCGCAGACGGAGATGCCGGTGATGCGACCGGCCGCTCGGGAGGTGCCCCTTTCCGGGCGGATGGTGGTGCGCCTGCAAGGCGTCGGCAAACGGTACGGGGAGACCGACGTCCTCTCTGATGTGGATCTGGAGATCTACCGTGCAGAGCGCATTGGGCTGCTGGGCGCTAACGGTGTCGGCAAGACCACGTTGCTCAAGGTGATCGCGGGGATTGAGCCTCCGTCGCGGGGTCGCGTCACAGTGGGTAGTGGCGTCCGCGCGCATTACTTCGCTCAGGAACCCGCGGCGGACCTAGCCGGTGAGCGCAATGTCTTAGAGACGGTGTTGGCGGATCGTCCGATGACACCCGAGCAAGTCCGGACCTACCTGGGGCGCTTCCTGTTCAGTGGCGAAGACGTCTTCAAGCGGGTGTCGATGCTCTCCGGGGGGGAGCGTCAGCGTCTCAGCCTGGCCACACTGTTACTGGACCGCCCCAACGTCCTGCTGCTGGACGAGCCGACCAATCATCTCGACATCCCGTCGCGCGAAGCCCTGGAGGCAGCGCTGCTGGAGTTTTCGGGCACTCTGATCGTGGCCACCCACGACCGGTACTTGCTGGAACGGTTGGTGACCCGCGTTCTCACGGTTGCCGGTGGCCGGGTCACGGACTTCCGAGGGACGTATGGGGAGTTGAGGGCCAAGCGGTCCCCCGCTTCTCACCGCGGGGGCCAGCCGAGGCGCCCCTCGTCCGCCGTGCGGCCCCGCCCAGGCCGGACTGCGAGACCACCGGCACCGAGCTTTGACCAACTCGCCGCGCAGATCGCGGCCACGGAGCGCGACCTGGCCGATGCCGGCAGGCAGTTGAGCGATCCCGAGCTGTACCGTGACGGGGAGCGGACGAAGGCCACGCGGGCCCGGTACGAGCGCGCGCAACAGCAGCTGGATGACCTCTATCGGCAGCTCGCTGCCCTGGAGTCGGGAGACAGCTAGTCGCGGGTGCGGTGTAGATATCCCCCTGCGGGAGTCTGCAGCGCGCCCCTAGACACCCCCCGAGACCCAATGCTAGAATGTTTGAGTGCGCGCCGGGTTCCGTGGTGTGGGACCCGGCGACTGCGTGGAGTGACGAACAATGACGCAGCCGACGGAGGCGCTCGCGCGTCTTCAGGGTGCGGAGTTCAAAGCTGTTGGGGCGAACCAGACGGCGAAGGCGATCGGCAAAGGCCGGGCCCAGATCGTGTTCGTGGCGCAGGACGCCGATCGTCGGGTGATCGAAGGTGTGCTGACGGCTGCTCGGGAGCGAGGTCTTGAGGTGATCGAGGTCGCCTCGACCCGCGAACTCGGGCGCGCCTGCAGAATTGCCGTGGGCGCCGCGGCCGCCGCCATTCTCTTGTCGCCGTAAGGCCGCAAGGCAGCGGGACGAGGGTCGTTCTCCTCGCGAGTCGGGGTCCGTTCACCGGATGCGGTGAACCGATTCTACAGTCTGCGCCGCAGGGCATCGGCCTCCGGTGCCGCGTATGGCGCAGCCATCCGCGTAGTGGTTGGACGCCCCGCGCGCAGAGCGCGATGGCGAACCGAATGTCAGCGATATCCCGCATGTGAGCGTTGCGGGATCGTGACGCGTCGCCTCCGATCGGGCACGAATCGATCGACGGGGTGAGCGTGTGTTCAAGAACGAGAGGGGAGACGGGGGACGAGATGCCCACGATCAACCAACTGGTGCGTCACGGTCGGCACCGGGTGCAGTCGAAAACAAAGTCCCCGCACTTAGAGGGGAACCCCCAGAAGCGGGGCGTGTGCATTCAGGTGCGGACGATGACCCCCAAGAAGCCGAACTCGGCATTACGGAAGATCGCGCGGGTGCGGCTGACGAACGCGGCGGAGGTCACCGCCTACATTCCGGGCATCGGCCACAATCTGCAGGAGCACTCGATCGTCTTGATCCGCGGCGGGCGAGTCCCCGACCTGCCGGGAATCCGGTACCACATCATCCGCGGGGCGATGGACTCCGCAGGGGTCACGGATCGGAAGCAAGGCCGCAGTAAGTACGGCGCCAAGCGGCCGAAGCCGTGAGAGCCGACGTGCAGGCAGGCATCATAAACGCGACGCGTCACGGACCCGTCGCGTAGACGGCGAGGGAGCAGAGATGCCACGGAAGGGACAAGTGCCACAGCGGGAGGTTCTGCCGGAGCCGGTCTACAACAACGTGACGGTTCACCGGCTCATCAACAAGGTCATGGAGCGGGGCAAGAAGAGCCTGGCCGAGCACGTCGTCTACACGGCGTTCGACCAGATCAAAGAAAAAGCGGGCCAAGATCCGGTCAAAGTGTTCGACAAGGCGCTGCACAATATCATGCCGGCCCTGGAAGTCCGTCCTCGCCGGGTCGGGGGCGCCACGTATCAGGTCCCGATTGAGGTGCGACCGGACCGGCGCATGTCCTTGGGCCTGCGCTGGCTGGTGGATTACGCGCGGGCGCGCAAAGACAAGCGAACGATGATGGACAAGCTAGTCGCGGAGATCTTAGACGCCTCCGCCGGTCAGGGCGGTGCCGTGAAGAAACGTGAGGATACGCACCGCATGGCCGAGGCAAACAAAGCATTCGCGCACTATCGGTGGTAAAGCGGGACTAGGGGACGAGTAGTGCCCGAACTCGTGGTGGCAACGAAGATGAGTCTCGAGCTCGCAAAAATCCGAAACATCGGCATCGTCGCGCACATCGACGCCGGCAAGACGACGACGACCGAACGCATCCTCTTCTACACCGGACGGGTGCATCGCATCGGCGAAGTCGACGAGGGGTCGGCGACGATGGACTGGATGGTGCAGGAACGGGAGCGGGGGATCACCATCACCTCCGCCGCCACGACCTGTTTCTGGCGCGACCACCGCATCAACATCATCGACACCCCAGGCCACGTGGATTTTACCGTGGAAGTCGAGCGCTCATTGCGCGTGCTGGACGGCGCCGTGGTCGTGCTCAGCGCGGTCGAGGGAGTGCAGCCGCAGTCGGAGACGGTGTGGCGGCAGGCCGACCGCTACCGCGTGCCGCGCATCTTGTATGTGAACAAGATGGATCGCACCGGGGCGGACTTCCTGCGCACCGTGCGCATGGTCCGCGAACGCTTGGGCGCCACGGCCGTGCCCGTCCAGCTGCCGGTTGGTGCCGAGGATGCCTTCCAGGGCGTCGTCGATCTCATCCGGATGAAGTCGATTCTCTACCTGGACGACTTAGGGACCCGCTCCGACGAAACGGAGATTCCTGCCGCCATGCGCCAGCTCGCCGAGGAATGGCGGCAGAAGCTGGTGGACGCGGTGGCGGAGATGGACGATGAGCTTACCGCCAAGTACATCAACGGGCGTGCCTTATCCGAGGAGGAGATCCGCCGGGGGCTCCGGCTGGGGACGATCTCGGCCAAGCTGGTGCCGGTGCTGGCCGGGTCCTCGTTCCGCAACAAGGGCGTCCAGCCGTTGCTCGATGCTGTCGTCGACTACCTGCCGTCGCCGGTGGACATGCCGGCCATCCAGGCCGTCCATCCGGACACCAAGGCGCCCGTCCTGCGTCGCCCCGATCCCGTCGAACCGTTCTGCGCACTGGCGTTCAAGATCGTTACCGATCCGTATGTCGGCAAGCTGACATACTTCCGTGTCTACTCCGGCACCCTGAAGGCGGGCTCCTACGTCTACAACGCCAACAAGGGGAAGAAAGAACGGGTCAGCCGCATCCTGCAAATGCACGCCAACCACCGGGAGGACATCCCGGAAGCCACCGCGGGGAACGTCGTGGCCGCGGTCGGTTTGAAGGACACCACGACCGGCGACACGTTGTGCGACCAGGACCACCCCCTGGTCTTGGAGTCGATGCAGTTCCCCGAACCGGTCATTGCCGTGGCGGTGGAGCCCAAGACGAAAGCGGATGAAGACAAGCTGGCAACCGCGCTGGCCAAACTCGCTGAAGAGGACCCCACTTTCAAAGTGCGCTTCGACCATGAGACCGGCCAGACGCTGATCGCCGGGATGGGCGAGCTCCACCTGGAGATCATCGTCGACCGCATGTTGCGCGAGTTCGGCGTGCAGGCCAACGTCGGCCGGCCGCAGGTCGCGTACAAGGAGACGGTTCGCCAATCCGCCGAGGCCGAGGGCCGCTACATCCGGCAAACCGGCGGTCGCGGCCAGTACGGCCATGTTGAGATCATCCTGGAACCCCTGCCCCGCGGAACCGGGATCGAGTTCGAGGATGAGATCAAGGGCGGGGACATCCCCCGAGAGTTCATTCCCCCCGTCGAGGCCGGGATCCGCGAGGCCGCGGAGAGCGGCGTGCTGGCGGGGTACCCGGTGGTCGACTTTCGTACCCGGCTCATCGACGGATCCTACCACGACGTGGATAGTTCCGAGATGGCGTTCAAGATCGCCGGCTCGATGGCGTTCAAGGAGGCGATGGCGAAGGCCAAGCCCGTCCTGCTCGAACCGGTGATGAAGGTCGAGGTCTTGACCCCGGAGGCGTACATGGGCGATGTCATCGGCGACCTCAACGCCCGGCGGGGGCGGATCGAGAGCATCGAGCAGCAAGGGGCCGTCCGCATCATCCGGGCGCTCGTGCCCTTGGCCGAAATGTTCGGGTATGCGACGGCGCTGCGGTCAAACACCCAGGGGCGCGCGACGCACACCATGGAGCCGTCGCACTACGAGGAAGTGCCAGCCAGTATCGCCGAGCAAATTCGCACGAAGTCGAGCGTCGGAGCGCGGACCTAACATCATGAGAGACAGTCATCGAAGTC
>MNEU01000093.1:14304-32165 GCA_001917855.1 Armatimonadetes bacterium 13_1_40CM_64_14 | reverse complement strand
CGATAACCCTAGCTTGTCCAAGTCGTAGATCGGGGCGGACTTGTCCAGCAGCCGCAGCACCGCCTTCTCCCCATAGAACGACGGGATCGTCGACACCCGTACGTCGATGGGCCGCCCATCCACCCGGGTCTGGAAGCTGCCGTCCTGCGGCAGGCGCCGTTCGGCGATGTCCATGTTGGCCATGATCTTGATGCGCGAGACGACCTGGGCCTGGACATACTCCGGCAGCGTGCCTCGAGTCAGCAGTACGCCGTCGATCCGGTAGCGGACGCGGAGGTGCCGCTCCTGCGGCTCGATGTGGATGTCACTGGCGCGCCGCCGCACCGCCTCTTCCATCAGCCGCGTCACCAGCTTCACCACCGGCTGCTCGTCGGCCAGCCGCCGCAGCCGCTCGAGGGTCATCTCCTCGTCCACGACCGCTGGGCGCGGCAGATCCCGGACGAGCTCCTCGGTCGCATCGAGAGCCGGATATTGGTTGAGCGCGTATTGGAAATCCCGCACCGTAGTGACGGCGATCTTCACGTCGAGTCCCGTGTGGCGGCGGATGTCGTCGATGGCGACCACGTCCAAAGGATCCACCATGGCGACGGTCAGCACGCCGTTGTCTTTGGCGATGGGGATTGCCTGAAGGCGGCTAGCTAAGACTGAGGGCAAAACCTGCAAGATTTCCTCGCGGAGGGGGAGGCTGGTCAGGCGCACGAACTCGATGCCGATCTGCTTGCTGAGTAGCCGTCCGACATGCTCCTGATCCACGACTCCCATATCCAGGAGCACTCGGCCCAGCCGCTCTCCCGTGGCCCGGTGAATCTCCAGCGCCCGCGCCAGTTGGTCGGGGGTAATCAGTGACTCGGCGAGAAGGAGATCCCCGAGCTGGCGCCGGCGGCGTCCTACGCCATCCGAGGCCGCGTGGCGACCGGATTCCTGATCGGCCATCGAACCACCCCGTTTCCACCGCACCATGCGCGGGGAAATACGCGGATACCGGACCGCCACCCATACGAGCGTCGGGTATCCCTGGGGGCGTCAAACAAGGCTACTGATCGACGTAGACGACGCGGAGGAGCTCGTCGATCGTGGTGGCGCCTTCCAGTACCTTGAGGATACCATCATCCGCCAACGTCTTCATCCCCTCGGCGATGGCCTGTTGGCGAATTTGATCGGCGGAGGCGCCTTTGAGGACCAACTCGCGGATCGTCTCGCCCATGGGCATCAGTTCAAAGATCCCATAGCGGCCCTTGTAGCCGGTCCCCTTGCACCGGTCGCAGCCTTTGCCTCGATAGAAAAGGATCTCCTCGCCTTGCTCCGGCTTCAACCCCAGGCGGTGCAGGGCCTCGACTGGCGGGGCGTACGATTCCCGACAGTTGGTACAGATTGTCCGGGCCAACCGCTGCGCCAGGACTCCGAGGACTGATGAGCTGATGAGGAACGGCTCGACTCCCATATCCACCAGCCTCGTCGCCGCGCTCGGGGCGTCGTTCGTGTGAATCGTGGAGAGAACCAAGTGGCCGGTGAGCGAGGCCTGGATCGCGATCTCCGCGGTTTCTTTATCGCGGATCTCCCCCACCATGATGATGTCGGGGTCCTGCCGCAGAAACGAGCGCAGCCCGTTCGCGAAGGTTAATCCAGCCTTTGGGTTCACCTGCACCTGGTTCACGCGCGGGAGCTGGTACTCGACCGGGTCCTCGACCGTGATGATGTTCTTGTCGGTTGTATTAATCTTGTACAGCGTAGAGTACAGGGTCGTGGTCTTCCCGCTTCCGGTCGGCCCGCTGACCAGAATCATCCCGTATGGCTTGGCCGCCATCCCTTCCCACAGTTCCAACGTTGCTGGGGTGAAGCCCAGCTTGCCCAGCCCGAGTCTGGTGCTGGACTGGTCCAAGATGCGCATCACAACCTTCTCCCCGAACACCGTGGGGAGCGTGGACACGCGCAGGTCGTATTCCTTGTTTTCAATCACGACGTGGATGCGCCCATCCTGGGGAATCCGGCGTTCCGCGATGTCCAGGTTGGCCATGATCTTGATGCGCGACACGATGGCGGCCTGCAGTTGCTTGGGGGGTGTCATCACGTCGTGCAGCAGACCGTCAACTCGGTACCGGACCTGTACGCTCCGACGGTGCGGCTCCATGTGGATGTCGCTCGCGCTGTCGCCGATCGCCTGGCTGATGATGAGGTTCACGAGGCGGACGACTGGAGCCTCTTCTGTCAGCGTGCGCAGTTCCTGGACCGAGATATCTTCAGTCTTCTCGTCGGCAATGTCGATGTCCGTCGTCGCCGCTTGGCGCATCGCCTCTTCAAGATCCACGCCACCGGTGTAGTACCGGCTGATGGCAGCCATGATGTCCTCCTCGGCTGCCACGACCTGCTCAAGTTCCAAACCCGTCACCAGCCGGACATCGTCGAAAGCCACGACGTTCAACGGATCGGCGATAGCGAGCTTGAGCTTCCTCTTGGTCTTCTCGATTGCCAGCACTTTATGGCGGTGCGCGATGTGCTGCGGGATCGCTTTGACCACGTCGGGATCGATCTCGATAGATCCCAGCTGCACATAGGGCAAGCCCCACTGAATGGACAGGACCTTGGCCAGATTCTGCTCGGTCAACGCCCCCTGTTCGACGAGGATGCGGCCCAGATGCCCACCGGAGCGGTGCTGCGTCTGGATCGCTTTGTCGAGCTGCTCGCGGGTCACCATCTTCTCATCTAAGAGGATCTGCCCCAGCGATTCGGTACGGGCCCTGGCCCGATGCCCACTAGCACTAGGGGCCGCCGCTTTAGGCGGCGGCGTGGGCGTCGTCTGGGGGCGTACGGACGCCCGGAGTCCGGCCCGATCCTTGGTCGCGGGTGGCTGGGGCTTATCGGTTGTCGGCGGCTCTTTGGCCGCAGGAAGCGTCGGCGGGTCGGCCGTGGACGTCTCCGCAGCCGGGGGTGGTTCGACCTTCGGCGGCGGGGGAGCAGCGGATGCGGGCGGCTGCCTGACTGGAGGCGGGGACACCGGCGCGGGTGGCTCGCCATTGGGAGCGGCAGGCGGAGGCACCGGCATGCGAGGCGCCTTCGGCCCCGCCACCTCCACAGCCCCGCGAGGGCGCGGTGCGCCTACCGTGCGATCGATGCGCTCCTGGACTTTGGATGCTTCCCGGAGTTTGCCTAGTTTGATGTACACGTCCCGGAGCGCGGTATGGATTTCCGCGTCATCGGGAGCCAGCTCTGAGGCTTTCTCATACGCGTGGCCGGCCTTTTCCCACCGTTCCTTGGCAACGTGCATCTCCGCCATGGCCACGTAGACCATGACCGCCGCCCGGGGCACGCCGCGCTGCACGTACAACGAGGCCAGACGCAGGTAGGCCACGGCGTCGTCGGGCGCGAGTTCCAGAACTTTTTTGTACGCGTTGACGGCGTCGTCGAATTTCCCGGCACCTTCCAGCTCCCGGGCATGGTGAAATGTCACAGCCCGCTCGAGCGTGCTGTCGTGCGCCGGAATCTTCAGGCGTGCTTTGAATTCTGCAAGATCGATTGCCATCGTTGCCTCACCTGCGCATCCGGCCGCGCCGTCTGGTCCTTACAGCTGGTTAGCCACGGCTTGGCGGATTTTCTTCATTTCGATCCGCACACGTCCCAGATTCGTCCCCTGATTGCCGACGACGGCGAGCACGGCATCCGGACCGACGAGCGTGACGGCCACAGGACCCTGCTCGTACTCGATCAGGATGGACCCAAGGGTTCCGAGCTTCAGCGCATCCCCCATCGATTCCGAAGCCACCAGGCTGCTGGCGGCAATCGCGCCGACCGCATCGGCGTCGAGCGCGTCAGCCGACGCCGACTCGATCACGAATCCGTCACGGCCAACCACGAGCGCGGCGGTGACCCCGTCCACTTTCAGAAGCCCGTCGAGGATGCCCCGCAGCCCCGCGCCCACGACCTCCACCACCGCGCCCTCGCTCCCCTCCGTGTCCGCTGGCCCGTTGGCGTGTTGTGATGCCGGCGCGACGACTGACTCTCCCTGCTCCGGCCGAATGGCGTGGCCGGTGACTGGTTCGCTCACTCACCACTCTCCGGTCCCGGCCGGGGTTACATGACCCCGGCGTTGAGCACCGAGGCAATTTCCGGCATGAAGCGGCGGAGCTGCAACCGCGCCTTGCCGACGTTCCCGCGGGGGTTGATGACGATGCCCACATAATAGTCCTGCCCGGCCATGGCCAGGAGGATGATGTAGCGCTCCGCCACGAGCATGACGTGGTCGATCGGACCACCATCGACTTTCTGGCACATGTAATCGAGCACTTTGCTGCTGATCGCGCCTTCTTGGGCGATCTCCTCGACCGAGAAGTTAGGATCCACCTTCAGGGACTCGATGGCGGCGCCATCCATGCCGACCACGACCGCGCCCACCAACCCCTCGATCCCGCCCACCAACGATCGCAGTAAGTCCTTTACGCTGCCGGCCATCTTGGCACCTCACTCACTCGATCCGCGACCAACCTGGAGCGGCGATCTTCCGCCCCCGGTGTCCAGGGGTGTGCCGTCTCCACGCCGCCTCACCCTGCCTTGCCGTCACTGCGGGCGGACTCGGCCTCCAAAAGCAGGCGGATCCCCTGCAGCCGCAATCCTTCTTCGTCGATCAGGCGCTTGATCCGCCGGATCAAGTCCAAATCGCGCTGGCTAAACAGCCGATGTCCCCCCCGCGTCCGCGCCGGGTGGAGTAGGCCGTACTGACTCTCCCATGCCCGGATCCGCCGCGCATCCACACCGGTCAGCCGGGCCACGGTGCGGATGGGGTAGATCGGGAGATCGGGTGCCACCACGCTCTCCTCGGTCTTCACGTCGAGTCCTCCCCTCACATCAACGCGTGCCATTAGACAGCCTCCGGGTGCATTGTTTCTCGCAGCCGACGCAACGCGGCGTGCATGACGCGCGATACGTGCTTTTGCGAGATCCCTAGCTTCCGCGCCGCTTCCGTTTGGGTCAAATCCAAGTAGAACAAGTAGTAAATCACTTTGCGTTGCAGGCCCGAGAGTCGCTCGACGGCATCGGTGATCAACACACGATCTTCGACCGCCACCGCCCCCGCTCCGTGCTTGGTCGAGATACGGTCGCGTTGGGCAATCGGGGCGCCGTCATCGCTCTCGCGCTCCTCGTCCAACGACACCAACCGCAGCGATTCGCGCGCCTGCAAGACCTCGGCGACCTCTCCTTCGGCCACCTGGATCTCCCGCGCCACCTCGGCTGAGGTGGGGGGTCGGCCAATGCGCTGGGTCAAATCGGTCATCGCTCGCGCAATGCGGTGGTCCATCTCGTACAACCACCGCGGGCGCCGCACGGTCGTGCCCTGATCACGCATGTAGTGCCGGATTTCCCCGGCGATCAGGTGGCGCGCGTACGTCTCGAACTTCACACTGCGGCCGGGGTCGAAGTTACTGACGGCATTCATCAATCCGATGTAGCCAATCTGGTGGAGGTCATCGGTGGGGATCCCCGAGCGCCCATAACGGCGGGCCACCTGGTGTACCAGCGGCATGAACAAGGTGGTCAGGCGGCCATGGAGGTCTGTCGCGCGTGTGGCACGGTAGGCGCGAAACAACACGCCGGTGTCGTCTGCGGGAGCGACCTCCCGGACTTCCTGCACCGCAGCTCTGCGTCCCATACGCACGCCTCCTTAGTGATGCCCTGGGCAGAGGGGCACCAATGCTCGGGTACCTAGCCGTGCTCAACCAGTTGACCGGGCTTTAGGAGGGCTGCCGGAGGAGGGAGGAAACAAAACGCCTCGTTCGGCAACCCGGCCAACCTTCCGGTGATCGCCACCGGCAGGCCCCGTAGCTTTGCGCCCCCAGGTCACCCTGGGTTAGCCTTTATCGCGAGGACTGGTTTTGAATTCTAACAAACTGCTGAACAATTTGCAATATACCACACAGTCCTCAGAACTCCTCCTGGGCGAGGCTCCCCCTCCCTAACTTCCTATGCTAAGACTCCCCGCTGGTTCCATGGAGATTTGCAGCAACTTACGTGCCAAAACCTCCCACCCAGGGACAAAAGTACCTTAGGTACTTAGGGACTAATGCAAGATGACCGAACCGAGTCCGGAGGCGAGATTCGTTATCTCGGGCGACGGAAGGGCGCTACCGCGCGTCCACACCCGACGGTGATGGCGCGCGAAGTCTAACTGCTACTGAGGCGGCGATACAGCGTCATCACGTTGTAAACATACCACTGGGTCTCGGAGAACGGCGGAATCCCATTGTACTTACTGACCGCATGGTGTCCCGCGTTGTACGCGGCCAGGGCAAGTTGTGGATCTCCCCCGAACCGGTCAAGCGCTGCGCGTAGGACCCGCACCGTAGCGTACACATTTGCGATCGGATCGGCTGGGTTGATGCCGATCACTTGCGAGGTCTCGGGCATCAACTGGCCCAGTCCGTACGCCCCTGCCGGAGACCGGACATCGATCTGAAACCCCGATTCCACAATGATCAGCGCCATGACTAATCGCGGATCCACGCGGTACGCCGAGGAGTAGTGCAGCACACTGCGAGCGATTGCCTCGACCTGAGTACTCTCCAGCCGAGGATTGTACCAGCGGATCACATACGCATAGGCATCCAGATTTGGCTCGCCCGTAAGGACGGCCTCTTTGTGCACGGACGCGGCCCGGAGCCACTGTCGAGCGAGCAGCACCGTTTGTGGCCTGGGACTTTGGCTCGCTCGGATGAATGCCACGCGCGCTTCTTCCGTATTTCCCGCTTGAGCGTAGGCCGCTCCTAGCCAGAGCGCCACCTCACCGGACGGGTGTAATGCCATCGTTTGTTCAAACGCGGCAATCGCGCTCCCCAGGGAGCCTAGCTGGAAGTAGGAAGCTCCTAACCACCCCCACGCGTCGGCGTCTTTCGGATGCTGTGTGAGGTAGGTCCGAAACGCAGCCACAGCATCTCGGTACTGCCCGGCTAGGTGGGCCTCTCGGCCGACCTCAAACTGCGAGGCCGCCCCGGCGGCAGGGGCGTTCCCCACCACGGCGGCAAGCAGAGCGAGCGCCGCGATGAAATGGAAGTGCGTCCCGAAATCCTTACCCCCCGTGATGGTGCGCATTACGGGCTCCGAGTTCGCTATGCCCGTCTGTACCTCTCGTAGTCGCCCTCGGAGGCCTCCGGCACGGCGCAGCCGAGCCAGACGCCGGTTCTCCTCGGACCTCGTACCTAAGCCTTCTGGCGAGCTTGGATCCGGTCGATAACGCGGGCGCGCACCAGCCGCTCGAGTCGGCGCACCAATTTGGTAGTGGGAAATTCCTGCGAGGAGAGCGGGTCCACGAGAATCGTGTACATCCCAACCAGATTCCCACCCAGGATGTCGGTGAAGAGCTGATCGCCAATCAGCGCGGTCTGGCGGGCGGGGATCCCCATGATGGTCATTGCCCTCCGAAACGCCCACGGAATCGGTTTCACCGCCGCGAGGACAACCGGGATGCCCAACGCTTCGGCGATGGCCCGAGGGCGATCCCGGAAGTTGTTTGAGACGATGCACGCTTTCAAACCCGCGCGGCGCAGCCGGTCCACCCACTGCCGGACGGCCTCGGTGGGAGCGGGCGCATCCCAGGCGACCACGGTATTGTCCAAATCGAGAACGACGCCACGAATCCCATCCCGGACCAGACGTTGGGGATCGACCCCGACCACGGAGGTCACGTAGCACGCCGGCGTGAGCCAGCGGAGGATCACGGAAGCGATCGCTGACGGCGGATCGCGGCGAGGTGTTCTTCATAGGTGCGGCTGAACACATGAGAGCCATCCGCGCGTGCGACGTAGTACAGGTAGTCTGTCACGGCGGGCGTCAAGGCCGCCTCGATCGCGGCCATGCCTGGATTCGCGATCGGCCCGGGCGGCAACCCGATATGCCGGTAGGTATTATAGGGTGAGGTGACATCGAGGTCCTTGAACGTCACAACAGACTTGTGCCGCCCTAACGCGTAGAGGACAGTCGCATCGACTTCGAGGAGCATGCGGCGGTGCAGACGGTTGGACAACACCCCCGCGATCAGCGCCCGTTCCTCAGGCAAGCGGGCTTCGCGTTCCACTAACGATGCCAGGGTGATGATCTCGCGGAGCGACCCGCTGCCCCCTCGCGCCTCCCACCGGGGCACCACTACCTGCCCAAACCGCCCTAAAAATACGCCGACCACGTCGCGCGCCGACAGGCCGCGGGGGATCTGGTACGTGTCGGGGAGGAGAAAGCCTTCGAGCGATCCCCCCACCGCGCCGTCGAGAAATGAGAATGTGTAGAGATCAGCCCCGTGGCGGACGACTGTCGTCAGCGGCTCGCGGTCGCCCAGCCCTTTGTCCACCAAGACGTCGACGACCTCCGCAGCGGTGAATCCTTCCGGAATAGTGACCGCATGCAGGAGGACCTGGCCGCGTGCAACGACATCGACGATTTGCAACAGGCTCATCGCGGGGGACAGGCGGTACTCCCCCCCTTGCAGGGAGTGACTGAGGCCACGGATCTTCACGGTGAGAAGGAAATCGGACGCGCTGCGGATGATCTCCGCATCACGCAGAATTTGCCCGATCGCGCTCGATGTCGCCCCGGACGGGATGACGACCACGCGGGGAGCACCAAACAGGTTGACCGGTCGAATGGCGGCGGCGACGACCAGGACACACAGTACCAATACAAAGAGACCCACGCGGATGGCACGGGGGGGAAGTTCAGGAGGGAACAGGGGGGACTTGCGCACAAGCTGTGGCGGCAGTTACATGACCCGCCGGTTGCCGTTCTCCTTCGTACCACCGCCGAGACGCTTGCCCGGTAATTCATCCCCGACGATCTCGACGTCGTCGTACTCCTCGGTCTCTTCGATCGCGGCTGCCACGCGGCGAAACTCGGCCTCATCTTCCACCGCGACCAACGTGTCTCCCTCGACACGGAATACTTCGGCGGGTTCCTCATTCTCGGGTTGCAAGATCGCGTATCGTTGGCCGTCGACCTCGACGATATCGACGAGATTGAATTCATGGGTGGTCCCGTTCTCGTCGAGCAAGGTGATCGCTTCGCCACGTTCTGTCACATGGACACCCCACGTCGGTCGTTCATCTCGGTTCCAGCACCCGGTCTCAACGCGCGCTCACGACGATGCCGACCGAGATCGTGACGCATCGCCCGTGAGCGTAGCACCGGCTCCGGGGAGGTGTCAACGCCTGCGGTCGAGGTAGGTTTGCAGCATGATCGCGGCCGCCACGGCATCGCGGACCGCTCGACGCCGCCGGCGGCGCATGTCGGCGGCAATCAGTGAGCGTTCGGCCTCGGCTGTCGATAAACGCTCGTCTTGCACGTCTACGGGAACGGATACAGCCGCTTGTAGCTGCAGGACAAACTTTCGTGCGGCAGCTGCGGCGGAGCCCTCCGTTCCGTCCATGCGCAACGGCAACCCGACCACGATGCGGTCCGCCTGCACCGCATCCAGCCGCGCCCGGATTTCCGTGATGACCTGCGACCAATTCCGGCGGGTAATGACCCCGTCGGGGAGAGCGAGTGCTCCCCCGAGTTGGGAGACGGCCACGCCGATGCGTTTGTCTCCGAGGTCCAGAGCCAGAATCTTCACAAGGTCGGTGAGCTGACCACGAGAGTTATCACGGCGATGCGTTTGCGCGCTGCAGCAGCGATCGCAGGAAGGCCGGATCGCGACCGCGGCGCACGAGGTCGGCGATGCGGGAGGCTTCCGCCACGCCCCCCTGCCCGAATGTCGGGCGGCCGCCGCCACTACCCCCGTAGTCAGCGGTCAGCGCACGGACCAAACGCCCGGCATCAAGTGACGACGCTGCCGCCGTTCGAGTCACAACGACCGCGCCCGTCACGGGCGAACCCAGCACCACGGCGCCGACCTTGTGTTCTTGGTCAAGCAGAGTCCGAAGGCGGTCGGCCTCCGCCCGCAACTCCTCCGGGTTTGTTGCGGAAACCTCGGCAAACACAAACGTAATGCCGTCGACCTCGACCATTGGCACGGCCTCGGCGCTGGCGCGCGTGCGTGTGCGCGCGGCGCGGAGCTCTCGCTCAAGTACTTCTACCCGCTCGATCAACTGCCGCGCCCGATCGGGCACATCGTCTGGCGTAGCGCGCAGCCGCTCACTGACCGCACGCAACGTATTGTCCAACCGCTCAAGTAGCGCAGCAGTCCCCCGGCCGGTGACCGCCTCGATGCGTCGGGTGCCGGCGGCTACGCTTCCTTCCGTGGTAATCTTGAACAGCCCCGCTTGGCTGGTGTGCGACAGATGCGTGCCGCCGCATAACTCCTTGCTGTACTCACCAATTGTGATCACGCGCACCCGCTCTCCGTATTTCTCGCCAAACAGGGCCATGGCGCCCAGCGCCAGGGCCTCCTGATAGCCCATCCAGCGGGCGCGCACGGGCAAGTCGGCGAGAACGCGCTCGTTGACTTGGCGCTCAACCGCCGCGCGTTGATCGGCGGATAACGCGGTGGGATGGGCGAAGTCGAAGCGCAACCGGTCGGGAGCAACCAGCGAGCCCGCTTGGCGGGCTCGTTCCCCCAGAACATCCTGCAGCGCCCGGTGCAGCAAGTGGGTCGCCGTGTGATTACGCATGATGTCCTGGCGGCGCGGAATGTCGATTTCCGCATGCACTGGCTGTCCGACGCGGACGCTCACCCCGCGGACCAAACCCCGGTGCACGATGAGCCCGGTTACGGGCCGCTGTGCATCGGTAATCTCGACCACCCCGCGAGGCACTGTGAGACGCCCGGTATCCGCGACTTGGCCGCCGCCCTCAGGGTAGAAGGGCGTCCGATCCAGGATCACTTCGACCTGGGCACCATCGGCGGCCTGGGCCACGCGGAGGCCGTCCACGAGCAGAGCGAGAATCCGCGCACGTGCGGTGTGCTTTGTATATCCCACGAACTCGGTACTCAGCCCCTCTTGAACGAGCTGGGTGTACAGGCGATCGTCAGGTCGAGGGCCAAATGCTTGTGCCGAACGCGATAGCTCGCGTTGCGCGGTCAGTGCACGCGCAAACCCCTCCTCGTCGACAGTCAGTCCCCGCTCGCGGGCCACATCGCGTGTCATCTCCAGGGGGAAACCAAACGTATCGAACAGACGGAAGACGTCCTCGCCGGATAACACGGTGCTGGATGCCTTCTGCACTTTAGCGATCAGCTCTTCCAGACGCTCCATCCCGGCGGTCAGCGTCTGCGTGAACCGCTCTTCTTCCTGGCCCGCCGCGGATTGAATGAACGTGCGCTGCCGCCCCAATTCCGGATACACCTCCCCCATCTCGTCGACCACCGCGCCGGACAGGTCGGCCAGGAACCTCCGGCGCACACCGGCGGACCGGCCAAAGCGCATGGCCCGCCGCATGATCATGCGTAAGACGTAGTTCCGGCCTTCGTTGCCCGGGGCGACGCCATCGGCCATCAACATCGTCATGGCGCGTCCGTGATCGACCATCACCCGGTAGGCAATGCTGTGTTTCTCGCGTTCCTGGTCGGTCTGACCGAGAATACGCTGGAGGCGATCCAGGAGCGGAGTAAACAGATCGGTGCGGTAGTCATCGGCGACCCCGTGCAAGACGGCCGTGAGGCGCTCTAAACCCATTCCTGTGTCCACGCCGGGGCGGGGCAGTTTCACCCGCGTGCCGCCGGGCTGCTGATCAAACTGCATGAACACGAGGTTCCACAGCTCGAGCCACCGCGCGCAGCCGTTATCCAAGGCAACGCTACAATCCGCCCGCCCGCACGTGCAGGCTTGGGGACCCCAGTCGTAATGCAGCTCGGAGGTCGGGCCGCAGGGCCCCACGTCGGCCATCATCCAGAAGTTCGTCGCGTCTCCCATCCGGAGGATACGTGACGCGGGCACGTTCATGGCACGCCAGCCAGCGGCGGCCTCATCGTCATCGGTGTGCACGGTGATGACCAGACGCTGGGACGGAACGGCGTACTCCCGCGTCAGCAGATCCCAAGCGTAGGCGATCGCGTCCCGCTTGAAGTAGTCCCCGAAGCTAAAATTTCCGAGCATTTGGAAGAAGGTGTGATGCCAGGGGCTGGGGCCCACGTTGTCCAGGTCATTGTGCTTGCCTTGCACACGCATGCACTTCTGCAGCGTTGCGGCCCGAGTGTATGAGCGCTGCTCCCGTCCCAAGAACACGTCTTTGAACTGCACCATCCCCGCGTTGGTGAACAGGAGCGTCGGATCTCCGCCTGGCACCAACGAAGAACTCGGCACCACTGTGTGTTCTCGGGTGCGAAAGTAGTCCAGAAACTGCTCTGCAATTCGCTGCCAGGTGCGCCCCGGTCCGCTCATCAGCTCATCTCACAAAGACAAACACCTCTCGTCGCCAGGGACGAGAGGTGCGCTCCCGCGATACCACCCTCATTCCGGCCGTCGCACACCAACTTGGGTGCGGTCGGGCCGGCTCTTGTGTGCCGATCACGGGGGCAACCGACCTGCTTCGGAATGGCGAGTCCCGTCATCGCAGGTGCTGTAATTCGTCTCTCCCAATGTAGGCTCGTGCCTCCGTCCTGTCAAACTACTCGCGATCACGAGTGTGTTTTCACATCCGCCGCAACCTCGGCCAGCAGCGCCTCCGCCACGCCGATGGACTCATCCAACGCCATGACTGCCCGGTCCAGCTGCGCTTTCGTAATGATCAGCGGCGGCGCGATGCGAAAGGTCGCTGGGTTATTGAGGCTGTAAAACACGATGACGCCGCGCTGCAAAGCTTCCGCTGTCACGAGCAGCACGAGGTCGGGATCCGTAAACTCCATGCCCAGCAACAACCCCTTGCCTCGGACCTGCCGGATGATCCCTGAGTGCCGTCGGGCAACCTCGGTCAGGCGGTCCAGCAGGTATCCCCCGAGTTCTCCGGCGCGCTCGGCCAAATGCTCGTCTTGAATGACTCGGATCGTCGCGATACCCGCAGCACAGGCCAACGGATTTCCCCCGAACGTGGACGAGTGCAAGTACGGGTCCGACTCGAGGGCCTTCCACACGGAGGGACGCCCGGTGAACGCGCCGATCGGCACGACGCCCCCGCCGAGGGCCTTGGCCATCGTCAGGATATCCGGCACCACGCCCCAGTGCTCGCAGGCGAACATCCTCCCCGTGCGGGCCAGTCCGGTTTGGACTTCATCGAGGATCAGCAGGGCGCCGCGCCGGGTGCAGATCTCCCGCACGGCGGGCAGGTAGGTGTCCGGGGGGATAATCACCCCGTTCTCCCCCTGGATGGGTTCCAAGATGACCGCGGCTGTGCGCGTGGTGACTGCGCGGTCCAAGGCGTCAATATCCCCGAACGGGACATGGCGAAACCCCGGGACTAATGGCTGAAATGGGGTCTTGTACTTATCCCGCCCTGACGCCGACAGCGCCCCCATGGTTTTGCCGTGAAACGCACCTTCGGCCGCCACGAACTCTGTCCGCCCAGTCGCGAGGCGGGCGAGTTTCAAAGCCCCTTCATTCGCCTCCGCGCCGCTGTTCGCAAAGAATGTGTACTGCAGATCGCCGGGGGTGATCTGGGCAAGCAGCTCAGCGAGATCCGCTTCGCCTTGGCGGGGCATGGCCCGCACCGACATCGGCATGCGGTCCAGCTGCTCCTGCACAGCCGCGATCACGCGGGGATGGCGGTGCCCCACGTTGAAGACCGCCGGGCCTCCGGAACAGTCGAGGTATTCCTTTCCATAAATATCGCGGATGACCGCCCCACTCGCCTCCCACTCCGTCGTCATCACGTCGGCGAACCGATACAGCTTCGCGAGCCCGGCGTTGATGTACCGGGCGTACTTGTCCAACGTGGCCTGGACGATCTGTTCAGGATGCTCCGGTCGCATTCGAACCTCCGCTCAGATACTCTTGGGCACGGCGCACGACCTCCCGCGTTTCTTTGTACTTGATGCGGGCGATCGCTTCGTCAATGGGCACCCACTCACAGGCCACGAACCCTTCCTCTGCCTGCGGGCGGGGCTCTTCGCCACCCAGGAACTCCAGGAGAAAGTAGTGGACGGTCTTATCGTAGTACGTGTTCTCCGACTTCCAGTAGAAGTGATAGTGCTCCAGGCCCAGGTCGGCGACGACCCGCACCCGGGAGATGCCGGTCTCCTCCCGCACCTCGCGCAGGGCGACGCCTTCCGGTGTTTCTCCTTCCTCAATCGTCCCCTTGGGCAGCATCCATTTGCCGCTGGTGTGCTGCAGCAGCAGCACTAGTGGTCGGCCATCCTCGCGGCGAAACACGACCCCCCCAGCGCTGTGGGCCCGCTTCACGAGCTTGCGGGTGCTGCTCCCTGTGGTCTTCACGCGACGCGCACTCCTCAGGTCCCCGGCCTGGTGAGACACATCACCGCCCTGCTCCCAGCAGCTCTCGCACGAGTTGACTCACCGTGTTCCCATCGGCTCGGCCCTTCACCTTAGGCATCACGACCGACATGACTCGCCCGACCTCCCGCGGGTCTGTCGCGTGCACCTGCGCGATAGCCTCGACGACGATCTGGCGGAGCTCGTCGGTCGCTAGGGGAGCCGGGACGTACTCGGTGAGAATTGCTAATTCCAGGGACTCCTTGCGGACGAGGTCGTCACGACGGCCTTTGGTGTACGCCTCAATCGCTTCCCGCCGCCGTTTCATCTCGTGGCCCAGCACCTCGACAATTTCCTCGCCGGTCGGGGGGCGACCGCGCTCGATCGCCAGGTTGTGGATCGCCGCCCGCGCGAGACGAATGGTCGACACGCGCACGGCATCCCCGGCCCGCATCGCCTTCTTGAGGTCGGCCTCAAGCCGATCAGCAAGCGTCATCAGCGCCTCATCTGTCTTGTGGCCCGTGGCACCCAAGAATGACAGAAGGGGGACCATGGTCCCCCTTCTCCCTCACCGTTCTTCTGCCGTATACCTGGACACCGAGAGGGGTGCAGCAGCGGCATCGGCTTGATCCCCGGGACGACCTTCCTACAGGCCGGCGCCGCCGCGCCGCTTCCGGCGGGCTAGCTTCCGCCGCCGTTTGGCGCTGGGGGATTCGTAATGCTCGTGCCGTCTCGCGTCCGTAAGAATGCCTGACCGCTTCACCTGCCGCTTGAATCTCCGTAGGGCACTATCCAAACTCTCGTCCTTGCCCACCCGTACTTCCGTCATCTCCTCACCTCCTATATCGCCATCCTGCCCGCAGAGCGCAGGAGACGTCGGAACATGAGCCATTATAACACTCGGCAACAGGGGCATTCAAAGCCGCCGTATTTTGGGGATCACGAATTTGTGTGCGGTGTGCGTGTCCGAGAACCGGACGACTTTCACATCCACCAGCCCGGCCTTCCGTCCTCCGGCCAGGACATCGGCTTCGGTAATCTCCTGGACGCCTTTGGGGCGCCACGACCCACAAGCCGCCCGCCGGGGCGAGGGCGCGTCTGAGAGGGTCGAGGCGCGATAGCACCGAGCGGCGATCGGCCTGCACGAAGATCGCGTCCTGGCCCGCGGTCATGCGGCCCCCGACGTGCGTCCGCGCGCGCAGTTTAGCAAGAAATCGGCATCCTTGATGTCCACCACGGCCACTTTGGCACCCGGTTTGACGCCGAGCTTGTCGAGCAGCGACTTCGGGTGCAGAATCCTCTTCGCCCACTTCTGGGCGCGGACCCCCAACACGAAAGTTGCAGCCCCGCCGGAGAAGTGGATCGTGAGCCGACCGTGTCTCACCCGCACGGCGGTCATGCCCGTGTAGGGAATTGCGAGGCGGAACACGCCGCGGAAGATCAGGGCGTCGGTTTCAAGGTAGGCCCTTCCCTTCGACTCCCGCCCGTCGCGGGTAGCAGTGCAATCAGCTTGCAGTCCCACGGTGCCTCTGCCCCTCCCCGCACTCCGGGTACGACCACCCGGTTCCGCTCCTCCCCCTTCGCCACCGCAGTGCCTCCATCACTCCCACGTCCGCCGATCGACTAATCGCTTCTCCGTTGACGCCAGCGTCCCGGGGGACACTACCTCTACGATGGCGCGCAGTCGGGTGGCTTCCCGGATGCTCTGGCTGACTGCCTCAGCGAGGTGAGCGGGCGACTCGGCCTCCACCCGCACGGTCAGTTCATCGTTGCGATCGGCTCGCGTCACCACCGCCTGGTAGCGAGTTACCTCCGGGTGGCGCGCGATTGCTCGGTCGAGGTCATGCGGATGCAAGAAGATCCCACGCACCTTCACCGCGTCGCCCACCCGTCCCAGGATGCGCTCCAATCGCAGCGACGTCCGCCCGCACGCACACCCTCCAGGCGCGAGGCGGGACAGATCGCCGGTCGCGAAGCGCAGCAGGGGGTAAAACTCGCTCAAGAAGGTCACGACCACCTCCCCGACCTCGCCCGGCGCCACGGGCGCTCCGGTCGCTGGATCGACCACTTCTCCAATAATGCGCTCCGCCAGGTGCAGCCCGCTGCGCTGGGGACACTCGTAGGCAATGAGCCCGATGTCACCGATCCCATACGCTTGGCTGATCCGCAACCCGTGGCGTCCCTCCACATCGCGACGCAACGTCTCCGGCAGCATTTCCCCCGACACGCACGCCACCTCTACAGAGGATGACGGGGCCTGCTCGCGGACTCTGTCCAGCACGGCAGCCAAAAAGCTGGGCGTGCCGATGATCCCGCGTGCCCGGAGTTCGATGAGGGCCTTGACTTGCGTCTCGATGTTGCCGACGCCCGTGGGCACGACCACGCACCCCAGGACCTGCAGCGCTCCGTCAAACATCGCTCCCGCTGGGGTGAAGTGATAGGAGAAGGTATTCAGGACCACATCCCCCCGGCGGAACCCCCCGGCAACCAGCGCGGGGGCAAACCCCCAATAGTCCTCATCAAAACCCTCCGGATCATAAATCGGTCCGGGCGACACGAAGATACGTCGCACCTCCGCGAGCGGCTTCGCCAACCACCCGCCAAAGGGTGGCGTCTCGGCCTGCTGGCGGGGCAGCGTCTCTTTCCTCAACAAGGCAATCCGGGGTAGGTCGGCCAGCGTCAGCGTCTGAGGGCGCATGCCAGCAGCTGCCAGGGCGGCCCGGAAGGCAGGCGCGTGCGCCAAAGCGCGTCCGGCGACCCTCCGCAGAGTCGCCTCCTGCGTCGCGGCCCGCTGGGAAGGCGGCTGCACTTCGGCTGGATCGTAGACGTCGGAGGGGATGCCCATCTCCCGCACGCTCCGGGGGTCAAGTTCCGTTCACAGCCGACGCGCTCCTCTGAAGGAGGGAAATCCCATGGACAGGAATTAGTCGGCAATGCTCCCCGACGAGCCGGTCCTGCGTGTCGAGGATCTCCACCTCCGCTTCCACGGAATCCAGGCGATCGCGGGTGCCAGTTTCACGCTGGCAGCGCGTGAGATTCTCGGAATCATTGGCCCCAACGGCGCCGGGAAGACCAGCCTCCTCAACTGCATCAACGGCTTCTACCGGCCGCAGCGCGGTCGCATTCTCTTCCGCGATCGCGACATTACACACCTCCCCCCGCATGCGCGCGCGGCGTTGGGCATCGCGCGTACGTTTCAAAACATTGCCCTCTACCCAGGCATGACTGTCCTCAACAACATCATGACCGGCCGGGTCATCCACATGCACGCGGGAGTGCTGTCCTGCGGGATGAACGCCAGGTCGGCGGTGCGCGAACACGTGACCCACCGCGCTCTCGTGGAAGAGATCATCGACTTCTTGGAAATCGAAGACGTCCGGAGCCACCTCGTCGCCGACCTCCCGTACGGCATCCAGAAAAAGGTCGAGCTGGGCCGCGCCCTCGCGCTGGACCCGAAAGTGTTGGTGCTGGATGAACCGATGGCGGGGATGAGCATGGATGAAAAGGTCGACATGGCCCGGTACGTTCTCGAACTGAAGGAGGTCCGCGCGGTCCCGATTGTGCTCGTCGAACATGACATGGGGGTGGTGA
>MNEU01000093.1:0-14293 GCA_001917855.1 Armatimonadetes bacterium 13_1_40CM_64_14 | reverse complement strand
ATGTCATCCGGGCCTACCTCGGCGACACGGGGCCCATCCCCGTCGCCTAACGGCATGGCCACCCTCCAGAAGGACCTCAGACCGATCACCGTTCGCCAACGCGTCGAGGGCGCGGTCGACACCTTCCCCAAGCTGCTGCGCCACAACGCCCAGGGATTCGGCGACCGCGTGGCCTTCCGCGAGAAAGATCTGGGGATCTGGCGATCGATCACTTGGCGCGAGTACTTCCATCACGCCCGCGCCTTTGGCCTGGGACTCGTGGCGCTGGGGGTGGAACGCGGCCAGGTATTGGCGATCGTCGGTGATAACCGCCCCGAGCTGTTCTATGCTGCCGTGGGCGCGCAGAGCGTGGGTGCGATTACCTTCGGCGTATACCAGGACAGCCTTGCCGAGCAGATGGCGCAGTTGGTCGACTTCTCGGATGCGCGTTTTGCCTTTTGCGAAGATCAAGAACAAGCCGATAAGATCCTGCAGACCGCGGGGCGGGTGCCCAAGCTCCAGCGGATCATCGTGGAGGACTGGCGGGGGATGTGGCAATACCACCGCCCCGAGCTGATCAGCTTCGCGGATGTGGAACGGTTAGGCCGCGCGCTAGACGCGCAGGAACCCGCCCTGTTTGACCGTCTGATCGACGCGACGCGCGCCGACGACGTGGCGATCTTCTGCCAGACCTCGGGAACCACCGGTCTGCCGAAGCTGGCCATGCTGTCGTATCGCAACCTCATCACGCAGGGCATGAACTTCCACACGGTGGAACGCAGCCTCTCCCCCACGGATGAGTTTGTGTCTTTTCTCCCTTTCGCCTGGATCGGGGAGCAGATGCTGGCAGCCACCCTCCACCACCTGGTGGGGTTCACCGTGAACTTCCCCGAGGAACCTGAAACAGCCCCTCGCGACTTTCGGGAAATCAGCCCGCAGTTCACCTTTGCCCCGGCGCGGATCTACGAGGGGCTGCACACCGCCGTCACGGTGCGGATGCTGGACTCCGGCTGGCTGCGTCGACATCTCTTCGGATGGGCCTTGGCCGTGGGAGGGCGTGTCGTGGACCTCCGCGCCGCGGGGCAGGCGATTCCCTGGAGCCTCCGCGGGCTGCGCACGCTCGCGTACTGGTTGGTCTATCGTCCTGTCCTCGACAAAATCGGCTTCTTGCGCCTGCGTGTGGCCTGGAACGGCGGCTCCCCCCTCGGCCCGGACTACTTCCGGTTCTTCCACTCACTGGGGGTGAACCTCAAGCAGATCTACGGCCAGACGGAAATCGCGGGCATCTCCTGCGTCCACCGGGATGGACACGTGCACTTCTGGACGATGGGCTACCCGATTGCCAACACGGAGGTTCGGCTCACGAGCGAGGGGGAAATCCTCAGCCGCAGCCCCAGCGTGTTCCTCGGCTACCACCGGAATCCCGACGCGTCCCAGGCAGCCCTGCGCGACGGCTGGCTGCACACCGGGGACTACGGCACGCTGGATCCGACGGGCGACGTCATCATGTTTGACCGCATGTCAGATGTCATTACGCTGGCGGATGGCAGCAAGATGAGCCCCTGGGTGGTTGAAGCGATGCTGAAATTCACCCCGTACATCCAGGAAGCGATGGTGACGAACTGTCCCGGGAGCGCGACACTCGTCGCCGTCCTCAACATCGACCTCCGTAGCGTGGGGAAGTGGGCCGAGGATCACGGAATCGCCTACACGTCGTATGCCGACCTGTCCCAGAAACCCCCAGTCCTGGATTTACTCTCCGGCATTGTGCAAGAAGTGAACGGCCGGCTGCGGGCGGAGTGGCGCGTCGGACGATTTGTCTCCTTATATAAGGAGTTCCACCCGGACGATGATGAACTCACCCGCACCCGCAAACTGCGGCGGCACTTCATCGCCGACCGCTATCAGGACCTGATTCGTGCGTTGTGCGGAGGCCAACGCACGTTCGACGCCACCCTCCATATCCGCTATGAAGACGGCACAGCACGAGAGGTGCGCACCACCCTCCAACTGCGGCACTTACCCTAATCCTGTGACGGTGTCTGCTCCCATGAGCCTCCGCAAGTGCGCCAGACGCGAACACACGCTTGCCTCCCCCGTTGGCCCCGGCACCTAGAGATGACAGCGGAGTTTCTCCTCAACGGACTCGTCAATGGGATCGCGGTCGGCAGCATTTACGCGCTGATCGCGCTCGGCTTTGCGCTCCTGTATAAGTCCACGAAGATCCTCAACCTCGCGCACGGGGAACTCGTGCTGCTTGGAGGCTACGTGGCGATCGCGCTCACCCAGGTGGTGCCCTTCCCGATCGCGGTCGTGCTCACTCTGGGCCTCGCGGCGCTGCTGGGGTTCGCGATCGAACGCGTCATTATGCGGCCCCTGTTCGGACAGCCGTTGTTGTCTCTCATCATCGTCACGCTGGCTCTCGGCTACATTATCCGCGGCACCATGGTCGGAATTTGGGGGGGCAGCACACGCACTTTTCCGGCGGTCCTCCCCGCCGGCCTCGTGTACATTGCCGGAATCCCCATGCAGACAGTGGGGGCCTTCAGCGCGGCCACGGCCGCTGTGCTCCTTGTCGTGTTCTGGCTGTTTTTCCGGTACTCGCTTGCGGGCATCGCCATGCGCGCCGCCGCCAACGAGCAGCTGACCGCCAGCACACTGGGGGTCAGCTTACGGCGCGTCTTTGCCTACGCGTGGGCCTTCGCCTCGGCTGCCGGCGCCATTGGCGGCATCCTGCTTGGCCTGTGGCTCGGCGTCAACTTCGCCCTGGGAGCTGTCGGCCTGAAGGCCCTGGCTGCCGGGATTTTGGGGGGGCTCGATAGCATCCCGGGGGCGATCCTCGGCGGGTTGGCGATCGGGGTCATCGAAACGGTCGTGGGCGGCTACATCGACACCAATGTCATCTATGGATTGTACGGGTTCAAAGACATCATCGCGTTCGTCGTGATCCTTCTCGTCTTGCTTGTGCGTCCTTATGGCTTGTTTGGGACCGAACACATCGAACGCCTGTAACCTGGTCACCGCCTCCTCCGGCGATCCGGTGGGAGGGCGATTAGCGCACGGATGAGCGACCGACCCGCCGGCGACTTCAAGACGACGTACGTCCAGGACATGGCGATCCTGGACACGCGCTTCTATCGTGTCGGCTTCGTGTGCCTGCTCGCCGGACTGGCGCTGGCTCCGCTGTGGCTGGGGCGATTCATCTTCGTCCTCAATGCGATCGGGATTTTTGCGATCGGCGCGTGCGGCCTGACCTTGCTCACCGGATTCACGGGACAGATCTCCCTCGGACACGCGGCGTTCATGGCCATCGGAGCGTATGCGTCAGCCCTCCTCACGCAGGGGTGGCGGCTGCCCTTCATCCTGGCGCTGCCGCTGGCGACGACGATCACGTTCGTCTGCGGGATTGTAGTTGGCCTCCCCTCTCTGCGGATCAAAGGTCTCTATTTAGCGATCGCGACTCTGGCCTTTCAGTTCCTCACCGAGTACGCGATTATTCACGCCACCGGAGGCATTGGAGCCATCCCCGTTCCTCCGGCTTCGATTGCCGGGTGGACGATCCGGACCGAGCGGCAATTCTACTACCTTCTGCTGGTGGTCTGGGTCACCTCTGCGGTCTTTGCAGCCAATCTCGTGCGCAGTCGAATCGGCTTGACCTTGATGGCGGTGCGCGACCGTGACTACGCGGCGCAGGTCTTAGGGATCAACCTGCTGTTTTATAAGACCCTCGCCTTTGGCCTCGCGGCTAGCTATGCGGGAATTGCCGGGAGTCTGTGGGCACACTACAGCCGCTTGTTGACGACGGAGCAGTTCACCATCGGGCAATCCATCGACTATGTCGCGATGGTCGTGATCGGCGGCCTGACCAGCATCTGGGGACCGCATCTGGGCGCCACGGTGGTCGTCTTGCTATCGCAGGGATTGAAGATCATTACGCCAATGCTGGTGAGCATCATACCCGCGTTTGGAAAGATTGCGACCCCGCTGCGGGAAATCGCGTTCGGCGTGACGCTGATTGGGCTGCTGATCTGGGAACCTGGCGGAGTCGCGATGCTGTTCAAGAAGCTGAAACGCCTGCTGAACCTCTGGCCATTCGCGTACTAGTTGGGACCGGGGGCGGATCCGCGGGCGGTTCCCCGCCACGAGCAGGACGCGGGCACGAGAGAAAGAGGCCTGGGGAGTTAGGCCAGCCACCGCTTCCGGCGTTTGTAGCTTTTGACTTCGACAAACCGACGCCGGTCGGTTCCCCGGATCCCCAGATAGAACTCCCGGACATCCGCGTCCTCCCGGAGCTTGGCCGTCGGCCCGTCGAGAACAAGTTTCCCGTTTTCCATCACGTACCCATAGGAGGCGACCTGAAGGGCCATCTTCGCATTTTGCTCGACCAGGAGGATCGTCATGCCTTCCTCGTTGTGCAGGCGGTGGATCAGCTCGAAGATCTCATGGGCGACCAGGGGGGCGAGACCTAAGCTGGGTTCATCGAGGAGCAACAGCGTGGGGCGGGCCATCATTGCACAGCCGATGGCAAGCATCTGCTGCTCCCCTCCGGACAGATACCCCGCGCGCGTCTTCCGTCGAATGGCCAACGGCGGAAAGTACTGATAGACGAGCCCGAGGCGTTCCCGCCGATCCTTCCCGCCATAACGGTGCAGCGCTGCTCCGACCAGCAAGTTCTCTTCGGCAGTCAACTCCTCGAAGAGTCGCCGTCCCTCACGCACCATGACAATCCCAGCTTTCGCGGTTTCCTCCGGCAACTTATTCTCGATGCGCCGGCCGGCGAACTCGATACTGCCCCGAGTGACCTCACCGCGCTCGAGGCGGATGAGTCCTGTAATGGCCTTCAGTGTCGTCGTCTTCCCCGCCCCGTTGGCGCCAATCAGCGCCGTGATCTTCCCCTCAGGCACGTGCAACGAGACGCCTTTGAGGACCAGAATCGATCCCCAGTACATGACTTCGACGTTATTGACGGTCAGCATGACGGGCTGCTCCCGCGGGGGGAGACGACGAAAATAATGGGCAGGCCGGTCAGCGTGCTACCGGCTCTCGTGTCGCGGCGAAGTATGCAGGGGGAGGATCGTACCTCTCCCCCTGCACAGAAACTAGAACCCTAGCCAATCCTTCCGTCTCTCGACGGTCACGGATTTCAGCACGACGATCCGGGCGTTGCGGACGGTCACGATCCGCGTCGTCGTGGAGGGGCGGTGATCATCGCGGGTCAACGTGATCGGAGCAGCCGCCAACCCGTCTGGATCCCAATTCTTCAGGGTCTCCAGCGCGGAGCGCACGGAAGGTCCGCTGAAACCACCCAGTCGCGAGTACGTCTCCCAGTTGTCGACGATGATCTCCAGACCCTTCTTCAACAGGGACACGTTCAGCCAGCCGCGCACATAGGACGCGATATAGGGCGTCGCTGTGGTTCCCCAGGTGAAGGTGGGCTCTTTGTTGTAGAAGCGCGCGAGCGCGTCGAACAACTTGGCAGCTCCCGCTGCCGGCTCGCCGTACAAGACGTGGGGGGTGGAGGCCAGGACTCCCTCCGCGTCCTTGCCGATCAGCTTGATCATGTTCTCGTCGAAACCCCACACGTTGATGGCAAATCGCGTCGTCAGCCCGGCCGCTCGACCATCACGCACGATGACGGACGCCGAGTTCGTTGTCCCCCCGGCCCAGGCGAAATCAGCGCCGAAAGCCTTCACGGCTGCCACCTGTGAGCGCGCCTCCAGGGCGTTGAGAGCAACGATCTGATCCGGCCCCACGTCAAAGTTCAACTCCTGCGCGTACGCCTTGCCCGCGGGGATGGGGGCGCGACCATACGGGTGGTCGGGATACATGAAGACGATCTTTGGGCGGCTGATCCGTTCCTGGTCGGCGACATCTCGGAGATATCGCAAGACCGCTCGCAATTGGTCGGAGTAGCTGGATACGGGGTAGAAGTTGTACGGCGTCTTCGCGGGATTATCGAGATGCGAGGAATAGCTCGCGGAAATGTAGGGGATCTGGTCCTCGCTCACGGTATCCTTGAGCGCTTCGGTATCTCCCGTGCCCCACCCGACGATGGCGTTGACGCGATCGATGTCGCGATACTTGCGATACAACGAGAGGGCGTCTGGGATTCGATAGCCGTAGTCGGACCAGACGAAGTCGATCTTTACTTTGCCCCGAATGCCACCTTCCACCTCGTTGATGTACCGAATGTGGTCTAGCACACCTTTGGAGTAGTCCACGCCCACGTCTGAGGTGGGACCGGTGGTGTCAAAGAGCCCGCCGATCTTGATGGACGGGGGAATCGCTTGCTGCGCGACCGCTCGTGAGGATCGGGCGAGCAGTCCCCCCGCTATGACCGCAATGACCAACACGGACGCGGCAAGCCTGCGTGCACCCCTGCGCATGGCTATTCCCTCCTGTGTTCCTGTGGGTTGGCCCGGTTGGGAAGGTTCGGGAGGCGGGGCGGCGACTTCCTCCCCGCGCGCGAGCATCTCGCCGCCCCGGACCGTCTACCCTCGGGGCGCGAGACTGGGATGCGTACCGGCGAGATTGAGGTTAGGGCGCGACCTTCTTGACGGTGACGCTATGGACGATGAGATTTTCGCTGCGGTTTCCCACTGCGTTGATCGCAAAGTCCCAGCCCCAGGTATCGGCAAAAGCGGCGTCAGGGAGCCGGAATGTGTAGCTCACCCATCCCGGGGTCGCCTCCACCCACTGCCAGGGGGTGAACCGGTACCCGCTCATCGAGTCGTACCAGATGTTGAACCCGAGCTGTTGTGCCGCGGAGGCCCCGCGGACTTCCACGGAGATCTCGACTCCCACTCGACCATCCACAAAGAACAGAAACGTATCGTCCACATCAAACCGCAGATACACACGTTCCTTGGAATTGTCACTGCGCACGGCTTCCACGCCGTCGACCTCGATGACCTCGGTGGCCTCGCTCAGCGCCGTGCGGAAGCGCTGATTATACAGGCCCCGTTCGACGTTTGCGCGTCCCAACGTGGTGGACACCAGCGGTGCTCCACTGAAATCGACCGCTGGCGGAAGGAAGGGCGGCGAACCTGCCTGCCGCGCTTTCTGCGCTTCCTCAACCCACGCCTGCGGTGTATTGGTGAGGACGACAGGCTCATTGCCCACTGCCACGCGGCGCGTGTCACCCTCAGTGACCACCGGACGCGCATCCCCGGTAGCGGTGTACGCCTGGGTAGTAGGACCCTCGACACCCAGGATTTCATCCCCTGCTCCGATCCACGCGACTGCCGCGGGGTCCCGGTCTCCGAAAACCAGAACCAGCGCCCGCTGTCTGGTCAGGTAGCCTGCGTACGGTCTGCGCCCGACCCTCAACGCAAGACCGCCCAGGACCACCTGGGTGATCGCGCTCACGTCCCCTCTCCAAATGAGCTGCTCAATGCCAAATGCCTTGGCCAGGGCCTGCAGCTTGATCAGCTGGCCCGGCCAGCTGGACCGGAGGCCAAAAGAGTACGGATCCCACTCAAGCCACACCGCCTTGGACGATCCAGCCAAGACACGCTCCCAGAGCGCACCCAGCGGCCGCAGTAACGCGTCGGGGGAGACCCCGCGTGGGGTCAACAAGATCACGTCGAAATCATCGGGCGCATCAGTCAGGAGGCTCCGCAGGTCCACGAGATCCATGCCAAAGGGGGTGGAGAGAATCACCCGCGCCGCCGGGTCAGCCGCCTTGATGAAGACCCGCGCCGCCCGCAGCAGCGCGATGTACTCCCGCGTCGTGCCCCGGAACAGGGGAAGACCACGTCCCGGCCAGATCTGCCAGTCCCGGACGCGATCTTTGTACCGCTCGACCGCCGCAGCCACGAAGGCTTCCCAATCCTCCAGCCTCCGCGGCGGTTGGCGCGCATAGATGGACGGGTCATTCAGTTCCTCACCGGTCGCCGGGGACGCCCACCGGGGGGTAGCAAACAGCACCAGGACGACGCGCAGCCCCACGGCGCGCGCAGCGTTGATCGCATCGTCCAATCCTCCCCACGTTCGTGTTCCCTGGCGGGTTTCGATCTCCGACCAGTCCGCGGTCAGCTTGACCACGGAGGCCCCGACATCCCGGAGCATCGGGAAATCGGCGCCTTCTCCCGCCGAAAAGCCGATGGGAACGGGGAGGATCGCAGGAGCAGCCAGAAGCGCCGGTTGCGCCGTGGCGGCCGCAATGAGTGCAAGTACCACTGCTGAAGAGCGCCTCACGCACATCACCTGCGCTACTTATGGCCTCTGTATCCTGCTCCCACTATCTACCCACAGGCCCGCTCATGTAGTACGCCGGGTGGGGGAGGAGCACTTCGCGCTGGATGGAATAGCCTTGACGTCCGTGCGCCACCTCGTGACGGCCGCACCACCCAGGAACCGGATGCGGCGAGTGTTGGCAGCAAACTCATCGCGGGACGCGGGAACGAGAGGCGGAGGTGTTTCCTGGATGTGGGATCGGCCTCGGGCCGTCTCCGTGGTCAGCGGAAGCAGTGAGGGCCTGACTGAACTGACGGCATTCGATCGAGCGCTCATGGATGCGGGAATCGCCAATCTGAATTTTCTCCGGGTGAGCAGCATCTTGCCTGCCGACGTGACGGTCGTTCCCGTGCCGACATTTGTTCCGGGCACATTGGTGCCGGCCGTATACGCCCGCATCGCCAGCCAGACACCTGGCGAGCGGATTGTCGCGGCCCTGGGGCTGGGCTTTTCCCACGGGCAGTACGGCGTCATCATGGAGTACGAGCACACAGGGACGGCCGCGCACGCCGAAGCCGCGGTGCGCCGGATGGTGGAAGAAGCCATGGCGTCCCGCGAACTCTCGATCAAAGAAGTGCGGGTGGCCCTCAGAGAACACGTCGTCCAGCGCGTCGGCTGCGCCATCGCCGCAGTTGTCTTCTGGCCCTGACGGTGCGGTGATCGATCCCGCTCCCGGCCCGCGCTCCAATACTGCTGACCGTCGGGCGAGTAGACTCTAGACCAGTAGTGTCTTCTGCGTGAGGCACGGAGGATCCCATGGAGTGGATCGTTGATATCGTCGGCCCAGGGTTTGCGCAGGCGACGCAGGTTCAGGATGTCCTCTTCGATGGCCGCTCCGCCTTCCAGCATATCCAGGTCGCCTCGAGTCCCATGTTCGGGCGCATGCTGATCCTCGACGACGCTGTGCAGACCAGCGAACGCGATGAGTACATCTATCACGAGATGTTAGCCCACTTGCCCCTTTTGACTCACCCAGCGCCGCGACGGGTGCTGATCATTGGCGGCGGAGATGGCGGCACGCTCGAAGAGACCCTCAAGCATCCGATCGAGCAGGCGACACTGGTGGAGATCGACCAGGATGTGGTGACGGTGTGTCGCCGTTTCCTGCCGTTCATCGGCGGGGGGGGCTTTGACGATGCGCGCACACGTCTGGTGATTGATGATGGCATCGAGTTTGTTCGGACGACCTCGGAGCGCTTTGACGTCATCCTAGTGGACTCGACCGATCCCAAAGGCCCTGGCCTCGCCTTATTTTCCCCGGAGTTTTATGCCGCCTGCACGCATGTGCTCGCCCCCGATGGCTTGCTGGTCGCCCAGAGTGGCTCCCTACTCTATCAGCGGGAACTTACCGAGATGGTCCGCCGCCACCTCCGCACGGTCTTTCCGGTCGTGGGCACCTACTGGGCGGCCGTGCCCGCCTATCCGGGGGTCCTGTGGGGATTTTCGTACGGCAGCCTGCGACACGATCCCAGTCATGTGAATCGGACCGCGATCTCGAAACGGCTCACGACAATACCGACGCGCTTATACTCGGCGGACACACACACCGCCGCCCTGCAGCTTCCTGGTCTGCCGGACGTATGACTTTTCTCGGAGCGCGTTCGACCACACCTCCGGCGGTGGTATTAGCTGGCGTCCCCTATGATGCGACCTCCACGTTTCGCAGCGGCAGCCGGCAGGCCCCCGCCGCGATTCGGTGGGCCTCCCAAAGCATCGAAGCTTATAGTCCGATTCTCGGACGCGACCTCGCCGACGTCTTCTTTGCGGACCTCGGGGATGTGGAGGTCGCAAACCTGCGGCCTGATCAGATGGTGGATGCCGTGAGAGCTTTAGTGGGGCAGATAGCCCCTGCCTCTCTTCCGCTCCTGCTGGGTGGAGAACATACCATCGTGTTGGGGGCGGTCCAGGCACTCCACCGTACGCATCCCGACCTCGCGGTTGTGCAGATCGACGCCCACACCGACCTCCGCGAGGAGTACGAGGGCCAGCGGCTCTCCCACGCCACGGTCGCGCGGCGCATCCTCGATGTCCTCGCTCCGCAGTCTCTCGTCCAACTCGGGATCCGGGCCGGCACCCGGGAGGAATTCGAGCTCGCCGGTCGGCTGCGGCACAGCGCGGCGCGAATCGATGTACCAGGACCCACCTGGGCATGGCTGGAGCAACAGCCCGTACACCTCTCCATCGATATCGACGCCATCGACCCTGCCGATGCCCCAGGGACTGGCAACCCGGAGCCGGCAGGCATTCCGGCAGGTGAGCTGTTGGCGTTCGTGCGGCGCTTGGGGTCGCTGCGCGTGGTGGGGCTCGACGTGGTGGAAGTCTCGCCGCCCTATGACCCGTCCGGGAGGACGGCGGTCCTCGCGGCGACAATTGTGCGCGAAGCGATCCTGGCCCTCAAAGGCACGGCGTAGCGAGCCCCGGCGCCGCCGAGGGACTACCGCCCCCAGACTTCGCCGAACACCCTCAGAGCATTTCCCCCCAAGATCTTCCGGATCGTCTCGGCCTCAAAGCCGCGATCCAGCAGGGCTGCAGTCAGTGCGGGGAGCTGGCTGACATCCTCAAGACCATTGACCCGGCCTGTGAACCCATCAAAGTCGGAGCCGAGCGCCACGCCGTCAGCCCCCATCACCGAGACAAGGTATGTGACATGCTCGAGGACCTGCGCGAGCGACGCTCCGCCGAGGAAGGCGGGAACGAAGTTCACCCCGACCATACCGCCGCGTTCGGCCAGGGCGCGCAGCTGATCATCGGTGAGGTTGCGTCGGTGAGGCGTCAGTCCCGCAGCGTTGGAGTGCGTTGCCACAATCGGGCCGCGCGTGGCGGCGAAGACATCCCAAAAACTCTTCTCGGAGAGGTGAGACACATCTACAACCATCCCCACATCCTGCATCCGCCGTAAGACCGCAAGCCCCACTGAAGTCAGTCCGCCATGCGTGGATTCTAGTGCGCCGTCAGCCAGGCCGTTGCTATTGTTCCATGTGAGACCCATCATCCGCACACCGCGGCGAAACAGAATATCTACATGGTCAGGATCGCCCTCCAGGGCGGAGGCGTTCTCCACGGCCAGGACAACCGCCAGCCGGCCGGTCCCCTGCAGTTCGCGGATCTCGGCGGTCGAGGTCACCGGTGCAAGCGCCGACCGATTAGCCACCGCCAAGCGCTCGAATGCGTCCAGCAGCGCGCTGACTCGCTGGCGGCCCCGATCGGCTTCTGAGGGATGGACGAATAAGGCAAATACCTGCACGTCGACGCCGCCCTCGCGAAACCGAGGTAGATCAGAGTGCCCCACTGGTGTCCGGCGCGTGATATCGCGCTTGCCGGATTGCACGTCAAGCATGATGTCGTTGTGCAGGTCCACCACGATCGCATCGTGGTGAAGGCTCAGGGGATCGGTCAGGGGTTTGGGAGTTGCCAGCATTCGCGCGGGATCCACTAGACGATCATCGGTCAGCCAGACGGTGTGCGCGCACACGCGCAGGGAAGCTGCTGACATTTGGGACACGCATGGGCATAGCGGGCAGCGGCCTGCTCCAGATCAACCCCACACAGGGTCGCGACACTGGTCGTCCAGGCTAGCACGTCGGAGACCTCTTCGCGCAGCGACTCGGGAGTGCCATCTCGGAGCGCACGCGCAAGTTCGCCGACTTCCTCCACGAGCCAGCGGAACGTCCCATCCCGTCCCCGCTCGCGGTCACGCACCCCGTAGATCGCGGTCACGCGGCTTTGGAATTCTCGCAGGTGCACTGTCCCCTCCCAACGTCAGTAGGGTGTCAGGGATCGATTACAGTCCGTGTGGGAGAACGTTTCGCAGGACCGAAGACCATTCCCTTCGGGGGCGTCGCGCGCAGTCTACGGCCTTTGCGGGAGGGCGCTAGCGACCAGCAGCAGGCGGGACGGGGATAGGGTCGCGGCCAGCGCGTACGTGGCGCCTCCCGCCTGCCACATCAGCACGCGGAAGTACCCGACATCAAGAAGGCGCGCAGGGCCACTCTCCATCGTCACCGGCACGCCAACCTGAGGGAACGCCATCTGCGAAGAGGCCGTCACGAAAACCGTCAGGGTCCGCACACCATCTGTATATGACGCGGATGTACTGGTCAGGGCTCCGTGGTGGACAACAGCGCCCATACGAAACCGATAGCCAAAAGGCAATGTGGTAGGAACCCAGGCGCCTGATGCTTGCCGCAATGCCTCTGGCGAGGACACAGGATCCCCCGACTCATAGAGGTCGATGGCCCGGGCACCAGATGGCGGGGTGAAGCGAAACAGGGCGGAGGGGAGGTTCAAACCAAAGCTGATGCGCGTGAAGAAACTTGTAAACACGACCTCTCCTCTGGCGTCGCGTTCCTCCGTCCGCAGGATCACTCCGGTCTCCCGGTCTACCCAATAGCGGCGACTGGGACCCGCGTCATGAGTTTCCATCGCCAGGACGACCGTCTGCCGCCCAATCACATCCTCCGTACCCAGCACCGCGATCAGAGCTGACCGCAGGAACTCCTCGACGCGCTCGGGCCCCTCAGCCGGGTGCACGAACGACGGCCCATGAATAACAAGGTGCTGGGAGGGTTCATACTGCCAGACCGAGACCCCGTCATCGATTACCAGTCGCCCGCTGACCGACTCCGGGGAGAGAAATTCCAGACGTAACCGCCCGAGCCGCTTATATGATTCCAGCACGGTGATAGTCTCCGCGCGATCCTGGTGGACCGCGGTGAGGACTTTCGTCGCTTCGTAGTCGACGAGCGCCGGCGCGGCGGCCATGGACGCCACAACATCCCGCGCGCTGGGCAGGGAAGCGGACGCCACTGCGCGCAGCCCGGGGACGGCGAGGGTGGTCGCAAGCCAGATCGCAGGGATGAGTGTGCGCATCATCGCGACTCCTCCGTCTCTTCCCGAGGAGTCCCCACCAACGCCAGGCTGGCGTCGCTGATGAGTAACCCCAGGTAGGCGCGATCCAGAAACGGATCGGACGCCGAGGCCAGAGCGTGCTCCCGAATGTACAGGTCCGGGCCGAGTTCTGCGGCCCGGAGTCGTTCGAGGCGGCCCCGGACCAGGGGGATGGCCACCAGGATGGCGACAAGGGCCAACGCGGCGGCCGCAAGCGCCGGTCGGCGGACGACACCTTGCAGCCACTGCTCGACCTTCGCGATCCACGACTGCTGGGGTCGATCCAATTGTGCACGGATCGACATCCACAGGGTCTCGGGGACGGTGCGCTCGGGAAGTCGGCCCAGCAAAGACTTCAATGATTGCAGGCGATCCAGCTCTACTTGGCAGGACTCGCACTGCGCGAGGTGCGCTTGTACTTCCTCCGCCTCGTGCGGGGTTAGCTCTCCGTCCACGTAGGCTGACAGTTGCCGCTGCCACCGGGCGTGCGTCACGTGACCACCTCCCGGCGCGGGGGAGCGAGGTGGGCTAGTTTGGCCTGCAGCACCCGGCGCGCGCGGTGCAGGCGCGACTTCACAGTGCCCACGGGAATCTGCAACACATTCGCGATCTCCTCATACGCATAGCCCTCGATGTCGCTGAAGACGACCACCGCGCGCAACTCTGGATGAAGCGCCATCAACGCCCGCTGGACCTCGGCGTCCATCTGGCTCTCCACCACATCGGCTTCGGGATGTGCCCGCTCGTCGGCAATCTCCCTCCCGACCTCTCCTCCCCGTAACGTCGCCACCGGCGCATCAAGGGACTCGATGCGCGCCTTGGGGCGTCGCCGGAGCATATCGATGAAGAGGTTCGTGACGATTCGATGCAGCCACCCCTCCAGATGAGCGGCCGGGTCGATGGACCGTAAAGCCCGAAACACCCGGATAAAGGCCTCCTGTGCCAGATCTTTGGCGTCTGCGTCGTTGCCCGCCAACCGGTACGTCATGTTGTACACAGACCGGCCGTAGCGGGTCACCAACGCTTCTAAGGTGGCCAGCTCCTCTTGCGTATAACGCGGTGGGACGTCTGAACGGACCAATCACCAGCTCCGGGGCCACCCTACCCCCTTCTACGCGGGGTAGGGTCGGGAAGTTCCATCTCTGACCGACCTGCACGAGGACAGGTGTCGGGGATTCAACACCTGCGG
>MNEU01000008.1 GCA_001917855.1 Armatimonadetes bacterium 13_1_40CM_64_14 | reverse complement strand
CCCCTCGCCTGGCAAGCTCGCGGACGGCTCTGGAGCTGTTGGCAGGAGCGTAGCTGAAGGCGGCTACGGCGAGCGCGTCGAGATCTTGTTCGGAATCGCCCATCGCGCCAGTGGCCTCCCGAGTGTACCCCAGGCGGGACGTGACCGCTCCCAGCGCCGAACCCTTGGATGTTCCCGTCTGCACCAGGTAGGTACTGTCTGTGAGTCGCGGGATGAAGGTCAACCGGTCGCAGCCACACTGGGTAAGAAGATCCTGGACTTCCCGGGTGTCCAGTGCTACCTGGGACGAGCCGTGCCAGCAATACGCCCGGATCGAGTATCGGTATCCATCATCCACCGAAACGCCCGGCATCTTTGTGAGGGCGTCCCGACACCGGGTCAACTGGTCCGCCGCGGTGGGATCTATCAGCGGCCATTCACTCTTGGCAACCGCGTCCACGAAAACACTTCCGAACTCGGCGATCCCCCCAGCTAGGCCATAAACCTGACAGTAGTCGCGCACATGCTCCACGCTGCGGCCCGTGTTCAAGACGACGGAGAAATCATGTGCCCCGAGCAACTCAAGAGCGGCGAGTCCGCTGGGGGTGGTGTGGGGGAACCCGAACCTCTCGCAGTCAAAGACGCCATCGAGGTCGAGAAAGAACAGGCGCCTAGCCCACGCCTGGGGCGGCGCGCTCCGCGCGGGTCCCATGAGGAATCGATTCATGTGGTAGATCACGAAGTTGCGTGCGCGGAGGTAGCGCGCGTTCCAGTGCTCGAGACCGTTCCCCCCGCCCTTCCGGGCGGTCGCCTGTTCGGCGATGTGCATGGTGCGTAGGCCGTATGCGAGTTGGTAGAGGAAGATGCGATCGTAGATCGTGAGGTCGCCGCTCTCTCGCGCGTAGAGCTGGAGTAGCTCTTGCTCCTCCTGTTCAGTGAGCGCGAATTCGAACGCGGCCGATGCTAAATCCCACGCGGGGTCGACGAGGTCTTGCTCGGCCCCGCCGAAATTGTGGTGTTCGAAATCCACCTTCCAGGTGCCGGCCGGTGTGGTGATCCATTCGTCTGGTCGCATGCGCCCGTCTACCAACATCGGCACAGGGCACACGTAGCGGCGCAAGTGCGCGCGCAGGGCCGGTACCTTCAGGCGACTCACATAGGCACTATACGCGCCGCGCAGGATCGTAACGATCTCATCCCACCCATTCCAGCGATACCCTGAACTGCCGAACACCGGGTCACCCGCAAGACGCAACCGGCCAGCCCGCTTCGCGACGTACGATGCCAGCGACTGCACTCTTCGGGTGCGCGGCAGCCCCGGCTGGGAGGGAGACACATCCCCGACCCACTCGGTGAACAGCAGCCCCTCCCGCAGCCCGACCACCGGCGGTACGCAGTCGGCGAGACGGACGCCCGCCAGGTACGCGTGATAACCGAGCCATCCCCACCCCACGCTCTTCACGAACAGGTGGCGGACGACAGCCTCCTCGGACTTTCCGTGGAGTTCAACTTCAAAGAGCCGCTTCAAACGAACGTGAAAGCCGTCGGGGTAATGCGCCTCGAATTGCGCGTTGACGGCGTCGACCGCCCGGCTCGGGTGGATCCGGACGGTGGTCCAGTCCGGGTAGTACTCCCGGAGGCGCGGGTCGGAAAGACCCGCCCGCAGGTACCG
Organism: Armatimonadetes bacterium 13_1_40CM_64_14; assembly: GCA_001917855.1. Taxonomy (GTDB): domain Bacteria; phylum Sysuimicrobiota; class Sysuimicrobiia; order Sysuimicrobiales; family Kaftiobacteriaceae; genus 13-1-40CM-64-14. Next base: position 11,283 of record MNEU01000008.1, on the reverse strand, counting down.
GGCCTTGTGGAGCTCCTCCGGCTCCAACCCAATCACGAGAACGTCGGTGTCTTTGAGCAGAGGCCGATCACCTTCGGCTGGGTGGTGGGGCGCCAGGATCGTAATCCGGTGAGACGGAATGCGCAGTTGTTTCAGCACTCCCCGCATCAGGCGGAAGGTCGCCCCGGTGTTGGGATGGTCATCGACCAGAAGAAACCGCGCCTGATCTCGTGCCGCGGCACGCAACTGCCGCCATTCCCACCAGGAGACCCCGGTCTTGGGTCGGATCGTCATCCAGGAAACCCGCGTCCACCCCCGGGCCGAGAGAAACGCCTTGGTCAACGGCGCGAAGTAGGCGCCCGCCGTCCGGGGTCCGAGAACCACGAGGCGGTCCCGAGGGGTGGGCTGATGATCCACGTAGCGCTGGGCCAGGGCGAAGACATCGTGATGCGTCAGGTCTTGACAGCGGAATCCTTCTGGCACACGCATCCGTTGCTGGAGGAGTCGGTGGGGGAGTCGTGCCATCGTCAGATCGTCCACCATGGTGCGCAGCTCGCTCCATCGCCGGGCCTCGTCGGAGCTGTCGACGGTCCGCAATTCACGTCGGACTAGCACCTCGCACACGCGATCCACACACCGGTCCCACTGCCGCCGCCACCGCACGATCGCCGCATCCGACACCCGGTGCCACATCAACCAGGGGGCGTTCAGCAGCGCCTGCGCCAGCACCGCGCCGCGCCGAAAACGCGGAAAGCGCGCTCCGACCACAGATAGATTCCACGGTCGCCGGGCCAGGTAATCATCCACCGTACAGGCAAGCGCACAGATAAACAGGTACTGATTGATCGTACTTTCGCATCGTTGCCAGTCGACGCGGAGAACTCCATAGCGGTTGAGTTCTTCGATCAGCCGCTGGACGAGCTCGCGCACCGAGAGGATCGGGTTTAAGCACCAATCGTAGAACGCATAGAATTCCCGCTCGGAGGCCGCCGACTCCGTGGGATGCGATGTTGCGGGAAGCGTCGCGCGCATCAGGCTCCCTGTTGTCCGCCAGCCACTTTGTCGCCATGGGACCGGGGCAGCGTAGGACCTGCGAGCAGGTCTCGGACAATCCACCAGGCGACACGAGGAGTTTGCGGCACTTGGGAGAGGCGATAGGGCAGTGCTGAATGGCCGTACGGTATGTAAAATCGCACCGGCGCACCCGCCGCGGCGGCCGTGCGCAGGGGGAGCCCCGTCGGCAGGCCCAGCAGCAGCTCTAACTCGCACGGCGTGTTGGCGGCCCGAAGGCGCCGGAGTGCTTCGCGAGCCAGCTCCACGTCATGGGTGGCCACGCCCACATGCGCCGCCCGCCCGGCCAGACGGTCGATCACCGCGAGAAACCCCGTGCGCATATCGAGGTCCGGTCTCATCGGGTCCACCCACTGGCCTTTGACCACGCGCACGGTTACTCCCAGCTCCACGGCCAGATCTGCGTCATGGACACTGCGCCGCCAGCGGCCGGGAAGAGTGCAGCCCAACCGCGGATACTGGGGGAGTGCCTCGGCAATCATCGCGAACGTCGCGTCAGACGCTTCTGGGGCCAACGAGTCAAAGTGGATGGTCACGTCGGCTCGCCGGGCACGTTCCACAATCGCCGTCAGCAGATCCTGGGCAAACCCGAGGGGCGGAGCCTTGATGGAGATGGAACAATTCAACCCCTCCCGAGCGAGGGCGTCGAGGGCGGCTAGGTGGGTGTCCGCGAGCTGTCGTGGACTTTCGCTGTCCCCGTTCCAATAGCCGACCGTCCCGGCAAACCCGAGCCGCGACAACTGACGGCAGGTCCGCAGGGCATCCGCCAGATCCGGACCGGCGATGTAGTGGCGGGCTGCTCGCGTAGCAAGCGGCGTCCAGCACGCCTGCAGCATGTGGCGCAGAGTGAAGTTCACCATGTCCTCTGGAGGGCACGGGCGAACGTGCGGCGGGCAACCTTTCCGACATCGGTGGCGAAGCCCGACAAGCCGTGCCAGCTCGCCGAGTACGCGCGGAGGGACACACAAGGACGTACGCACTCGGTCCACATCCGCGTCCACGGTTCGTCGACCCCCAGGAACTCATACCCCTGCAGCCCCCGTGATGCGGCGTACCGCACTGTCTCCAGCATCAAGAGCATGCCAGGCGAACAGCGCGCAAACGCGTCATCGAATCCGATTTTCAGCAACCAGAAGCGGTCCCCCGATATTATCGCGATCTGCATGGCTGCGGCTCGTCCGCCGATGCGCAGAAAACACACGAGCAGGTTGCCTGTCCTGCACGCGGCGACCGCGTACTGCCAGTAAAATCGTGCCCGCACCGAGTCGCGGGCCAGCGCTGTGCCCGCGCGCCCTTTCCAACTCCCCGCTTCCACGCGGAAGGCCTCGTCGAGAAGCCGGCCGAGCTCTCCCGGCGTGGGGCGCACCACATCGAATGTGAGCGGCCCCAGAGTTTCGGCGGTTCGTCGCGCCCGTCGGAGATCGGAGCGGCGACCCGCGTTCAGCTGTTGTTCCGGTTGCGTCCAGCTCGCATCGAGAGGAATCCACGGACATCCATGCAACGCCTGGCAGATCACAATGCCTCGCCCCCGATAGGACCGTCCGAGGGCGGCGATCACGCCGGAATCAGCCGGCAGGCGATTCAAGACCAGGCGCCCTCTGAACTTCGCGAGAGTATCAGTGAGTACGGCGAGAGCCGACGGTGTGGCATAGAGGAAATCCATCGGCTCATACAGCTCCCTCACGCCTAGTAGCTCGAGACATCCGTCATCATTCCGGCTTCTGACGAGGGGTGCGACAGCCGTGATGTTGGGCGGGACTCCCGCCACGATGACGTATAATCGGCCATCCTCGGCAAAGGTCGATGCGGCAGCTCGGATCCACGCGTAGTCGTGCATGGGATGGCCGGACTGCGCCGACAAGGCGCCCCAGCCGTCGGCGAGCTGGTCGAGCTCGTCCAGCGTTTGAATAATGGTGGCGGTGCTCATTGCTGCGGTCCGGGACCTCGCAGACTTCCGCCCTGCCTGAGCGCGGGCAGGCCGCACGACGACGCGGGCACGCGCCACCGGTCCTGGATCACCGCGGCGGCCACCGCGACCCCGTGAGCGTTCCAGTGGACGTCATCCAGCCAGTACAGATACTCCCCGTGTTCCAGCGAACGCGCCACTTCTACCGAGAGAAACGGTGTCAGATCCAGGACGGACACGCCGGCCGCCCGCAGGTCTGCGGCGAACTGAACCCACGAATCGTCCGGCTCCCGGCGGACAGGACGCGGATCGACCACGAACGGTCGGTAGACGCGGTATTTGCTGGGCGCAAGGACAACCAGCAGATCGAGCTGTGCTCGCTGGAGGTCATCGCGTAACCATCGCCAGTAGTCTAGCGAGATCCCCCGCTGGTGGTCGGCGCGATCCTCCCGGGCTTGAAACAGCATCACATCGCCATTGGCGAGGGTGGCTTTCACCACACGAGCAGCGTACTTGTTCGGGAGAATCCGATCGTCTTCCAGAGCCTTCCAGGCCCGGGTGCTCACGATCTGCAGAGGCGACACATCGATAAGCCCCTTCAGGCGCCCGGCCAGCCCTCGGATCCCCGCCGGCATCCGGGCCTCAAGCGCGCGCACGCGCGAAGCCAGCGGCGAAGGATTGGCCGCGGGAGGGGCAAGTTCTGCGACGATGCGAATGACGAGACGACCACGCATCTTGAGCCGGTGCGCCACGTTCACAATATCGTCGGGCATGATATGGCCAACCTCGCTGCCGGCGTTATAGACGATACAGCCTGTGAGCGCTCTCAGCTGCGAGGAGAGCGTCTCGTCATCACTGATCCCTGACCCTACGGCGAACGAGTCTCCCGCCAGAATTGCACTGACCTCCTCCGTGAGGAGGGACGGGGGATTACGAAATCCGAAGGCATCGGTCGTAAATTGCTCAGGGCGGTACTGACGGAGGCTGGGAAGGTTCCCGAACGCGGCCAAGTCGCCTGACGCCCGGGCGTTGTAATAGCGGTGGTTGGGTGCGAACGCCATGCCGGGCGGACGGTCGCGCGTCAGGGCCTCCCAGGCCCGAAACGTGAACGGGTCAATCGGCATGAACCGCACCAGAATCCCCACCAGGGCGACCGTGGCCAGCAGGCTCGGAATCACGGTCCCCAGTTGCCAGCGCAAAGGCTGCGTCCTGTGGGGGAAAATGTGTCCCAAGCGCCAGATGGAGCGGTGCGTCTTTGCTGTTTCCATCGAGTGGTTTAGAATTGGAAGTAGATGTACGGCGCGGGCCGCGACCCGTAGAGTGCAATCAGACAAAACCCAAAGGCCACCGCGAAGCCTGTGACCCACGCCGGTGACCACCGGTGCCGCAGTTCAAAGGTGTTGAGTGTCCAATGCGTAAGGGCGGCGGAGAGCACGAGCATGGCGAGCAGGGTGCCTTCGCCGACAATGGTTGCCCCGGGATGCCACGTGAACATTTTCCCCAGAAGAGTACCGGCCATCCCGACCCCCGAGGCCCGGAAGATCGCACACCCAATGACCCATAGACCGAACGTCCCAAGTCGACGGGTCCACAGCGGGAGCCGCCCCCACACCCCCCTGATCATGCGGTTCAAGATGAGCAACAGACCTTGATAGGCGCCAAAGACGACATAGGTCCAACTCGCGCCATGCCACAGCCCAACCAGGACCATCGTGATCATCAGGTTCCGTGCCGTGAGAAGTCCGGAACCTCGGCTCCCGCCCAGCGGAATGTAGACGTAATCTCGGAAAAATGAGGACAGCGAGATGTGCCAGCGCCTCCACATATCGGCAATGTCGGTCGCTTTGTACGGAGAGTTGAAGTTTTGAGGCAGGCGGAGCCCGAACATGTAGCCTAAGCCGACAGCCATGTCGCTGTATCCCGCAAAGTCGAAGTAGACTTGATACGCAAAGCCCACCACGCACAGCCACGCGCCCACCGTGGACAGCTGCGCATACCGTGCGAGCGCCGGGTCGATGACCGCGGCGATCGTATCGGCGATGAGAACCTTTTCGAGCATCCCAATGACGAAAAATGACCAGCCCTTGTCCCATCCGGCCGTTCGATCGGCCCGATCGATATTCTCGAAATCCTCCTGGATCTGTCGGAACCGGACGATGGGGCCCGCGACCAGCTGCGAAAACAGCGACACGTAGGCCGCGAACTTGAAGAAGTTGGTGGTGGGCGTAATGTCTCGCCGATACGCGTCGATCATGTACGTGATCGTGTGAAACGTGTAAAACGAAATGCCGATCGGCAACACGATGTCGAGGACCGGGAGCGCTGCTCTCCCGCCCGACCAGGACGAGACCCCGTTGATGTTCGCCACCACGAAGTTCGCGTACTTGAAGAACCCCAACAGCGCCAGATCCGTGACGATCGGCACCACCACACACAGCCGCCGGCGGGCAGGGTCTTGCCACCGCAGCAGCCCGAGCCCGGCCAAGTAGCTGACCCCTGTGGAAAACAACATCAGCGCACAAAACCGGTAGTCCCAGAACGAATAGAAAACATACCCGCTAATCGCCAACCACACGTACCGGGACGTCTTGCCGGAAAGACGCCAAAACACCAGATAGGCGATGGGCAGGAAGCCGTAGAGAAACCCGAGGCTATTGAAGAGCATTAAGGAACCGCACCGCCAGCAAAGCTCATCGATTTCCCTTTCCGTCAGGGCCAAATCTGGTTACGGGGCGCGAATGCGCCGTCATCGCCGACCGCCCGTTATCTCTCGCGTTGACGGGATCGACGCCTACCAGAAGGCGTCGAGTTTCCGCTGTGTAGACGCTGGGCAAAGCCACGGCAGGCCCCGCGACCAGAAATAAGTAGAAGGTGTAGGCCACGGGGTGGAAGAGGGCGGCCACGCTAAAACCCACAAGCGAGATTCGGATCGCGTCGGCTAGTGTAAAAAGTTCCCGGAGTGGAGGGAGGTCGGCGCAGCGATCACGGAGACGCGCGGCGGTCCCGATGCAGCCCGCAAGCAGAAACAAGAAGAGCCCCAGTCCGAGCCAACCCAGATCCATGGCATACTCTAAGTACGCGTTGTGCACTCGCAGCCAGCGCGCCCCCCGGAGGTCGTCCCCGCCTGCGTGTCCCCCACCCGCTCCTGGGCGGAACCGGTTTGATCGGCTTGGATGTCGATGATCGTGCTGAGACGCGTTAAATACCCCGCGGGCAGCAGCGGCACCACAGCGACGGCGATGATCAGGGTGGCGATCACCCACTTCCACTGCCCCCGTCTGTGCAGCGTACGCAAATAGAGGATGAGGACCGTCGCTAGCGTCAGGAAGCCCCCCCGGGAGAACGTGGCTACGATGGCACCCGCTTCGAGTGCGATGAGGCCCGCCAACAGGCCCTGGACTAGTGGGCGCCGGTTGACCAGGAACAGCGCAACCGTGAGTGGGAGGATTAAGTTTAACGTGAGCGCGAGGTCGTTGGGATTCCATGCCAGCGCTCCCCCGTAACCAAAGACACGGCTTGCGGTGGGGTTCGCCGAGAACCGTTGGACAAAGTTGACTGCGAGCACTCCTGCCATCAAGCTCAGGCTCCAGGCCACTACGCGGAGCCGCCCGAGCGTCGTCACCGTGACGCGCAACAGCCAGAAGACGATCAGCGCCTTCAGAAAGACATCGGCCAGAATCTGCAGGCTCCCGCCCGACCACTCGGAGAGCGGTAGGGTCACAACGGCCCAGCCGAGCAACGCTCCAGCCGCCCACAACTCTCGCGTCATTGGCGCGAGCGGCTCTTTTCGCCGGAACCGGTCCCAGCAATAGGCCGCGATCGCGACCCCGCCGGCGAGCAAAGCGATCCGCAGCCGCCCCAGCACAGGAAGGAAGGTCTGGGGCGAGATCAGCAGGACAAACATCAACACCAGGAGAGCCGCGAATGGGACGACGCTGTCCGAGGCGGGACCGCCGACTATCCTGGCTCGATCCGCACTCAGCGCAGAAGATGGACGCCACCACTCTGTGCCTACGCTAGGAGCCACGCCCCACCGACACGATTCGCGTGTTGCTCGCCGCTCGCCCGTCCTGCGTTGAGCGGTGCACTGCGCCCCGCCGGAGTGGCGCGCGGCGTCTGAGGGTCAGGCTCACTCCGCCCGGGCGGATGATCACCTTCGCACCGCCTCGCGGGCGGTGCCGAGCAGGTACACGAGGAGCAACCCGGCAATCCCGACCCAGTCCCAGAGGACACGGACTGGCCACCCGGTCGGCACAGAGGCCCGATACCATTCGTCAAGTGCGGCGACGGCGCCGGTGACGGCGAATGCGAGCGCGGCGCGCATCCATCGGTGCCCCGCCAGCATGTGGCCACGCGAGATCGCCTGCAGGACGAAAAACCCGAGGCCAGCGTACAGGGGCGCGTGGTACACACTGGCCGCGAGTTGGGCAGCGACACCGCTGCCGCTCGTCGCTCGCTCCAGGCGCGTGGCGAGCGAGGAGATCGTCAGCAGGTAGGCAATGCTGAATAGACTGTAGCGGGGATCGAGCGCGCTCCGGCTCGATCGCGGACGGTCGGGGGAGTTGTACGGAGGCGCCATCGGAGTTTACAAAACGACGACGCGCCCTGCTGGCGAGGGAATCCCCCACGTGGCGTTGCGTGTATCGACGACGAGCGAGGCGCGGGCCACGACGCGCCGGTAATCGAATTCGGGGTGGTCGGTGAGGATCAGGACACAATCGGCGGTGGTGAGCCTCGCATCGGTGAGTTCGATCGCTTCAAAGACGGTGCCGTCTATGACCAGGCTCGGCACATAGGGGTCCGCGTACGAAATCTCCGCCCCCTTGCGCCGGAGGTCCGCCAGCACTTCGAGGGCGGGCGACTCTCGCGTATCGCCGATGCCGCGTTTATACGCCACCCCGAGTACCAGAATCCGGGCGCCGTTTATGGCCCGGCGCCGCTTGTTCAGTTCCTCCGTCACGAGGCTGACGACGTAGACGGGCATCGCGCGATTGATATCGTCGGCTAAGTGGATGAAGCGCGCCTCGTAACCGTTGAGGCGCATCTTCCAGGCCAAGTAGCCCGGATCGATCGGGATGCAGTGCCCGCCGATTCCGGGACCCGGGTAAAATGGCAGGAACCCGAATGGCTTGGTCGCGGCGGCCTCGATCACCTCGCGCGAATTAACGTCCAGGCGCCGACACATGAGCGCGAACTCGTTCGCCAGGGCGATGTTGACGTTCCGGAAGACGTTCTCGTAGAGTTTCGCGAGCTCCGCCACTTTGGGGCTGGAGACCTCCACGACCTTGTCGACGATCTGCCGGTAGAGGAGCGCGGCAAGGCGTGAACAGGCCGGCGTTACGCCCCCCACCACTTTGGGGATGTCCCGCAGCCTGAAGTTCCGGTTGCCAGGATCGATCCGCTCCGGCGAGAAGGCCAGGAAGAAGTTCTCGCCGACCACCGCGCCCCGGGCCTCGAAGAGGGGGAGGAGGAGCTCTTCGGTGGTGCCCGGGTAGGTGGTGCTCTCGAGGATCACGAGCTGGCCCGGTCGAAAGTGGGCCGCCGTCTCGGTCGCCGCAGCGAGGACGTAGGAGATATCCGGGTCCTTTGATTTCCGCAGCGGCGTTGGCACACAGATAATCACCACGTCGCTGTGCGAGAGGGTCGCAAAGTCCGCCGTCGCCGTGTACCGGTCGGCTTCGCGCAGTGCGGCGAGCTCGTGGCCGTCGACATCTGGGGTATGCGAGTGTCCAGCGTTGAGGGCTGCGATCCGGTCAGGACTGGTATCGAGCCCGCTAATGGAAAACCCCACACGGCCCAACTCCACGGCCAGCGGTAGCCCCACATAACCTTGCCCGACCACACTCACACGCACGCTCCGGGTGCGTAGGCGTTCGGTTAGCGACCCTTCCGCGGTGGTGTGGGCTGCTGTGTTGTCCCGATAAGCGAGAGTCATTGCCAGTTGACCTCCCTCGCATTCGCGTGAGCTCGCAGGGTCCGTAGCGCCCGCGCGCACAGTCGGCTGACAGATGCCTGCGGCACACCCAAGACGTCCGCTACGGTCTCTTGCGGAAGTTGGAAGCCAACCCACAACAGCAATGCGGCGCCCTGGCGCGGGTTGAGGTGACGCAGCAGGTCCCACAATTGGGCGCGGTCATCCCCCCGCGCCACCCCTGGGTCGTCTAATCCGATCTGGTGGGGAGGATGACCGCCTTCTGCGTCATCCAACAGCGCGTTCAGCGACCGTACCACCGGCCCCTCGCCTCGTTGCCACATCGACCGCGGCGCGCGGATGAGACAGGCATGGTCGCGCAGATAATGCCGCACTTCGCCGAGTACGCAATGACGAGCGTAGGTGTCGAAACCCGCACGGTCGGGATCAAAACGCCCCAAGGCTTTTACAAGACCGCAGGCCGCAGTTTGAAGGATATCCTCGTAGGAACAACCGTCAGTGCGGTAGTAACCGGTCCACTGTCGCAAAAGTGGCCAGTAGGCGACGACGACGGCGTCGGCGGCCTGTCGGGTGCGGGTCCTACAGTAGGTGTGCACCACCTGTTGGCGTTGCGTCGCGGCGGGCATCAGGTGTTCCTCGGGCGGGTTGCCGGGTGCCCAGCGTTATGCAGAGCACGGCACCCAGTTGGGATCCGAAGCATCCCCGTGGACGGATCACAGCTCTTCATCTCGTGGCTCCCTGCTCCGGTCCCATCGGTTCACCCCACGGTGCGAGCGCGTCGGCCGGTCCCGCTCCCTGCGCGAGCTCGGAGCCGCGGATCGCGGAAAGAGCCACAACACGCTCACCGTTCGAAGCCGGCACGCGGGGCTCCCAAACCTCCAGCCCGGACCCCTCGACTTCCACTGGCCCCACCGCAGGGGTGGTCTCGGAGCGGGTGACAACCATTTTCAGGGTCTCGAGGAGAATGCGCAGATCGAGCCACAGGGAGCTGTGCTTGATGTAGTAGAGGTCGTAGCGGATCTTTTCCATCTCCTCCTCAAGAGAGTTGGCATACACGTAGCGGACCTGCGCCCACCCCGTCATCCCCGGCTTGACCGAGCACCGCAGCGAGTAGTAGGGAATCGCATCGCCGGATATCTCGCTGAGGTTGCGGGCCGCCAAGACCATCACCTCGAGATTGGACACCGGATGGGGCCGGGGGCCTACGAGGTTCATGTCGCCCCGGAGCACGTTTACGAGCTGCGGTAGTTCGTCGAGCCGGAATCGCCGCAGCCACCGCCCGAGCGGCGTGATCCGGTCGCGGTTGTCCTGCTCCCACTCGGACTTCGGCTGGCTGACCGGGCGCATCGTGCAGAACTTGATGAGTTTGAAGACTCGCCCCGCGAGTCCGACGCGCTCCTGGATGAAGAATACGGGACACTGGGATTCGAGCTTGATGAGCAGCGCGATCAGACCGAGGAGCGGCGCGAAAACCAGGAGTCCCATCGCCGCCGTGGTCAGGCTCAGCACCCGTGCGACCACCCGACGGAGACGCGGCGTCTGGAAGTCTCGGGTGAAGATGACGCTGCTCGGCGAGAGCGCCTCCAGCGCGAGCTTTCCGGTCAATCGCTCGTAGGTCTCCGCGACATCTTCAACCTTGATCCCATGCGCGAGGGACTCGACCAGCCGGGACAGCGGCAGTCGCCTCCCGCGCTCTGTGAGGGCGACCACGATGCAGGTGGGCCGGGTCGCTTCGATGACGCGACCGAGGTTCTCGGCATCGTGCTCCACACCGACAACGGTGTAGCGAAAATCGGATCGCCACGCGATCTCGTCAACGACCGTGCGCACCAGCGGGCTCGCGCCGACGATCAAGAGGCGCTCGCCGAAGCGGCGGCTCCGGATGAACCAATAGACCAGCGCACGGAGTGGGAGGAATGGCCCGAAAATGACGCCGATGGCGATGAGGACGCTGGACTCGAACGGGTTGTCCATGATCCGGGCGGAGGGGACCGCTAGGGAGACCAGGGTGACCAGAACGGCGGCCGCGGCGAGGACGCGCGGGACCCGGGTGAGGAGTGCGTCGAAGCTCCGCACGATCTGAAGGTTGTAAAGGTCGGCGTAGTGGAACGCGGCCAAAAACGCCACCGAGAGCCCCGCGGCCTGCGCGAGGGTCACCAAGATATCGCCCCCGGTGAGGGCGGGACTCCTCCACGCGAGCAGCGCCCCCGCCGCCATCGCGAGGATCGAGCCGCCTTCGAGGAGGGCCAGAAGCGCTGCCATCAGTCGCGTGGGGCGGTGACTCGGCTGAGCCCCGCGGTGGCGAGAGTTGCGTGAGGCTTGCGCCCGCGCTTGGCGCGACGGCCATACCCGTAGTAGGAGCCGTAGTAGCCGTAGAGCCGCCGATCGTCGCGGT
>MNEU01000088.1 GCA_001917855.1 Armatimonadetes bacterium 13_1_40CM_64_14 | reverse complement strand
GCACCGCGGCCCAGTTCGCCATCCTGGCCCTGGAACGAGAGGACACCGGCACGCTAGACGTGGTCGCCGCCCGAGGGATCAGCGGTCAGGCGGCGCGGGCGTACCTGCCGACACTGATCGCCGCGAGCACTGAAGCCCAGACCCAGACGACGGGCACCCCGGACGCATCCTCCGGCGGAGCGGTTGTGGCGTGCGTCCCGTTACGTGTGGACTCCAAAACGATCGGCGCGCTCGGGCTGGGTATGAACGCCCAGACTCCCGCTTCACCGGAGCGGCTCGAGGCCGTCGCCACACAGACCGCGGCCGCCGTGCAGGCTGCCCGCACGGCCTTCCGCATCACGGACATCAGCGTGGTCGAAGAACGGCGCCGCATCGCCCGGGAGATGCACGATGGTCTCGCCCAAACTCTCGCCGATGCTCTGCTGCAAACCGACTTATCGGCGATGGCCGCGCAGGGGAATCCCACGCAGGTCTCCTCCGACCTCAAAGACCTGCGCGGGCTGCTCGAACGCGGCATGCGGGAACTGCGGGAATTCATGAGCGAGCTGCGCAAGGAACCCGAAATGAGCAACGAGTTCCCGGTGGCCCTGGAAGGCATCGGCAAAGAGTTCCAGCGCCGCGCGGAGATCCCGACGACGGTCGTCATCACCGGAGACGCCACCCGCATGCCCTCCGCCGTCCGACACGCGGTGTTGGCCATCGTCCGCCAGGCCCTGACCAATGTGCGCGCCCATGCCCGGGCGACGACCGTGGGCATCCGGGCCGAGGTAACGGATGACCTGTGTCTGGCGACCATTACCGATAACGGCGTGGGGTTCGACCTGGCGGCGTTTCGTGCCACGCTTCCAGGCTCCCCCCACCTGGGACTGACCTCGATGGAAGAACGAGCGGCCTTGGTGGGCGGGAAGCTCGACGCCAACACATCCCCGGGCCGGGGCACGACTATCACAGTGCGCATTCCGCTGGGCGGGGGACGACTGTGATCCCGCCTCGCGGGCGGTAATTTCGGGACCTTTTTAAAGAGATCAAGACGACAGGAGGATCGTATGGGGACACCCGGTGCGACGCGTGGGGACAGCGGAGTGCCCCCCCGCCCGCACGAAGATCGCGCGACGAGCACGATCCGTCTGTTGCTGGCCGACGACCACGCCCTGTTCCGTCAGGGGGTACGCCGGCTCCTCGAGGGGGTCAAAGATATCGAGGTGGTCGGCGAGGCTGAGTCGGGCGCCAAGACGGTGCAGAGTGTCACCGACCTCGCCCCCGACATTGTCCTCCTCGACGTGGCCATGCCGGGAATGTCGGGGATCGAAGCGGCGCGGCTCATCCGATCCGCGAGCCCCCGGACGGGAATCATCATGCTCACCGTCCATACGGACGAGGAGTTTCTCTTCGAGGCGATTAAAGCCGGGGCAATGGGCTACCTCCTGAAGGACTGTACACCCGAGGAGTTAATTCGTGCGATTCGGGTCGTGCACAGCGGAGAGGGCCTCCTGGTCCCGACCATGGCGGCGAAGGTGATGAGGGAGTTTGCGCGCACCCGCGATACACAGGAGCTCGCCGCGGTTCACCTCCCGCTGACCGAACGGGAGGTAGAGATCCTCCAGCACGTGGCCGGGGGCCTCGCCAATAAGGAGATTGCCTTGCGCCTATCGATCAGCGAGCGGACGGTAAAAAATCACCTCAGCAACATCATGGAAAAACTCCACGTCAACAGCCGGACCCAAGCTGCAATCTACGCGCTGCGTAGCGGACTCATCCCACCAGCGCCCTAGCACGCGACGACGATCGGGGAGCCACCGGACGGGCACCGGGAGCGAAACGTGGTACCTTCGTCCAGTTCACGCTGTCGGTCGAGCCGCGCTAGACTCATAGCGTGACGACAGGGGCGACCGTGAAAAAAATCCGTGTCATGTTGGTGGACGACAATGCGAGCTATCGTCAGCGCATGGTCCGTCTGTTACAGCTGCAAGATGACTTCGAGGTCGTGGGGGAAGCCGCCGACGGGGAGACGGCCATCACTCGTGCGCAGGAACTCCAGCCAGACGTGGTTCTAATCGACTTCCGCATGACCGGACTCGACGGCTATACCGCCGCACGAACTATCGTGCAGCAGGTCCCGCAGGTCAAGGTCTTCATGCTCACCGCCTTTCCCGGCGCACTGGACCGGGACAAAGTCCAGCGCAGTGGGCTGCAGGGTCTGCTGGTGAAAGATCAGCCGGCGACGGAAATCGTGGATGCCATTCGGGGGAGTGTCCGCCCGCGGTCAGGCCCGGGGGCCTAGAGCGCAGGTTCTTCTACACGCGTCACTTGCAAGACTTCTTCGACCGTCGTCAGCCCTTGCATCGCCTTGAGCATGCCATCCGCCCGCAGTCCCAGCATCCCTTCGCTGCGGGCAATCTCCGCCAGTTCCGCGGCCGATCCCCGCGCCAGGGTGCGTCCGCGCAGCGCCTCGGTCACCACGAGAATCTCAAAGATTCCCGTCCGCCCTTGATAGCCCGTGTGCCGGCACTGCGCACATCCGACCGGGCGTTGGAATTCCGCCGGCGGCAGGGGCTCTTTGACCTGTGACTGCAGCCAGTTCACGATCTCTTTGGGGATGGGTGCGGGCTGCTTGCACTGCGGACATAGTAACCGCACCAGACGCTGCGAGGCTACCCCGATCACCGCGGAGGCAATCAGGTACGCCTCGATCCCCATGTCGGCCAGGCGCGTCAGTGCACTGGACGCATCGTTGGTGTGAATGGTCGTGAGGACGAGATGGCCCGTGAGAGACGCGTGGATGGCAATCTCCGCGGTTTCGACATCACGGATTTCCCCGATCATGATGATGTCCGGGTCTTGCCGCACGATCGACCGTAACCCGGAGGCAAACGTCAACCCGGCGCGCGGGTTCACTTGGATGTGACTCACGCCCGGGAGCTGATACTCGACGGGGTCCTCGACCGTAATGATGTTCTTGTCGACGGAGTTGAGCAGCGCGAGGGTGCTGACCAACGTCGTCGTCTTCCCGCTGCCTGTGGGCCCGCTCACCAGGATGATCCCGAAGGGTTGGTGGATCAAGCTTTCGTAGCGCCGACGTGCCTGTGCGTCCAATCCCAATTGCTCCAGCGTGAGCAACCCTTTCGTCTTATCGAGCAGTCGCAGCGCGATGCGCTCGCCAAAGATCGTGGGCACGGTGGAGACCCGGAAGTCGATCCGGCGGCCGTCCAGGGCCACCTCGAACGCGCCGTCTTGAGGGAGCCGCCGCTCGGCAATGTTCAGGCGCGCCAGGACCTTAAGGCGCGTCGCCAGCCCCGCCTGCACCGACTTGGGCAAGGTCATCACCGTTTGCAGCGCACCGTCAACTCGGTATCGGATACGCATCTCGGACTCGGTCGGCTCGATGTGTACGTCACTGGCGCGGTCCTTCAGTGCCTGGGACAAGACCAGGTTCACGAGCCGGACCACGGGTGCATCCTCGCCGTCTTCGGACGGCGACCCTGTCGGCTCCGCGGCAGGCGCCTCTTCGCCCGTCTCGCCTAAGACGGCTTGTGCCGCCGCACCCATTCCGTACGCTCGCTCGATCGCGGCCATCACCTCGGACTCCACCGCCACCACCGGTTTCACGGGGCGGCGCGCGGCGATGCCGACGTCATCAAGGGCGAAGACGTCGAGCGGGTCGGCCATGGCTACGACGACCTGCCCGCCATCCAGCCGCAGAGGGACGACCCGTCTCTTGCGAGCTAGGATCTCGGGGATGAGTTTGACAGCGTTAGGATCCAGTCGCGCGGACGACAGGGCGACGAGCGGAAGATCGAGTTGGGCGGCCAGCGCCTGCGCGATCTGCTTCTCGCTCGCGGCGCCTTGATCCACCAGCACGCGACCCAGTCGTTCGCGCGTGCGGCGTTGCTGGGCCAATGCCTCAGCCAGCTGTTGAGGCGTAATGACGCCCGTTTCTAAGAGAATGTCCCCGATGCGCTTCCGTTGAACTTTGGCCACGGCTACACCCGGCCCAGTCTAGCCATCATGATCTTGCCCCCGCAATGGGCGTTTCGGTCAGGCAGCCGTCCAAAAGTCCTGCCCTGGCCAAGATGTACACGGGGGGAGCACCCTCGGAGACAGAGAGAGCCCAAGACCTTTCACGTGGGGCTAAGGCGCGCTTGAGAACTCGACGCCCGAAGCGGCGGCGTCTGCGACCAAGCTTGCCAAAACGCGGACGTGCACGGCATCGAAGGCGGGGCCGCCCCCGCTCAAAAGCTCGCTGAGGAGGCCGCCCAACGAGGCGTGCCGCATCGCGGGAACCCTCCCGCAGCTCAACGCATCGGTGTAATCCGCCAGGGCCACAAGACGAGCCTGGGGCAGCACCGAGGGGTCTTTCAGAGCCGGCAGATGGTGCTCTGCCGCCACAATCATAGGCAGACTCTCGCGGCCTCCCAGGTGGCGCAATACAAACGCGCCTTCGGCCGGATGCCGCCATTGCGATAGCGGACCCCGGACGGTGCGTTCGGCCATGCGCTGCTCCCAGGGGAGCACAGCGAGACCAATGTCATGCAGCAGGGCCGCCACACCCACATCGGTTAGGTGTTGCGCGTCTAGCCCTAGCGCCTGGGCCACAAAGAGTGTGAGCAGACAGGTGTTCGCCCCGTGCTGCGGATCGAGTTCGTCGTGGCTGCGATTGGCGAGATCACCCCACAACTGCGGGCGCGCCATGTCAAGGGTGGCGACGAGTCCTTCCACAGCCAGACGCGCCCGTGGTACGTCGGCGGGACTTCCGTGCTCGACGGCCGAGGAAATCTCGTGCAGCACGCGCACCGCCGTCGCAAAGACATTTTCGCCTTCGGCCGAGGGGCGGGGTGCCCCGGCCGCCTCCGGGGACTCCGCGGTAATGCCAGACACCCCTGCACTCTGGAGAGCGTCGGCGAGCCCGCCTTCCGCGATGAGTTCTTCTGGTTCCAAGGCCAGAAGGCGAATGAGTGTCACCACGGCCTCCTCCCCAGCCTCTCGCTCGATCGTGAGCCGCTGCACACGCCGTGCGGCCAAGTGGGCGCGCAGCTGAGCCGCCTGGGGATCCTGCAAGGTCAGAGGGACGGACTGCACCATGAGCGTTCGATCTGTGACCTCAATGTCGACAGCACGGCGCACGCCGAGCGCCTCGATGGACCGATGAAACTGACGTCCCGCCTGGCGTGCGGCGGGATGCGTGGCCCCGTAGTGGCGGAATTGCTGCACGGCCGCAAAGAGTACCTGGGCAATCTCCGACGACGGGGTCATGAGGGCATGGGTGGCTGCCCGACGGCCTTGAGCCAGTGCGAGGCCGCCGCTCGCGTCGCCGCATCGGGGTGGCGCTGGGTTTCGGTGAGCACAGCAACCGCCTCCCGTGTCCCGACAGAGGATAATGCGGCCAGCGCTTCCTTCCGGACCCGAATATCCTGATGCTGAAGCGCGGACTTCAGGTATGGCACCGCGGCGGGATCGCGCATTTGCCCCATCGCAGTTGCGACATTACGGGCCACGTACCACCGCGGATCCGCGACGTGGGTGGCCAACAGGGAGAGTCGACCGCGGGCGAGGATGGACAGTAAGGCGACCAACTGCCGGCGGACAGCCATTCGCTCTTCGTCTGTGAGCAGATCCAGCAAAAGCAGCACGGCCTCTTCAGGGGCCGCTGTCAAAGCAGCGCGCAGCGGGTGGCGTTCATCTGTAATCTCCGCCACGTTTTTTGCGACCAGGTCGCGAACCCCCGTCGTCAGTAGATGATGGAGCGTGACCCGGGCCAGCTCACCGCGGGCATCGGGGAGCCGCCGGGCTAAGACCGCGAGCCCGATCAGGACGCGCGCCACGGTGTGGATGTCCTCCCCCCCCACGGCCGCGACAGTGTCGCGTTCGACCAGTCGGAGGCCCTCGGCGAACTTGGGAGCCTCGAGCCTGGCGATCGCATTGAGGAATCGCGCGACGGCATACGGGGCTAAGAACACATCGCCGACAGAAAGCAGCACATCACGCGCAGCCTTCTGGGATGCGGGCTCCACTGGCTCAGTGCGGGGCGGACGGACCATGGGGGCTGCGCGATTGAGCTCGCGCAGCGAAGCTGCAGTTCCTTCCACCGAGGACCCAGACGATCCCGCGTAGGCACCCAGGATCTCGGCGATAAGCGCCGGCGGCCACCGGGACGCGAGGGACGCCGCCCAGGGCTCCTGTACAGCGCCGATGATCGCCTGGCAGAGGGACGTTCGCAACGGAGGCACCGTAGCTGCAACGGCGGCGGCCAATTTCGTCCAGGCGTCCTCGCGTGCCGGGGGCGGCCAGCTCGCAATCGAACGATCGGCATCAACGAGCATGCGGATAGCGTCCTGTGCGCCTGTGCCTGCGATCTCCTGGAGGCGCAAGATGAGCCTGTCCGGGGATGCTTGCAGAGTTCGGAGTAGGGTCTCCCCCACGTCGGACCGCGCGGGGATGGACGCCACATCGTCCTCGAGCGCGATCGCCTGCACGCCGCGTTCTCGCAGCAGGCGGCTGGCGCCCCCTGCCTTATCCAACGCGGGACGCGGCAGGTGGAGCGTTTCCACGAGCGCGCCGATCTGGTCCGCGCTTACGCCCGCGAGGAAAGTGATGCTGGCGCTTTTGGCGGCGGCAAGGGCTCGACTGAGTTCAGCGAGCACGTCGTCTTCAGACGGGTGCGAATCGAAGTCAAACCTGACGCCGCGGGCGGCGACCGTGCAGTGCAACGACCCGTATGCACCCGCATAGGCTCGCAGGGCGTTTTGCGCGTCCAGCAAGGCACGCTGCGTGCTACTGTGGCCGGCGGCGTAGAGACGGTGAGCTCGGAGGGCCGCACCCACCGCCCGAACCGCCTGGCGAGCGGCGTCGAGCTGGCGGACATCGCCTCGGTCTCTCACCGGATGGAGGCGAGGCTGTCCAGCAGTTCCTGCAGGCGCCTTGCTCGCGTCTGCAGATCCTCCTGGCGCTGGCGTTGCTGCGCGACGACCTCGGGGGGGGCATTCTTTCGGAATGCCTCATCCGCCAGCCGGCGCTGGAGGAGCTCCAGTTCGGTGTGGAGAGCCTCCAGTCCCTTCCCGTGCCGGCGGCGTTCTTTCTCAAAATCCACGATCCCGCCCAGATCCTGGAGCGGAAGGTGAATCTCTGCCCCCGCGAGCACGGAGGCGACACTGTGAGCCGGCCGGGAATCTCGGAGCGCGTGATGCTCTACTGACCCAACCTTCGCCAAAGCCTCCACATAGCGGCTCGCCCGCCGCAGGACGCCAATCTGATGCTCTTCCGCATATACGTATGCGGGAATCCGTTGTGCCGGGGGAATGGACAGCTCCGCCCGCAGGCTGCGCACGGCCCGCACCACCGCCATCACGACCTCCAACTCCTGTTCGGCGGCAGGATCGATCCACGCTGATTGAACCTGCGGCCAGGGGGAAATCATGATACTGGGGCCGTCATGTGGCAGTGTCTGCCAGACCTCTTCTGTGAGAAATGGCATGATCGGATGGAGCAGCTGCATCGCACCTGTTAGCACCGACGACAGGGTGCGCTGCACGGCGGTCCGCCGCCCGGCCGAATCTCCGGCGCGGTCTGTGGGCAGGGTTTGCAAGTCGACTTTCGCCAGCTCCAGGTACCAGTCGCAGTACTCGTTCCAGATGAAATCGTACAGCGCCTTGGCAGCTTTATCGAACTGGTAGGAGTCCAGATTGGCGGTGACCTCCCCGGCCAGCCGGGCGTACCGGCTGCGGATCCAGCGATCGGCCGACGACTGCGTGCCCACGGAGGCGTTCGGATCAAAGCCGTCCAGGTTCATCAGCACGAAGCGCGCCGCGTTCCAGATTTTCGTGTTGAAATTGCGGACATCCTCGATCATCTTCTCGCCAAACCGCATATCCTGCTGCGTTTGTGACGCGCGCATGACGAGGGCAAAGCGCACCGCATCCACGCCATACCCGCGTGTATCCGCCATCTCCAACGGATCGATGCCAGTCCCCAGCGACTTGCTCATCCGCCGGCCGTCAAGGGTCAGCACGGTCGGGTGGATGTAGACGTCAGCAAAGGGCGCCGTGTCCATGAACTGCAAACCTACCATGATCATCCGGCACACCCACAGGAAGATGATGCCACGATCGGTGACCAGCACGCTCGTCGGGTAGAAGTAGCGGAGATCGGCGGTGTCCTGCGGCCAGCCCAGCGTGGCAAATGGCCACAGGGCAGAACTGAACCAAGTATCCAGGACATCGGAATCTTGGATCAGATTTCCCTCCCCGCACTTCGTGCAGCGGGCGGGGGGCGTCTTGCTCGCCTGACGGGTCCCGCAGGACCCGCACTGCCATACGGGAATCCGATGCCCCCACCACAATTGCCGGGAGATCACCCACGGCCGGATCTGGTCCAACCAGTCTAGGGCCACCTCCGCCCAACGCTGCGGGTGAAAGCGGACGCGGCCAGCGCGAATCGCCTCCGCGGCCCGCTGAGCCATCCCCTTCATGTCCGCAAACCACTGCTCGCTGATGTAGGGCTCAATAACTGTATGGCAGCGGTCGCAGTGTCCCACGCTCGTGCGGTAGGGTTCGACGCGCTCCAGCAGCCCTAGCACCTTTAGGTCCGCAGCTACCGCGTCACGCGCGGCGAAACGGTCCATCCCCGCGTACTTCCCGGTATCCGGCGTCATGCGGCCTTGCAGATCGAGGGTCACGAGCGTGGGAAGATGGTGCTCCTGACCGATCTCATAATCCAGTGGGGCGTGTCCAGGGGTGACCTTTAGCGCGCCGGTCCCGAATCGGGGATCTATGCGCCGGTCGGCAATCACGGGCACCCGGCGATTGACGATGGGCACCAGCACAAACTGACCCACCAGGCCCTGGTACCGCGCATCGTCGGGGTGCACCGCGACGGCCACATCAGCCAAGATGGTCTCAGGCCGCTGGGTCGCGATGACAATGCCGGCTCCCCCGTCCGCTCCCGGATAGCGCACATACCAGAGGTGAGAGTCGACTTCCTCGTATTCCACCTCCAGGTCGGAGATCACGCTGCCATCGCGCGGGCACCAGTTCACCATGTACGTGCCGCGCGTAATGAGCCCCTTGTTGTATAGGCGGACAAACGCCTCCATCACGGAGTCGTAGTAGGCGGGGTCGAGGGTAAAGATCTTGCGGTCCCAGTCGCACGAAATCCCCAGGCGCTCCAGCTGGCCATAGATGATGCCGCCATACTTCCTGACCCACTCCCACACGCGCTCTTGGAACTTCTCGCGGCCGAGGGCTTCGCGGCGAATGCCCTCTTTGGCCAGCGCGCGCTCCACCACGTTCTGGGTCGCGATCCCCGCGTGGTCCGTCCCCGGCTGATAGAGTGCATTGAAGCCTTGCATCCGCTTAAAACGGGCCAGGACATCCTGCATCCCATTATTCAGCGCATGGCCGATGTGAAGTTCGCCGGTGACATTGGGCAGAGGCATCATCACCGCCCACGGGCGGCGTTTGGGATCGGGGAGGGCGCGGAAGTAACCCGCATCCTTCCAGATCTTGTACCGCGCCATCTCCACTTGGCGCGGATCATAGGTTGTCGGTAGCGTTTTCACCATGTCCTCACCCCCTGCCCTCGCCATCGACGTGGAGTCGCCCATCCTGTCCCAACAAAAAGACCCCGTCCGTTGGGACGGGGCTTTCGCTCCGTGGTGCCACCCGCGTTCCGCGTCGCGCACGCGGGCGAACGATCCGCCCGTGCTCAGCAACCGGCTCTTTAGAGCGCGCTCAGGGGCGCATCCCCTCGGACCTGGGCCGTCCCTATCTGACGGCATCTTCCGAATCGCTCGGGGGCGACCTTCCCCGCACCACGCTAGGGAGCCTTCCACTCGGTGGGCTCCCCTCTCTCCTGCAGGCGAGCGGGTACTCCTCCCCGTCTTTGCTTATGCCCGAGTATAGCAGGCCCGCGGCGGGCTGCAACAAGGCTTCCCCCGTCTCTAAGGGCACTGTCTAGGGAATTCTATCTAAAGGAATTCTTCGCATGGGACTGTATCCCAGGTCGGGGACCGTCAGGCCCCCGGATCGTGTCGGACAACCAGAATGGAACAAGCGCAACGGCAATCACTCGAAAAAGCGCTTCGGCGGCTGCACGCTGGTCTGAAGACCTTCCAGCTGTACTCCTCGACGCACGCCTCCGCTCAGGCTACCGTGACGGATGTCACCGCAACGCTGCGTGGCTACCTGCAGCGGTACGGAGCCATTGGTGTGCAAGTGAATAAAGACAAGCTCCTCGCCGACGGGACCACCCTCACCGAAGGCAGCATGGACTCATTGGCCTACTTTTTCTATGTGCGCAACCTTGCCTCGGTTGCCGTCCTCCCCGGCGTCGACCAGGGCGAAATCGCTGCGCTGCTCCGCATCCTATCCCAGGAGCGGCAAGCGCTGGAGGCGGCCGGCGGGGTGGAACCGCTGGTGCTGAGCCAAGACCTGCCCCACATCATCGTGAAAGCGATGATGCTGCGGGCCACGACCGATGCGCTCTCCGAAGCGGGCATCGTGGAAGCTCTGATCCGCACGCGCCGGCTCTCCCCCGAACAGCGGGACGCGGTGTTCACGGTGCTGCGCCAGGGGCCCGCCGCGACCGCTCGCATGCTGATGAGTGTCCACCTCGCCGTCGCGGGTCCCGCGCACGCCGATGCCCAGATTGACGTCGACCATTTGCTGATGACACTGGAGACCCTCGACCGCGCCATCGTCGACGAGCCCCACGAAGACCAAGAAGCACTCTTGCAGAATCTGGCGCAGGGCGTCCTGCAGCTAGACGAACCGGTCCGTGCCGCCCTCGCTCCCGAGCTTGTGTCTCAAGTGGTGGAAGGGGGAAGCGGACGAGCCATCCTGAGTGAATTGACCGGACAGCAGATCGCCCTGTTGGTCTTGGGCCCTGTCGCCCAGAGCGACGTCGCTGCGGGGCTGGGGCGGTTTCTCGCTGACCTCCGAGTTCCGGAGGAGAAAGCGGCCGAAGTGGCCGCCCTCCTGCAAACAGCCATCGCCGCCGGGGGTGAAAAAGCAGGGTCGCGCTCCCCCTGGCTCGGCCAGGCGGAGGATGGTCAGTCCAACCGTGATACCTGGGAGGGAATTGATCTCGCCCTTCTGACCATGGGGCCCAACGAGGAAGAGGCGCTGGACGTGTTGCGCCGGAGGGTGTCCGAGCGGGAGGTCGCCCACGACGCGATCGCCGGCCTGGTCAACCTCCTGGACCTGCAAGAACGGCCCGAAGAGATTGCGGACTCCGCGAAAGCGCTGTGCGCCCACCTCACGGACCTCGCAGATGCCCAAGAGTACACTACCCTGCGCTTAGGGCTGCAGGCGTTACAAGATGCGCGCGGGCGCGCCGCGGAGACTGGCACCACGATCGACGCCGAGTTGAACCGGGTCCTGGATCGTGGATTGCTCGCCCGACTTGTGCGCGACACTTTGCAACGGCGGACTGGTCCATCCGACGACGTCCAGCAAGCGCTGATGGCGGTACGTGAGCTGGCTGTGCCTCACCTTGTCCGGCTATTGGAACGCGAGCCGGAAGCCGCCCAGCGGGGACAGTTGTGTACTCTGATGGCCAACATCTACGCTGGGCGGGCCGACCTGCTGGGTGCATCCTTACCCACTGCCGCGTGGCACCTCGCCCGCAATCTCGTCTTCGTGCTCGGCGAGTTGCACGATCCTGCCGGGGTGAAGTATCTGACGCCGCTCGCGTCCCACGCCGAGTACCGGGTGCGGCGGGAGGCCCTTGAGGCCCTGCGGAAGATCCCCGGTGATCAAGCGCGCACTGCCCTGATCGGATTCCTCCGCGACCCTGATCCCCGCATTCAGTACAGCGTGCTCAGCGGCGGGGACGTGCCGAACGATCCCCGCGTCGTCGACGGGATCCAGCAGGTGCTCCGCTCTCCCCAGTGGACGCAAGATGTGGTCTCTGTGAAGGTCGCAGCGCTGAAGGCGTTCGCGCGGCTGCGCATAGTAGAGGCGCTTCCGATGCTGCGCCGCCTTGCGCGCGCCCGGTGGGTATTTGGTCAAGGACGTCGGACATTGCGGGATGCCGCGCGTGAAATCCTCGCCGGCGGAGAAGGCGGGCCCCGCCGGACATGACGCATTTCCCGACCCCGCCCACGCTCTTTAGCTTCCCGCTGTCACAGACCATCTCGGCGGACCGCCCGGGTGCGGTGCTGCGCCTGCTGGAAGCCGCGCGTAAGAATGCCTTGCTGTACCTGCCGGGCCACCCGCAGGTCGCCCAGTCCCTTCACGAATTCCATGGCGGGTTGACCGTGATCTTGAAGGCGCGGCCATCCGTGCATTTCGATGTCTATGAGGATGCGTTCTTTCTCGGGGATCGCATCCTGCTTGAGGAGAGCCTGCACGCTTCGGGACTCTTGGAGCAACTCATGGCCCAGCGCGTGGGCAGTCTCGAGTTTCTCCAGGGCGTGAGCCTCGAGGAGGCCGCCCGATTGGTGGAGATCTTGGTCGCGGCATCCGGTGGGGGACCCGCCGTCGGGGACGCCGTCGCCGAGGCCAACCTGCACTACATCAAGACCGGACCGCCCCGCACGCAGAGCATTGACGAGGCGAAGGAGGCGCTGATCGCCCCGCGCGAGCTGTACCGTATCGGTCTGCGGACGATGGACGCGCTCAACTACCAAGCGGTGCAGGGCAGCCCCTTGAACCTCCGCAACGCCCGGTTGCTGGCGAACTCGATGGTGAAGGTCATCTTGCAGGATCGAAACGCTCTGCTGGGAGTCGCCGCCCTATACCAGCATGACGAAGACACCTGTCACCACAGCGTCAACGTCGCCGTGCTCTCGCTGATGCTTGGGCTCCGCATGGGCTTGGAGGAAACCATGTTGCCTGCGCTGGGGACCGCCGCCTTGCTGCACGACGTCGGCAAGATGCGGATCCCCCGGTCGTTGCTGGGCAAGTCCAGCCATCTGACCGCCACCGAGCAGTCGGTGCTCGAGCGCCACACGATCCACGGTGCCGCCTTGGTGCAACACTTGCGCGGGCTCTCCCAGACGGCGATGCTGGTCGCCCTCGAACACCATCTCAACTACGACCTCTCCGGGTACCCCCGCCTCCTGAAGGTCGAGCACCAACACCTGTTCACGCAGGTCGTGGCCATCGGGGATTTCTTTGACGCCAGCACGTCGGCCCGACGCACCGACCGCAAGCCTCTGCTTCCTGATCAAGCGGTGCAGACGATTGTCGCCGGGGCAGGGACGCGGTTTGAACCCAACTTGGCCAAGCTATTCTTTCACACCGTAGGGGCGTATCCGGTAGGATCGGTGGTTCGCCTCTCGTCGGGGGAAATCGCCGTGGTCTATCGGACAGCGGAAGGCCACCCGCTGCAACCTCCGCTGAAAATGGTGCGCGATGCGCAGGGCACCGTCATTGATCCCGTCCCGGTGGACTTGTCGCAGGATGGGCGGCGCATTGCCTACAGCATCGATCCGATCAAAGCCAGTATCGATCTCGCCGCCTACCTCTAGACCGCGCGATCGCTACTCTTCGATGTAGATGACCCGGCGGAGTTCCTCGATGCTGGTGGTTCCATCCAAGACGCGGGACTTCGCGGCCTGCTGAATGGTGATCATGCCACTGTCGATCGCGGCATCGCGCAACATCGTGGCCGGTTTGTGAGCCAGGACCAGATCACGGATGTTGTCATTCATTCGAAAGATCTCCATCACGCACAACCGCCCACGGTAGCCGGTGTGGTCGCATTCCTGGCATCCCACCGGTTTGTAGATCGGGGAGGCATGGTCGGCGGGCAGGTCCAGTTCGGTCATCAGATCTTTGGTCAAGTCAAGGGGTTGCTTGCACTTAGGACAGAGGCGGCGCATCAGGCGCTGTCCGATGCTCGCAATCAGCGACGACGTGATGAAGTAGGGTTCGATGCCCATATCCACCAACCGGACCACGGACCCCGCCGAATCGTTCGTATGGAGGGTCGAGAAAACCAAGTGGCCCGTGAGGGCCGCTTGGACGGAGATCTTCGCCGTCTCCGCGTCACGGATTTCTCCGACCATCACGACGTCGGGATCTTGGCGCAAGATGCTCCGCAGCCCGGTGGCAAACGTCACACCCGCCCGCGGCCGGACCGGGATCTGAGAGATCCCTTCGAGGTAGTACTCTACTGGATCTTCGATGGTGATGATGTTGAGGGCTGGATCGTTGACGGACTGGAGCCCCGCGTACAGGGTTGTCGTCTTCCCGCTGCCCGTGGGACCGGTGACGAGAATCATGCCGTGCGGTTTCCGGATTAGCGCCTGAATGATCTCCTCTTGGTGGGACGGGATGCCGAGCCGGTCGAGGCCGAGCAATATGTTGCTCTTGTCCAACAGACGCATGACCACGCGCTCGCCGAACGCGGTGCTCGTAATGCCCACCCGGACGTCGAATTCGTGGTCCCGCACCCGCATCGTGATCCGGCCGTCCTGCGGCTTGCTGTGCTCGGCGATGTCTAGGGAGGACAGAATCTTGACTCGGCTGACCACCGCCGCGTACATCAGGCGCGGGATCGACGCCTTGTCGTAGAGCATGCCGTCGATCCGGAAGCGGACGCGCGCGTTCTTCAGGTGAGGTTCCAGGTGGATGTCGGTCGTCCGGGACGCAATCGCCCCCGACAGGATCGAGTCCACCATCTGGATGACGGGCGCGGACTGCTCATTGCCCAGCACCAGCACGCCGTCTTCGAGACCGTCCCCGTTTACGTTTCCGTTTCCGTTCCCGTTCCCATTGGCGCTTCCCTCGCCGAACTCGATCACATCCACCAGGGACGCGGCTTGGGATGCGGCTTTGCTGACGCGCTTCCCCACGTTTTCAAACAGCTGCTCAATGGCCCACTCGAGGTCCGTCTCCGTTGTAAAGACCGTCTGCACGCGCAACCCCGTCGCGCGTGCGACCTCATCGATGGCCAGAATATCTGAGGGATCGGCCATCGCCACGACCAGGTCTTTACCTTCCTGGCGGATCGGGAGAGCCATCAAGCGGCGGACGAACGGTTCGGACAGCAGTTGAGCGATGTTGACGTCGATGGGTTCCGAGGTTAGGTTCACGTACTCGTAGCCCTGCTGAAGGGCCAGCCAGCGCCCGGCTTCGCCCTTGGCCAGCAACCCGCGCTCGATGAAAATCTGGGCCAAGCGCTTACCGGTCCGCTTCTGCTCTTCCAACGCCTCGGTGAGTTGCGTCTCGCCAATCACACCGGCGTCGAGCAAAAGTTCGCCAAGGCGCTTGGTCGACTTCGCTGGTCGCGCTCGTGATGTCGCCATAGGGACACCCCAAGTTAGAGCAACTCCGATGCCGCGCCGCCAACAACGAATTGGGGCGAGACATGTTCGTGATGACCGTGTCCCGCCCCTTCTTTTATGCCCGTTCTATGGAATTTATCGGCCTAACTGGCCACGAGTTAAGACAGCATATGCTGTGAGGGCTGCGGCTGTGGCGGTCGGGGGGCCGGTTCCACCCCCGGCGGGGGGAGAATCAGGCCCTGGGACGCAGGCGTCCGGGTGGGGAGAAGCGCTTCCGCCAGCACCTGGTCCATGTGCTCCACGAGCACAAACCGCATCTTTCGGCGCACGTGCTCAGGGATCTCCTCCAGGTCCTTCTCGTTGTCTTTGGGCACGAGGACCGTTTTCACCCCGGCGCGGTGCGCCGCAAGGACCTTCTCTTTCACCGCGCCGATCGGCAGCACTTTGCCTCGAAGAGTGATCTCTCCCGTCATGGCCACATCCTTGCGCACCGGCTGGCCCGTCACCGCCGAGGCCAGCGCCGTCGCCAAGGTGATTCCCGCCGACGGCCCATCCTTAGGCACCGCGCCCGCCGGGATGTGGATGTGCACGTCGTACTTCTGATACCAGTCCTCATCCACGCCCAGCCGCCGGGACCGGGACCGCACATAGGACACCGCGGCTTGGCCGGACTCCTTCAACACATCGCCCAGCTGACCCGTGAGGCTGAGTTTGCCCTCGCCGTGCATCAGCGTGGCCTCCACGGAGATCACGTCGCCACCCATTTCGCTGTAAATTAGCCCGGTGGCAATCCCGACCTCGTCCGACTTCTCCGCCAGGCCGAAGCGGTACCGCGGCGGCCCCAGAAACCGATGCAACTGGGCGGCGGTAACTTTGACCGCCTTGGCCTTCTCGGTGGCAATCTCGGTCGCCACTTTCCGGAACACCGTGGCAATCTCGCGCTCGAGGTTGCGCACGCCCGCCTCGCGAGTGTACTCGCGCGCCACGGTTCGCAGCGCCTCACCGGTGATCGCCACCTGCTCGGTGGTCAGCCCATTCTCCTTGCGCTGCTTAGGGATGAGGAACTGGGCTGCGATCTTCAGCTTTTCCTCTTCGATGTACCCGGGGAAGCGAATGACCTCGAGCCGGTCGCGCAGTGCCGAAGGAATGGTGTCGAGGATGTTCCCGGTGCAAATGAACATGACCTCAGACAGATCCAGAGGGATCTCCAGATAGTGGTCACTGAAGCTGTGGTTCTGCTCGGGGTCGAGGGCTTCCAGCAGAGCGGACGACGGATCTCCCCGCCAGTCCACACCCAGCTTGTCGATCTCATCCAGCATGAAAACGGGGTTCTTGCTGCTGGCAGTTTTCAGTCCCTGCACGATGCGGCCGGGTAACGCTCCCACGTACGTCCGCCGGTGCCCCCGGATCTCGGCCTCATCTCGCACGCCGCCCAAGCTCGCTCGGACGAATTTGCGGCCCAGCGCCTTGGCGATCGACCGCCCCAACGAGGTCTTCCCGGTGCCGGGCGGGCCAATGAAGCACAGGATGGGGCCCTTCGAGGACGGGGCCAGCTTGCGGACCGCCAAGTACTCGACCACGCGATCCTTGGCCTTCTCCAGTCCGTAGTGGTCTTCGTCGAGAATGCGTCGTGCCTCGACGATATCCAGACGGTCCTCGGTGCGGACGCTCCACGGCACGGATAACAACCAGTCCAAGTAGGTGCGTACGACGACGGCCTCGGCGACCATCGGCGGCATCTTCTCCAGCCGATTGAGCTCCTCGAGGGCTTTCTCCTTGACGTGGTCGGGGAGGTTTGCCGCCTCGATCTTCTTCTTGTACTCCGCGACCTCGCTCTGCCGTTCGTCTGATTCTCCCAGCTCTTGCTGGATCGCCTTCATCTGCTCTTTAAGGAAGTACTCGCGCTGGCTCTTCTCCATAGACTTGCGCACTCGGCTCTGGATCTTGCGCTCGAGGTCCAGGATATTGAGTTCGCGGGTGAGGATCTGGCTGAGCAGCTCCACACGCTCTTTGGGGGCGAGCGTCAGCAGCTGCTGGCGCTCTTCCAGTTTGACGGCCATGTGCTGGGTGATCAGGTCGGCAAGCTTTCCGGGCTCATCGGCCTGCGTGACCGCTTCATACTGCTCCGGGGCCACCGACCGGCTAAAGCGGACGAACCGCTCAAACTGCGAGGACACCCCCCGCATGAGCGCCTCCATCTCGGGGGTCTTCTCGACAGCATCGGGTCGAGGGGCAATCCGGGCCTCAAAATAGGGGTCAGTCTTCTCGACCCCGAGCACATCCGCACGAACGACGCCCTCGACGATCACCTGCAACACGCCGTCGGGCTGCTTACCAACCTGCAGCACGCGACACACCGTCCCGAGCGAGTAGATCTCAGACGGTGTGGGATCTTCCAGGTCGTCTTGCTTCTGCGCCGCCAAGACGATCATCCGATCTGCACCCAATGCCGCTTCCAGGGCCCGGAGCGACTTTGGACGCCCGACCCCTAGCGGCGCCACCTGGTGGGGCATGATGACCGTCCCCTTCAAGGGCAGCAGCGGGAGAACGTCTTTTATGGTCAGACCAGCACGCTCCGTCATGGGACCTCCTTACGCGACGAACTTGCTCGCTATAGCGATGGCGCAGGCCGAATTGTTCCCAGGGGGCTGACAAAGACAAAGGGGGCCGATCCCGTCCCCCTTCGCCGCGCCGAGCCGGACCGCATCAAGCAATCCGGGAACTTCCTGTCTGTATTGTACCATGGCCTCCCCCGCCGCAGACGCGGGGCCTAGGCCGACTTGTCCTTGGCGAGCTTCTTCACATCGGCAGCCGTCATCAAGACGGGCGCCGTCCGCCGGAGGGCCGCGT
>MNEU01000023.1 GCA_001917855.1 Armatimonadetes bacterium 13_1_40CM_64_14 | reverse complement strand
CTTCATCGATGAGGATGAAGTCCACCTCGTCGACGATTGCGAAACTCAGGTCTCGCTGGACCAGGTCCTCGGGACGCAGCGCCATGTTGTCGCGCAAGTAGTCAAAGCCAAATTCGCTCACCGTCCCGTAGGCGACATCCGCCTGATAGGCAGCCTTGCGCGCAACCGGCCGGAAGTGATTGAGGCGATCATCGGCGTGCGCCTGGGGGTCGTGGAACGCGGGGTCATACAGTCCGCTGAAGTCGTGCGCAATCATGGCCACCGATAAACCCAGGAAGTGATAGACCGGGCCCATCCAGCCCGCATCGCGCCGGGCTAGGTAGTCGTTGACGGTGACCAGGTGCACCCCGTGGCCTGCGAGGGCGTTGAGGTAGATAGGCAGGGTGGCGACGAGCGTTTTGCCTTCGCCCGTACGCATCTCGGTGATCTTGCCCTGGTGCAGAACCGCCCCCCCGAGCAGTTGCACGTCAAAGTGACGGAGGCCGATCGTACGGCGCGCCGCCTCTCGGACGACCGCAAACGCCTCAGGCAAGAGGTCGTCCAGGGTTTCACCGCCCGCGAGACGCTCCTTGAACTCCCCCGTCTTGCCGGCCAGCGCCTGGTCAGACAGAGGGGTGAGATCCGGCTCCAGGGCGTTCGCCGCTTCGACGAGGGGCTGTAGTCGCTGCAGGTCGCGGCTCGTGGTATCGCCCCACAGCCGCGCCAGAATGTTCGCCATAACATGAATATTATATCGGGACGAGGCAAATCATACTACTGAGGGGGGAGAGGCGAGCCAACGGGGTCCAAAGGAGGACTGCGCTTGGGGCGGGGCAGAGCAGCGATCGCGCGGACGCTAGCGACCGAGGAGCCAGGACACTGGGCGATTGGTCGCGTTGAGAATGGCGCGGACGACGGCTTCCCTCGGGTCTTCACGCACGAGCGACGATCCTGCGAGCGTCTCTTCCTCGCGTCCGGCCAAGGAAACGACGACGACCGCGACCTCCCGCGTGCCCACCGTTGAGGTGGTGACGCCATCCAACACGAACAGTCCTTGGGCCCGCAGGTACTGCTCGATGGCCCGGAGGGTCGCTTCGGCCACCAGATCCAGCCGGTTGCGGGCCGCGTTCGGGCCGGTGGCGATTCCTTCGTACATCAACCCCTGCTCTTCCAAGTGGACCTTGACGTCCGCGGCGCTCCGAAGAGCGGAGACCGTCAATCCCACAAACTTCAACCGCAACTGTTCGGGAGGGGCCTCCTGGTCCGTGCGCTGCTGGGCGGCCACGCGCACTTGGCGCGCCTCCAGCTGCAAACCCAACTCTGCTGCTAGGGCAGAGACAACGTCGACGGCGATGACCTTCGGGCTGCGGTCCGGACCACCCAAGATGTGTACGACTCGGATCGCCCCCGCGTCATCGGTTTCGACGCGCACGGCCTGGACGCCGCGCAGTTTGCGGACGACTTCCTCCGCCGCGTCTGCTACTGATCTCCCGTCCTGACGAGCCTCAGGCACTGGCGCCTCCGTTTATCGTCTCACAGGACGGCACCGCCGTCCCTCCCGCCTACGATCCATCCCCCGCGCACCCAACGATCGCGACTGGCAGGCTCTATGGACTGTTCTCCCTTGCCCCGGCGCCTCCCCCCTGGCGGGCGGGCCGCGCCCGGTTATGTCTCCGGCTCAATCACCCCATACTGCCCATCTTTGCGCCTGTAGACGACATTGACTTCCATCGTGCTGGCGTTTCGAAAGACAAAGAAGTCGTGGCCGAGCAGTTCCATCTGCAAGATCGCGTCCTCGGAGGTCATCGGCTTCATCGCGAACCGCTTTGTCCGTACGATGCTCAGTTCCCGGGGACTGGCCCGCTGCGCGGCTTCGGCGGCGGAGATGAGACTTGCCTTGCGTCGGGAGGCATCGATGCGCCGCTTGAGAATGAATTTGCTGCGATACTTCTCGATCTGCTTCTTGAGCTTCCCCACGACAAGGTCGATCGAGGCGTACATGTCCGAGGAGGCGTCTTCCCCGCGCAGGACAATGCCATCCCCCCGCAACGTGACTTCGACGACCTGCGCCTTGCCGAGATCTTTGTGCCGCTCGACGCTCAACACCACCTGAGCGTCCTGGACGTGGTCGAAGTACCGGGTGAGCCTGCCGACCTTGGTCTCCGCGTACGTCCGGAGGGCCGGGGTCACAGCGATGTGCTTGCCCTGCACAATGACGCGCAACGGAGTGGCATCCCGCCCTGTGGCCACCACGTCACCTCACCTGGTGTGACGCATGCTGTTCAGTTTCTGTGCGATCCCGTCCCTGGCAAGCTCTTCATACGCCCCCGCCCGCGGACACCTGCGGAGTCCCTGCATCCGGTGACCGGACACGAGACCAGCTAGGGTGCCCAGGAGCGAGGGATGAACAGCGCCTCCGCCAGCCGAATGGCGTATCGGTCGGTCATCCCCGCCAAGAAGTCTCCCACGACCCGGCCGACAGGATCCCCCCGTGCGATTAACTCCTTGTATTCGGAGGAGATCTCATCCGGATAGGCGAGGTAGTGCTCGTAGAGAGCCTGCACGAGACGCTTGGCCTTCACCACTTCGGCCGAGGCGGCGGGGCCGCGGTACACGCGCGATGCGAGGAAATCTTTCAGCGTATTCTGCGCCTCGCGCACGCGGTCGCTGAGACGAATCGTCGGCTGATCCGAACTGGCGGACACCAAGTCGCGCACCATGCGATCCAGCCACTCGCCGCGGGTCTGTCCTAAGTGCGCCCGCACATCGGCGGGCACCTCCCGCTCCGTCACGAGCCCGGCGCGGATCGCATCGTCTGTATCATGGTGCACATAGGCGATGCGGTCGGCCAACCGCACCACCTGGCCCTCGAGGGTCGCCGGCAAACTGTCGTTGGTGTCGCGGTCTGTGCTCAGCAGATCCGCGAGCCCTTTGCTGTGTGTCCCGATACCATCGCGCACTTCCCACGTGAGATTCAGCCCGCGCACCACAGTCCCATCCGCCCGCGTCCGGACTTCCAGAATCTGCGCCACCCGTAGGCTCTGGGCGTAGTGCCGGAAGCCGCCCACCGGCTGCATCGCCTCATTGAGCGCCTCCTCGCCGGCGTGCCCAAAGGGCGGATGCCCCAGATCGTGGGCGAGGGCGATCGCCTCGGTCAGATCCTCATTTAAGCGCAACGCCCGCGCGGCAGTCCGCGCAACCTGGGCGACTTCCAGCGTGTGGGTCAAGCGCGTGCGGTAGTGGTCCCCTTCGGGGGCGATGAACACCTGCGTCTTGTGGGTGAGCCGACGAAACGCCTTGCTGTGGATAATGCGATCGCGGTCGCGTTGAAAGCCGGTGCGCAAATCGTCCTCAGGTTCGGCGACCTCCCGGCCGCGCGAGGCGCCGGCTCGGGCGGCCCGAGAACTGAGGCGCTCCCGTTCCCACTGTTCGGTGAGCTGGCGGGACGTGCTCATCTTCGGACCGGGCGTGCGAACGCGACTGGGGCGCGCCTTCTGCGACGGAGCGGATCCCACGTCTCTATCCTTCCGGCGAGTGCGTCACACGTCCTTCGCGACTGCGAGTTTCTCTTTTATCCGCGCTTGCGCGGCGGCGAGCCGGGCGACGGGAACGCGGAACGGCGAACACGATACATAGTCCAGCCCGATGCGATGGCAGAACTCGACTGAGGCGGGATCGCCCCCGTGCTCGCCGCAGATCCCGACCTCCAGCTTCGGGCGCGTCGACTTGCCGAGCTTCGCCCCCATCTCCATGAGTTGGCCGACCCCGCCTTGGTCCAACGTCTGAAACGGATCCTCTTTGAGAATCCCTTTCTCGAGGTAGACGTGGAGGAACTTCCCCTGCGCGTCGTCGCGGCTGAACCCGAAGATGGTTTGCGTCAGGTCGTTGGTCCCGAAGGAGAAGAACTCGGCCCTCTGAGCGATCTGGTCGGCCACGAGACAGGCCCGCGGGATCTCGATCATCGTGCCGAACATGTAGCGCACCGGCACACCGGCTTCCCGGATGACCTGCGCCGCAATCGTTTGGAGTTGTTCATGGACGACCTGCAGCTCGTTGGGGTGGCCCACCAGAGGGATCATGATCTCCGGGATCACCTCAATGCGTTCGTCCCGCTTCAGCTCGATCGCGGCCTGCAAGATGGCCCGCACCTGCATCTCGTTGATCTCGGGGTACAGGATCCCCAACCGACAGCCCCGCAGACCGAGCATCGGGTTGAACTCGTGGAGCTCTTGCACGCGGCGGAGCAGGGCCTCGCGCTCCCGCAGATGCCCGGTGTCCCCCCGCAGCCGCAGTTCTGTTACCTCCACCAGCAGGTCTTCCATCCGCGGTAAGAACTCGTGGAGCGGTGGGTCGAGCAACCGGATGATCACCGGCAGGTCCCGCATCTCGCGAAAGATGCCCTTGAAATCTTCTCGCTGGAACTCGAGCAGCGGCGCCAAGGCCTTCCGCCGCTCGGCTTCCGAGGAGGCCATGATCATCTGCTGCATGATCGGCAGGCGCTCGGCCTCCATGAACATGTGCTCGGTCCGACACAGGCCGATGCCCTCCGCACCAAACTCGCGCGCCTTCGCCGCATCCCGTGGGTAGTCCGCGTTCGCGCGGACGCCCAAAACGCGCGCCTGATCGGCCCAGCGCAAAAGTTCTTGAATCTCCCCTGTGAGGGTTGGCTCAATCACGGGGATTTCGCCCAGCATGATCTCCCCGGTCGACCCATCGATCGTGATGAGCTCCCCCTGGCGCACCGCGGCCGTCCCGGCGACGAACTGCTTGGCCTCCAGATCGATGCGCACCCCCTCCGCCCCGACCACCGCCGGTTTGCCCATCCCGCGGGCCACGATGGCGGCGTGGCTGGTCATACCGCCGCGACTGGTGAGCACGCCTCCGGCAGCGACCAAGCCGTGAATGTCGTCCGGGTTGGTCTCGGGGCGCACCAGAATCACCTTCCGCGTCGCGGCAATCTTCACGGCCTCGTCGGCATCAAACACCACCACGCCCGACGCCGCCCCGGGGCTCGCCGCCAGCCCCTTGCCGACGACCCGACGGGGGGCAGCCGGATCGAGCCGAGGGTGGAGCAGCTGCTCGAGGGACGCGGGCTCGACGCGCAACAGCGCCTCTTCCTTATTGATGAGCTTTTCGGCCACCATGTCCACGGCGATCTTCACCGCCGCCGGGGCTGTCCGCTTGCCACTGCGAGTCTGCAGCAAGTACAGCGTGCCGTTTTCAATCGTAAACTCGACGTCTTGGACGTCTCGATAATGCTTCTCGAGCAGGGCGCACACGTCAGCGAACTGCCGATAGACCTGAGGCAGGTCGCGAGCCAGCTGCGAAATCGGCAGCGGCGTGCGGATGCCGGCGACGACATCTTCGCCCTGCGCATTGAGAAGGTACTCGCCATAGACTTTCCTGTCGCCGGTGGCCGGGTTGCGGGTAAACGCGACCCCGGTCCCAGACGTCTTCCCCATGTTTCCAAACACCATGGTCTGAATGTTGACCGCCGTTCCCAAATCGTGGGGGATCTTGTTGAAATTCCGGTACGTGATCGCACGCGGCGTGTTCCACGACTCGAACACCGCGCGGATCGCCATCTCCAGTTGCTGCCAGGGATCCTCGGGAAACGCTTGCTTGGCCTGCTGACGGACAATCCGACGGTATGCCTCGGTTAGAGCCTTGAGGTCGGCGGCGCTCAACTCAGTATCCAAGGTCACCCCGCGCTGGCGTTTGGCCGCCGCGAGGGCCGTTTCGAACTCGTCGTGCTTCACCCCCAGAACGACGTCGCCGAACATCTGCATAAACCGGCGGTAAGAGTCGTAGGCGAACCGCGCATCGCCGGTGCGCTGGGCCAGCCCCTCGACTGTCGCCTGGTTCAGGCCCAGGTTCAGCACAGTATCCATCATCCCCGGCATGCTGAATTTGGCGCCGGAGCGCACCGACACGAGCAACGGGTTCGAGGGATCTCCAAAGCGCTTGCCCGTGCGCGTTTCGACCGCACGCACCCTCTGCCGGACTTCATCGAGCAACCCCGGGGGGAGCTGCTTATCGCGCCGGTAGTACTCCAGGCACGCTTCCGTCGTGATCGTGAATCCCGGAGGGACGGGGAGCCCGATCCGGCTCATCTCGGCGAGGCCAGCCCCTTTCCCGCCCAAGAGATCGCGCATCTTTGCGTTCCCTTCAGCAAAGAGCTGGGTCCAACGGCTGCCGCGCCCGCGCCGAGCAGGACGGGTTGCCCGTGTTCGCCGGGTCGCTCGCAGGGTCTTGCTGTTCCGCACCTGTGCCATCGGTTCACCTCACCGGGGGACTGCTAGGTTTTCTTCGTCTTAGGTTGTTCTGTTCCCCGTTGCCGTGCGGCCGCGGGGGCCTGCGCATCAGCCATAACCACTTTGGAAAAGTCCGCAACAAGCCGAAAAACTTCTGTGACCGACCTCAGCAACGCCAGACGGTTTGCCCTCACCGCCGGGTCGGGAGCCATGATCAAAACGTCATCAAATAACCGATCCACCGGCTCGGCGAGCGGCAAGAGGTGCTCCATGGCTTTCACGATGTCCCCCGCCGCCACCGACAGGGCAACCTTAGGTGAGACCGCGGTGAGGACTTTGTACAGCTGGTGCTCTGTGGGCGACTCAAACTTCTGGGCATCCGCTTTTCCACTGGAGGGCGCAGTCAGGATCCGAGAGGCGCGGTCGTAGGCGACCCAGAGCCGCGAAAACTCAGGGCGGCGAGACACATACGCCTGCAAGGCCGCGGCGCGGTCGGCCGCAGCCAACAGGTCGTCGTCACTGACCGCCAAAGCCGCGTCCACCAGATCGTAACGCAAACCGCGTTCAGTCAGCAGCGCGCGGAGTCGCTGCCGCAGGAAGTCGGCGACCTCGTCGACCACACTCGAACGGGGCAAGGTCCCATAGCCCGCGCGGGCAGCGGACGCGAGCGCCTTCACAGACAGGTGCAGCCGAAGCATCTGCACAATCTCCACGATCCCCTGTCCCGCGCGACGCAACCCATAGGGGTCCTGCGAGCCGCTGGGGACTAACCCCGCTCCCAACGCGCCGATCAAAGTATCCAGTTTGTCCACCAGGCCGAGCAACGCCCCGACTTCCGTCTTAGGAGGACTGTCGTCTCCCCCCGTCGGCCGGTAGTGCTCCCCGATCGCGCGGGCAACCTCGGTCGGTTCCCCGTCGAGTTCGGCATAGATCTGCCCCATGGTCCCTTGCAGTTCCGGAAACTCCCCGACCAGATGCGTCACCAAGTCGGCCTTGCACAGCGTCGCCGCACGCAGAAGCGCTTCGCTGGTGTGCCCATCCAGCAACAGCATCGTAGACAACTGGCGGGCCAAATTGACAAGCCGCTGGGTCTTCTCGGCCATGGTCCCGAGTTGGGCAAGGAAGGTGACGCCTTCCAGACGTGGCAGACAGTCTTCTAAGCGCTGCTTGCGGTCTTCTTTGAAGAAGAAGCGAGCATCGGTCAAGCGCGCCTGCAGTACCCACTCATGGCCCTGTTGAACGGTCGCCAGATGCTTGGTATCTCCGTCACGTACCGCGATGAAAGTGGGTCGCAGCCCATGCTGAGCATCTTCAATGGCAAAGTACTTCTGATGGTGCTGCATGACCGTGACGAGCACAGGCCGCGGCAGCGTCAAAAACTCCACCGCAAATGCGCCGCGCAGCGCCTGCGGATGCTCTGTGCTCATGACGATCTCGTCCAAGAGGTGCGCGTCGAGAAGTGGGGCGCCTCCGGCTCGGCGAGCAAGATCGGTGACTTGGCGGACAATGATCTTACGCCGCTCCGCAGGATGGCCGATGATTCCGGTGGACTTCAACACGGTCTCGTAGCGTGAGGGATGGGAAACAGAGTGTGGACCGGGACGAAGCGTGCGGTGCCCGTACGTGACATGGGCCGCCCGACATCCTGCGAGCTCCAGAGGGAGGACGATTTTATCCAGCAAGGCTACAACCCAGCGAATGGGGCGCGCAAATCGGATGTCGCGATCACCCCACCGCATGGTTTTGGTGAACGACACGCCCAAGACGGCGGTGACCAGCGCTGCGGGAAGCACCTGAGATGCGGGATGGCCTTTCTCTTGTACGACCGCCACCGCATAACGTTTGCCGGCGACCTCTTGCACCTGGAGCCGCTCCACGGGGATCCCTTGGCTGCGGGCAAACCCGACCGCGGCAGGCGTCGGCCGACCTCCCGCCTCGAACGCGACTTGAGCCGCGGGCCCGCGTACCTCCCGCACCGCAGGGGGCTGGCGGAGAGGCACGCCCGAACACAGACACGCGAGGCGGCGCGGCGTTCCGATCGTCTGCACGTCGCCGACTTCGAGGCGCAAATCGTTGAGGGCCGTCCGCACGCGTGTGGCCAACTGACCCAGCGCCGGCGCGATGTCAAAAGGAGGCAGCTCCTCGGTCCCGATTTCCAGCAACAGGTCAGGCATGCGCCGCCTTGGAGCCTTTTGGCCCATGACGTCGCCCCGCCGCACGCAGGAGGGGAAACCCCAGCTCGCCACGCTTAGCCACATACCCCTCGGCACACCGGCGAGCGAGCGTCCGGCAGCGGCCCATCAGCGTCGTCCGCTCGGCGACACTCAAAGCGCGACGCGCATCGAGGAGGTTGAACAGGTGAGAGCACTTCAAGACCTGGTCGTAGGCCGGCAAGATGAGCCCCGCGTCTACCAGACGCAAGCCCTCAGCCTCGCTACTCGTAAAGGCTTGACGCACCGTGGCGACGTCTGCGCGGTCAAATCCGTAAGCGGATTGCTCTGCTTCGTCCTGCTTCCGGAGTTCGCCATACGTGATCCCTCGTGCCCACTCGATCTCGAAAACGCTAGCCTTGTGTTGGATGAACATTGCAATCCGCTCGAGCCCGTAGGTGAGTTCGACCGAGACCGGTTTTGTCTCCAGCCCACCCATCTGTTGGAAATAGGTGAACTGGGTGATCTCTTGGCCGTCTAGAAACACCTGCCAGCCCAGCCCCGAGGCCCCGAGGGTCGGGGCCTCCCAGTCATCCTCTAAGAAACGCACATCGTGCTCTGGCAGTTTGATGCCGAGCTGCCCGAGGCTACGCAGATAGAGATCCTGGCTGTTATCCGGCGAGGGCTTCAAGACGACTTGATATTGGAAGTGTTTAAACAGACGGTTCGGGTTTTCACCGTACCGGCCGTCGGCCGGCCGACGAGATGGTTGCACAAAGGCCACCCTCCAGGGCTCCGGCCCCAGCGCACGCAGGAAGGTGGCGGGGTGCATCGTCCCGGCGCCTACCTCGACATCGTAGGGTTGCTCGAGGACGCAGTCCTGGGCTGCCCAAAAACGCTGGAGGGTTAGGATCACATCTTGCAGGGTCACCGCACACCTCCGACCGCACCGCTCAGCTGGCTGGCCCGCGGTCGGCAAACAAAAACGGCCACCGCCTCAGGGACGGGGGCCTCCGTGGTTCCACCCTGCTTCAGACCCCAGCCGGCTCGCATCGTTACGTTCACGCCCTACGTGGGGCCTGCTCTCGTCGTCATCTAACGGAGACGAGCCGTCGTACATCCTCATGCAACTCAGCGGCGGGTCCAGGAGTCCCGTTCACCGGCTGTGCCGCCCGCTTGCACCACGCACGCGGGCTCGCTAGGGACACCAGCAAGCTACTCTTCTCCCGCACTACCACCGCCTAGCCCACCCGGCACGCGGACGGTGACCGGGTCGGGTCGACCGAGCGTTTAGCCGATACCCAGAGGTTCCTCGCTGCGCTCGCGGCGCCGGGCCGATGGCATGGGCACCGTCGAGAGGATCGCGGCCACGGCGAATGCCACCGCACCGGCGACCGCCCAGGACAGGGGGAGTTCCACAACCCGGTCCTCTGTCTTCACCCGCACCAAACCATCCGGACCGGGCCGGATCACGCCGCGGGCATCTTCCAGCGCGGTACCTAACTGCAGCAACGCGCGGCGGGCCCGTTCAAGATCGATCTCCACTCCGTTCACCCCCAACTTCCACACTATAGCACACGCCGTCCGGCCAAGAAGATGAAACCCGTTTCACATTTAGTTTACCCGGCGCTGCGTTCGTGCAGGTCGGGCGAGCGCGGCGATGACCCCCGGACTCTTCAACTTCGTTTCCCACCGATACTCAGCGTAACGCTGCAAGACTCCCCCGACTTCCGAACGCAGCTTCCGATCCGGTGTCAGCGTCCCCAGGGCCGGGGGCTGCGCGTGCAGCAAACCGCCCACCATATGCAGCGCACCTGCGGAGACCACGATGGCGTCGGGATCACGATGGCGGTCCGCCTCACACAGCGTGCCGCCGAGGGCGTAGCTGAAGGCCGACGTCCCGCGGACAACTCGTCCGCACACTTGGCACTGATCCGTGACCGGCGCATAGCCTGTGTGCACGAGCAATCGCGCGACAAACCACAGCGCGACCAACTGCGGGTCCGCTTCCTGCATGTGTTCGAGCGCGCCGCAGAGACTCTCAAAGATCTCCGGGGCGGGTTCGCGGTCCGCGGTGGCGCGATCGGTCAACTCGATCGCAAACGCGGCAAATCCCAGCCGCTCCAGGTCTGCCCGCAGGGGGGAGTGGGCGTGCACGACGTCCACCTGCGACACGACATCCAGGCTGCGGCCCACCGCCAGCAGAAGCCGTACATGCGAGAACAACTCCAGCCGGCCGGACAACCGGCTCTTGGGCTTGCGCGCGCCCTTTGCCACCGCGGCCACTTTCCCCTGGTCGCGGCAGAACAGCGTGACGATCCGATCGGCTTCGCCGAGGTTAGTGCGGCGGAGCACGATCGCTTCCGCCTTATAGACCGGCATGCTTCAGGCCCCTCACGTCGCGCGAGAGGACGACCCCCTTCATTTTCCCGTGTCGATCCACGACGGGAAGCGCGCGGAAGCCATACCGCGCGAACATCTCCGAGGAGTCTTTGAGGGTCGCCTCGACGTTCAGATAGGTCGGAGAACCTTTGAGGATACTTCGCACGGGCGTATCATCCGAGGCCGCCAAGAGGTCCACCGCGTTCACCAATCCGAGGAGGTGATCCTTGGCGTCCAGCACATACAAGTAGGCCACCGCCTCCTGTTCCTGTGCGGCGCGGAGGAGTTGACGGGCCTGCGCGACGGTGGTTTCCGGTCGCAGTTTGAGGTAGTCGGAGGAAATGTAGTTTTTGATCCGCTGGTCTTGCTCCCCCAAGATTTTCCGAACTTTGTCGGCTTTGTCCCGGTCGAGAAAGGCGAGGATGCGGTACACGTCCGACCACGGCAACACCGCCAGGACATCCGCGGCTTGCCCAGGCGTCATGGCATTAATGAGGTTTCCCGCCTTCTCACTGGGCAGGGCGGAGATCAGCTCCCGTTGGGACTTGGGATCCAAGGCCTCGAGCGCATCGGAGGCCCGCCCCGGTTCCATTGTGTTGAAGATCGCCAGCCGTTCGTCGCGCCCGAGCTGCTCGAGGATTCGGGCGACATCGATGGGCGGGATCTTGGCCAGCTCTTCCTTCACCACTTTGAGTTTGAGGTCTCCCGCAAAGCTGCCGATGCCAGCGGGCAACGGCTCCACCAACCCCCACCCAATCATGTCGTTCTCGATCCGATCGGTGATGCCCGCGGTGAGGTTGGCAAGCCACTTCAAGCCAATCCGCCGTAACAGCCCCCGTCGCGAAATGTCCACGCCCACGACGTACAGGCGTGCGCCCTTCAGCGCCAAGGAGACATCGTACACCACCTCAATCTCGCGGCCTTCGACATCCAACACTTTCTTGTCGACGATGTAATCTTCCAGGAGCACGGCGCCCGCAGGCTCTCGTTCCAGCGCGCCGGTCGGAATTCCAGGTCTCACGACCACCTGCTTCTCCGAGAAGTGGGCAATCTCGGCCCAGGGAACAAACCACGGCGGCCGCCCAAAGGGGCGTTGGACTCGGATGT
Source organism: Armatimonadetes bacterium 13_1_40CM_64_14 (assembly GCA_001917855.1). Taxonomy (GTDB): domain Bacteria; phylum Sysuimicrobiota; class Sysuimicrobiia; order Sysuimicrobiales; family Kaftiobacteriaceae; genus 13-1-40CM-64-14. The sequence continues at coordinate 27,742 of MNEU01000023.1, read as the reverse complement.
GGGTCACCTCGGCCACGACGTCCCGGTCCACAATGATCAGGTCGGAGAGCCGACCAATCCTCTCCTCCCCGAACCTGACGGGAGCCCGGACCACGTCGCTGAGGCGAAAAATGCGCTCCGGCGTGCGGGCGTTGGGCGTGAAGGTCTCCATCACAGCGCCTGCCGGGCCACCAAAACGAATTTGACAATCAGCAGCGTGACCAGCACCAGCAGATACACTCTCAGGCTCACCAAGCAGAACTTTACAAACGGCGTCATGGTAATCTCGGGCGTCGCGTACCGGCGATTGACTTCGCGGATCTGTGTTTTGAGGCTTTCAAAAATCCGGCCCATCGTGTCCTCCCGCCGAGGCGATCAGTGAAAGAGATCCGGGAACACGGCGCTGATGCCGTAGAACGTGGACGTCACAATGACCGCCACGACAATCGTGATATTCGCGACATTCTGCCACCGCGTGTTCGTGTATTTCCCCATGGTCTTCTTATCATTCAGGAGCACGATCAAGAACACTAGCGCCGCCGGCAGCAACGTCGTGGCAATCACCTGCACGAACAGCGTAATGAGGACCAACGGGGCCTTCGGAATCAGCACGACCGTCCCGGCGAGCAGGAGATCGAAGAAGTAGTACGCATAAAACCACGGTGCTTCCCGGACTTTGTGGTTCAAGGAATGGGCCCACCCGAAGACCTCGCCGAACGCCCAGGAACTCGCCAGAGAAATGCACACCGCGCCCAGGAGGCCGGCGTCAAACAACCCGATCGCCATCACCGTGCCGATGAACCGGTTCTCGGGTATCAGCAGGGCGGCGGCTTTCGCGGCATCATCGACGTTCGTGCCGTGCAACAGCTGTCCGGCGACGATGATCAGCACCACGGCGACGACGACGGTCAAGATCGCGCCGATGAACGTGTCGATTTTTCCGTACTTGATATCCTTCTCTTTCAGGCCTTTGTCCACCACCGAACTCTGCTGGAAGAACAGCATCCACGGAGCAATCGTCGTCCCGATGTTGGCCATGAGCAGGAAAAACAGGGTGTTCGTGAATCCGCCGGGCGGAAAGTGGGGAACGAAGCTATTGTGCAGGACCTCGGGGACCGACGGGTGGACCAGAAACGCCGCGGGGATGTAGATCAGGTTGAGCACGACAAACCCGAGCGTGATCTTCTCCCACGTCCAGTACTGCCCTGTCATGATCATCGACCCCATGATGAGCCAGCAGATCGCCACCGTGAGGATCGGCGGAACGTGGAAGATGCTCAACGCTGCCGTCATGCCGATGAACTCGGTGATCATCGTGAGCCAGTCGGTCATGACCAGATCCAGCAGCGAGAACCATCCCCAGAAGCGCCCGAAGGAGGCAAAGATCGCCTCGGCATGGCCCCGTTTCGTGACCGCGCCGAGCCGGACTGTCATTTCCTGAACGTAATAGGCCACCGGTCCGAGCAGAATCAGAAACCACAGCAGGTGCATGCCGTACTGCGCGCCCGTCACGGTGTACGTGGTGATGCCACCCGCGTCATTGTCGGCCACCATGACGATAATTCCCGGACCCGCGATCGCGAGAAACAGGCGCAGGGCTTTGGAGGACCGGCGAAAACCGAAGAACAACCTGGCCAGACCGTTCATCCCGCGGTCGGGGACCGCCGGAGGGACAAGGGGCGGGGAGACGATCTCGGGGATCTCAGCTTTCATACGCGCTCTCCATTGCTGCAAACCTGTACATCGGGAGAGAGTCGCGTCGGGAGGAAACCGGTCCTGCAGACCGCCCGAGCCCACCGGGGGCCACTGCGGCACGTCCCAACACGCTGAGTGTGACACCGCCCGCGTCGAGAAATGGAGCGTTGAGCAGGCGGCCGACACGTATCATTGCCCAGAACCGCGCACGGATTCCACGCCTCGGCAAAGATTCCCTGCTTCATCTTCACTGTGCCCAAAAAATTGTACCTGACGCATCTGCATCGGTCCATCGGCGACCGAACGGGGGGAAACTTGCGGAGGCTACTCGGGGTAGAACGCCTTAATGAGGTCGTCGCGCTCTCGCCAGCCCTTGGTCGTCTTCACCCACAGCTCGAGGTAGATCCGAGACCCCAGGAGCGCCTCGATCTCCCGCCGGGCGCGTTGCCCAATAGCCTTGAGCATCCGGCCGTCCCGGCCGATCAGCATCTTCTTGTGGGACTCGCGTTCGACGTGGAGGACCGCACGGATGTAGACCAGGGGCGGGCCCGCCCCTTGGGGGCCGCCCCCAGCAGCGACAGGAGAACGCTGCGCAAACTCCTCGATCTCCACGGCGATGCTGTGGGGGAGTTCGTCTCTGGTCAGGCTGATGGCTTGCTCCCGGACAAGTTCGCGGACGAGGAACTGCTGGGGCTGGTCTGTGAACATCTCCGGGGGGAAGTACTCGGGGCCTTCGGGTAACAGGCCCACCACCTGGTCTACCAGGTGGTCCAGATTCGCCCCGGTGGCAGCCGACACAGCATGGATTCCAGCAAACCCCCCGAGGGCGCGGACCCTCGCCTCGATCCCTTTCAGGGATCCGGCATCGGTGCGATCGGCTTTGTTCACCACGGCAACGACGGGCGGCTGCGACGGCGGCAGCCTCGCCGCGACCTGCTCGTCCTCCGGCGTCACGCCCCGGCCCGCATCCAGCACGAACAACACGACATCCGCGTCCCCCAGAGCGCGGAGTGCTTGATCCACCATCCACTCCCCCAGGCGATGCTGAGGCTGATGGAGTCCCGGAGTATCGATAAAGACAATCTGGACGTCCGGCCGCGTGAGAATTCCTGACACCCGGCTCCGCGTGGTCTGCGGGACGGTCGCGGTAATAGCCACCTTCTGCCCGACCAGACGGTTTACCAGGGCCGACTTTCCCACGTTGGGACGACCGACAACCGCGGCGAAACCCGAGCGGTGACCTGACGCCCCAGGCCCGGGAGACGGCGTGGGGGAATCGGGGACTTGAGAGGCGTCTCGGGTTTCCGCCATGTCTCGTCTCTTGCTGGCCCAGTTGGCGGGTTACTTCGGGGGGAGGCGATCAGCCAAGAACGGTTCAGGGAGCAACTGCCTCAGGGTGCGGACTCTCCGGCGGCCAGTGGGGGTGGCCACGATCACGCGCCGGACGCCAAACTCCGCCATTACCTGCCGGCACGCCCCACAGGGCATGGCCGGCGAGGTGCCGTCCGCGACGACCGCGATCACCTCCAACCGCCGGTGGCCTTCCGATACCGCCTTGTGGATCGCCACGCGTTCTGCGCAGTGCGACAACCCGTAGGACGCGTTCTCGATGTTGGCACCCGTGTAGACTGCGCCACTGGCCGTGCGCACAGCGGCGCCCACCCGAAAGCGAGAGTACGGCGCGTACGCGGCCCCCCTCGCGCGCGCGGCGGCAGAGACAAGGGCCGCATCAGATCCCAGGCGAGTCATCAGGAATCGCCGGCGTGATGGGCAGACACCGGAGCGCGGGACTCCGTCGGGGAAACGATCCCTCCCGACATGACCAGCTTGAGGGCGTCCTCGACGCTCATGTCGAGGGGGTAGATCTGGTCGGAGGGCACCAGGATCACGAACCCGCTGGTCGGATTGGGCGTGGAGACGATGAAGACGTTGAGAACACGTTGCCCGGCGATCTCCTGGACTCGTCCGCCGGTTTCCCCGGTGACGAAGCCCACAGTGAAGAGGCCGCGGCGCGGCCACTCCACCAGCACGGGACGTTGAAAGCTGGCGCCGCGCTGCGCGAGGATGTTGTCGCTGAGCTGCTTGGTGGCCGAGTAGATGCTGCGGGCGAAGGGGATCCGCAGGACGAGGCGGTCGAACCATCCCACGATCCGGCGGCCCAGCACGTTGGTGGCCAGCGTCCCGGCCAAGAGGATCGTGGCGAGCATGGCCACGAGCCCGACTCCGGGCAAGACCTGACCGGACCACTTCGTGAACAGCCACCCCAAGAAACCATCCAGCGTCCAAAACAACCACACGAGGACATTGGCGGTGACCGCGATGGGCAAAATGACGATCAGGCCGGTGATGAAGTACCGTCGCAGACGGGCGCGCATACGGTCAGGAGGGCAGTGGCTCCACCGGCACCCGCCGGCTGATGCGCACCCGGGCGACCCGATGGCCCTCCAGTTTCTCGACGGTGATAACCGTGTCGCCGGCGGCCACGGTCTCTCCCGGCACCGGGACATGCCCGAGCCGCGCGTACACGAACCCGCCGATCGTGTCCACGTCCCCCACCGGGAGATTCAGGTCCATCAGCTCGTTGACTTCCTCAATGCTCAGTCGGCCATCCACGATGGCGCTGCCTCCGTCGACACGTTCGAAGAGTTTCTCCTCCACATCGTATTCGTCCCGGATCGGCCCCACAATCTCCTCGAGCAGGTCGGCGACCGTCACGAGCCCGGCCGTGCCCCCATATTCATCCACCACAATTGCAATCTGCGTCCGGCGGCGCATCTCGCGGAACAGATCGTCGAGCCGCTTGCTCTCAGGGACGAAGTACGCTGGCCGCATGACTTCCGTCGCGGGCAGGGAGTAGTGTCCTGCCTTGATGTGGCTGAGGATATCCTTGACGTGCACAATCCCGACAATCTGGTCGATGGTGTCGTGGTACACAGGAATCCGAGAGTGCCCCTCGGCGAGGATCACGCGCAAGACGCCGTCCACCGTCGTCGTATCCGCGACGCACACCATGTCGATCCGAGGGACCATGATTTCGCGCACGACCGTGTCACCGAACTCGAAGATGGAGTGGATCATCTGACCCTCATCTTCCTTGATGACCCCCTCGTCCTGCCCCATCTTGAGGAGCACGCGGATTTCTTCCTCAGTCACCAGGGGGGCGGCGACATTGACGCGGCCGCCCAGGGGTCGCACCACAAACGCGCTGACCAGCGACAAAAACCGGATCACCGGCGTCAGCACGGCGGTCAGACCCCACAGGGGCCGGCTGGCCCACAGGGCGAGCCAGTCGGCATTTTTCGCGGCGACGGTCTTCGGGACGATCTCGCCGACGACCAGTAAGGCGAGCGTCATCCCGACGATGGCCAGCCACACCCCCCACCCCGGCCCCAGCCACCTCAGGAACAGGATCGCGGCCAGCACGGAGGCACCGGTATTGACCGTGTAGTTGGCCACCTGCAGCGTCGTACGCAGGTGTCCGGGATCGTCGAGGAGCTGGCAGAGCAGGCGCGCGCGGGGGTCGTCGGCCTCGCTTCGCTGGCGCAGACCCGTCTTGTTGGCAGCCAACACGGCGGTTTCTACCGCGGAGACGACCGCGGACAGAAATAGCAAGAACGCCAGACCTATCCAGCCTAGGGGGTTACTCGCAGGCTCCAATGAGAAGAGCCACCTGCCTTTCGATAATGCGCCTCATTATACCATGGGGGCGCAGACAACACGGCGGCGCCCACCGTGCGTGTCGCATGGGCAGAAATGCTTACTGGCGGAGAATTTTTGACAGAAACTGCTTCGTGCGCGGGTGCGTGGCGTTCGTGAAAAAGTGCTCGGGCGCGCCTTCTTCGACGATCACGCCCTCGTCCATGAAGAGGATACGATCGGCGACTTCGCGGGCAAAACCCATCTCATGCGTGACGATGATCATTGTCATACCCGCTTCGCGGGCCAACCCGCGCATGACATCCAACACCTCCTGAATCATTTCCGGGTCGAGGGCCGAGGTCGGTTCGTCAAACAGCATCACCTTCGGCTGCATCGCCAGCGCCCGGGCGATCGCCACCCGTTGCTGCTGGCCCCCGGACAGGAGGGCTGGGTAGACAGTCGCCTTCTCGGGGATCCCCACGCGCGCGAGCAAATCGCGCGCAATGCGCTCGGCTTTCTCTGGCGGCCAGCGTCGGACCTTGATCGGGGCGAGGCTGATGTTCTGGAGAGCGGTGAGGTGCGGGAAGAGATTAAACGATTGGAACACCATCCCCACCTCGCTGCGGACCGCGTCGATGTTGTGGACGTCGTCGGTCAGTTCGATCCCATCGACAATGATCCGACCGCGCTCGTGGGTCTCCAGCCGATTAATGGTCCGGATCATCGTGGACTTGCCCGACCCCGACGGCCCGGCGATCACGACGACTTCACCCGGCCAGACTCTCACATTGATACCGCGCAACACGTGCAGCGTCCCGAACCACTTGTGCACATCCTCCAGCACAATGATCGGCTCGCCCTGACGCGGGCGCGCGGTCGCCTTCTCTCGGGGGCTCACACCGACTTCGGCCATCGCATTACCACCTCGCCTTTCAGTATACGCGTCCCTCTGCAGGTGCCCTACCGCTCGCCCACACCGAGTCGCCTCTCCAAGCGACGGCTGGCGGATGACAGAGCGAAGGAGAACACGAAGTAGATCACGAGCAAGAATACGTAGACTTCCCGGACGTCGTGCAGGTACGCGGTAATCGCCAGCAGCGCCCGGCCGGTGCCCACCAACTCGGTGAGCCCGATGATGACGGTCAGCGAGGTGTCTTTGAACAGGCTGATGAACTGGCCGACGAGGGCGGGGATCATGTTCTTGAGGGCTTGCGGCAGCACGACGACACGCATCGTCTGCCACGGCGAGAGACCCACTGCGCGCGCCGCCTCGCGCTGGCCCCGGGGCACGGACTGGATGCCGGCGCGGACGATCTCCCCCACGTACGCCGAGGCGAAGATGATCATCCCGATCATCGCCCGCTGGACTTTACTCAGGGCGTCGCCTGAGACCAGGGTGACGAACACGGAAAACCAGAGCAGCACGGTGATAAACGGGATGCCGCGGATCACCTCGATGTACAGCGTCGACAACGCCCGAATGACCGGCAGCTGACTGACCCGCCCCATCCCGACCAACACGCCGATGGGAAACGACCCCGCGATCGCCACCGTCGCCAGCACCAACGTGAGGTACAGACCCCCGAGGTGATCTAGTCGGAGAGGAACCAGAAGCCACACAGCCCCGACCAGCACACCGCCCCACGCCCCCATCAGAGTCCCCACTCTCACGCGCACGCGCTGAGCGACCGCCGTCAGGATCGCCATCATCGCAACCAGGCCTCCCGCCCAGTAGGCGCGCCAGGCGAGTTCGGCGGGGAGAAACCCAATCAGCCAAAACCGCAGGTTCGCGACGATGACCGCCCAGTGCGCTCGCAAGACCCAGCGGGTCCAACCGGCAACGAGCGCGCTCAGGACGAGCGCGAGCGCCACGGTCAGCAGTGTATTCCAAACACCATCAAACAGGTGGCGTTCCAGCCACTGGCGCGGAGTCGGCCGCACGTCGGGGGCGAGAGCGGGGACACCGGCGGCCATGAACTAGACCGTCCCCGGAAGGGCCAGGCGGGCGCGCAGCAGGTTGAGGGCGGCGGAGATCGCGAGCGACAACCCGAGGTACGTCAGCGTCACCACCGTAAACACCTCAAGCGAGCGGAAGGATTGACTGCTTACGGTATTCGCGACCGTGAGCAATTCGGCGTAGCCGATGCCCAGCGCCAGACTGCTATTCTTCGTGAGATTGAGGAACTGGTTCCCAAGCGGCGGGATGATGATTCGGACCGCCTGAGGGAGGACCACAAGGACGAGGCCCTGGCGGTAGGTCAGCCCCAGACTGCGCGCGGCCTCCATCTGCCCCCGCGACACCGTCTGGATCCCGCCGCGGACGATTTCAGCGATAAATGCGGATGTATAGCAGGCGAGCCCAATCACGAGCGCCACAAGCTCTGGCGTGAGTTGATACCCCCCCTCGGCGATCAGCCGACCGAAGCGCGGGACCAACGTGGCGCCGACAGCGAGACCCGAGTTCGTGAGGATGACGGCTCCGCCCCCCAACTGCAGAGGAGGGTGAGAGGGCGACCCGTCAGGCAGCTGCAAGAAGATCGCGAAATACCAGAAGAACAGTTGCACGAGCAACGGGGTGTTGCGCAACGCCTCCACATACCCCAGCGCGAGCTTCCCCACCAGCCAGTTTCGGGACAGTCGGGCGATACCAACCAGCGTGCCAAGCAGAGTGGCGACCACGATCCCTGTGACCGCCACCTGCACCGTGTTGAACAACCCGGCGACGATGGCTTCCGCGTTGGTGCTGGTGGGATCGTACCGTTTGACGTGGAAGGTCTTCAGGTCGAGCGTCCACTGCAGCGCGCTCAGTTCAAACCCTGCGCTCTGACCGAAGACGCGCCAATCCAGCGAGATGTGCTGGCGTGCAAGGCTGCGCTGCAGCGCGCCGCTGGCTCCGTAGAGGGCCAGGGCGACGACGAGCACGACGAGGATCTGCGCGCCGATGGCTTGTGTGCGTGCGTCCCGCCAGAGGGCTCGACGGGCCGGGGAACGCATTAGTCAGCCAGGGTCCCCATGTACGTCCTCCCCGGCACCCGTCCCCTCATGCACGCCCAGGAGTGATTACGCCGTGCCCGCGCCACCGTCACTCGCTTAACTCGTTTATTACTGGAGTTTGGCAAATTGAGTTCGGATCATCGCTTAGCCCTTCGGCGCGCGAGTTGCCACCGCGTAGATCACGTTCGTTTCGACGCGATCCACCCTGTGCGCGGCAAGCCACTCTAATACTTCCTGCTTTACTTGCTCCGCTAGGAGAGGTCCAAGTTGTTCGACGGTCCACCGCAGACCGGAACCGAGGACAATGGTCCAGAAGTCCCCGGGCGATGCGAGTGGTTGGTATCCATCCGTGGGTTCGACCTCGACATTCAGAATTCCAGCACTTCGAAATAGCGTCCTTACCGCATCAGGAGTAGTAATCCGATCCCACGGGTTATAGGCGGCGGACAAGTCGGGACGGGCCTTTCGGACCGCTCCGTTCCACACCTCGTAAGCAGGAGCAAAGATCCGCGGACCCCACGTCGTCACCGCCAGCTTGCCACCGGGTCGGACCATACGCCACAGTTCCGCAACCAGGGACTCCATATTGGAGACGAAGAACACCCCGAAGACGCATATCACAGCATCGAAGTGTGCGTCGGGGTAACCAAGTTCAGTCATGTCGGCCTGTAGAAACTCGATGTTGGCAAGGCCCTGTTGCGTGGCCCTCTCTTGGCCCCGGGCGAGCAGCTGGTCCGCAAGATCCACACCCATAACCGATCCCGTCGGTCCCACGGCTTCAGCTGCTGGCAGGGCAGACGCCCCGCTGCCGCATGCCACATCCAAAACGCTGGCACCGGGGTTCAGTGCGAGTCGTTCTACCGTCCGCCGGCCATAGCGCCCCCAGAACCCGAGCGGTGGAGCGTCGAAGTAAGCGGAAGCCAAGTTGTAGGTTTTCTGAGCTTTGAGCTTAGCTGGATCCAATCGACGCAATATGGACACCCGCCCTACGCCGCCGTCACGGGATCGTCGATATGAAAATCTCCCGAGCCTGTTTTCAAACGCTTCTTACGCTAGGCTGCATGAACCTAACCCAACTGCAGTTTGTTAGGAGCCTAGGTGTGACGTGTGCCGAATTGTTTACGAAACTAGTTACGGAACGGCCGGCTGGTCATAGCCCCACCCCGCTTGGCGAGATCATTACGCGTGCCCGCTCGTGCGATAGCGGTCTTCTGGCGGGGACCAAAGTAGCGGTCGTACACTTCGCCGTAATTCCCGACCAGGCGGACGACACGCTGGATCGCGCCGCCCTTGAGTTCGAGCAGGTTCTTGACGTTTGGGTCTTTGCTGGACAGGTCTGCCACCTGCGCGGCATCACGGGCGACCGCTTGGTTGATGCCCAGCTCTTCGGCCAGGATCATCCCCCACACCGTGTAGTCGACGACCTTCGCCCACTTGGAGTCGTCCTGTGGGAACATCGGCGCCAGGGGCTCGTCGCTGAACTCCCGTCCGACGATCTTGAAGTCTGCGGGCGTTGGCGCGGTGGACCGGAACGCGGTGAGCTGGCTGGCATCAGTCGTAAACACATCACACCGGCCGGCGGCCATTCCGTCGAACCCCTGCTTGGCTTCGGCGAAGGTCACCAGCTGGAAGCGAAAATTGCGCTGCCGCAGCTGGTCAGTGATGTTGCGCTCGCTGGTCGTCCCAGTGGCGACGCAGATCCGGGCGCCGTTGAGATCGTCCAGCCCGCTGATATTCGAGCTCGTCCGCACCAACAAACGCTGGCCATCGAAGAACGTCACCGGGCCAAAGTCGACCTGATCGTCCCGGCTGATCGTCTGCGTCGTCGTCCGGAACACTACATCCACCGATCCCGAGATGACCGCGGGAATTCGTGAGGCGGAGGTGAGGTTGGCGAACTCGACGTCAGGCACATCGAGGAACGCCGCCACCGCCCAACAGAAATCGGCGTCGAAGCCGACCATCCGACCGGAGACGGGATCGGGGAAGGAAAACCCCGGCGTGCTGCCAGAGACGCCACAAATGAGTTTGCCGCGGGCCCGCACGGTGTCCACCCGGGTCTTGGCCTGGCCGAGCACAGAATATGAGACCGTCGCCACCGTCAGCGCCACTGCTAGCGCGTAGATAATGACTTTGCGCAACATCCCCACCCCCTTGTGTGGTTACCGCAACGCTTCCGCTGTCTGGTTGGGTCCGTCGTCACACTACCGTGGAGACCGGGCCATCCTTGCACCGCGGTCCGGCCTCCTGCCGCATCTCATCGCGGCCGTGAAAATCGTGCACGGATTGCTTAGTGCTGCGTTCTCGATCCCTGATCGCGTCTACTGAGAGTGAAGTGTGTGGGGGGAACAGAAACGCCGCAGGATCCCTGGTTGTCTACGACATGACCGCACCGGCTCCTCTGTGAGACGCTGCGCGGACGGCACCGGACTAGCGATGCGGGAGAGTCGGAGGGGCAGGCCGTGCGTGAGGTGACCCCCGTGGCGGCTGGGCAAGGATCCCCGCGCCGGCAAGTACGGCGACGAAGGCCAGCACCCGAGACCAGCGGGCTGCTGTCAGCGCGTCTATCCCGACGGCCGCACCCACCCGGGGTCCTAACACCAAGAAGCCGATGACCGCCGCGCCGACGACGGTGACGACGACGCCGGCGGCGGCAATGTCCTTCGCGACCTTGGCAAGGACATGGTGGTTGCGATCCACCAAGAGGTCGACGACGACCTCGACCCCGGTGTTGAGAAGTTCCGCGGCCAGGACGACGATCATGGCGAGCACCACGACCGCCGCCTCCAGCGCCGGGGCCTGGACCCAGAGCAGCACGACGCCGACAGCCGCGGCAAGGGCCAGCTGGATCCGGAAGGTGCGCTGGGTGCGCACAGCATAGCGCAACCCTTCCGCCGCGTAGGCCAGGGCCTGCGCCAAGGAGTTTGACCGACTCGACTGCATCACCCGGCGACCTCGATACCCGCCTCGGCCAGCAGCGTCCGCTGGCGGCGCGCCATTCGAGACGCTTGGCGGGGACGATGATCATTGTAACCTAACAGGTGGAGGACACCGTGAACCGCCAACAGCGCAATCTCCGTCCCCACGGGATGGCCCACCGCTCGTGCCTGCACCCGCGCGCGGTCCACGGAGATCACGATGTCTCCCCCATATCGTCCTGTCCCCGCCGGCGGGGGACCGTTGCGCGGGCCAGCGGGAAAGGCCAGGACGTCGGTGGGAAAGTCGTGGTGGAGAAACACAGCGTTGAGCGTGCGGATGGTGCGGTCGGACACAAGAGCGACCCCGATCTCAGACCCGATCCTGCTCCGGTGCCGCCGCACTACATGCCGGACGATTTGCTGCAGCCTTCGGGCGGTGATCCCCGGCCGTCGCACCTGCACGGTGACACTGACCCGCATCCTCAATCCGCTATCTGACGGAGGCCCGGTCGAGCGAGCACGACAGTGTTGTCGAGGAGGATGGGTGACTTGCGGCTCAGCAGGGCCGCGCGCTCCGCACTCGACAGCCCACTCGCAGCCCGGGCGCGTGCAATGGCCGCGAACGTCTGGGTAAGCTGGTCTTGGGCGGAGGCGATTTCGGCGGACGTTTGGCGAAGGACGAGCTGGATGCTGTCCGCGGCTGCGCTGCGCAGTGTAGCCGTCCGCGCGCGATCGACAAACTCGATCGTGCGGGGCGCCACAATATCCCGGGGACTCACCCCGCCGACGCTCAGGTGAAGGCGCGGGGGAAGGTACTGAACCCCGGTGAGCAGCGTCAGCGCCACGGACGTCGCGGCACCGATGGCGACCCTGCGCGTCGGCGCGTGCATACTCGTCCACAAGCGTCGCACCCAGACCCGCATCGTCCTCATTATAGCCGACCCCCAACGGACTTCCGGAGCGGTCAGCGGGGCACCAAGGGCCGAAGACGACGCCGAAGCCCCTGCGCGGCGCCGCGAGAACGCGGGACCACGATGATGGTATCTTCGCCGGCGACCGTGCCGGCCACGTCCGCCCAACGCATGTCGTCAATCGCCTGCGCCACGGGCGGTGCGCCGCCGCTCACGGTCTTCACCAAAATGAGATCGCGGGCCAATTCCACGCCCGTCGCAAACTCGGTGAAGACGCTGGCAAGATGCTCCGCGGTGTCGGGCGAGGGCTCGCGCACGGCGTCGGGCAGTCCATAGCGGGGCTGACCGCGGCCCGCATGGATCTTCACCACACCGAGGTGCCTGATGTCACGGCTCACTGTCGCCTGGGTTACGCGGACCCCCCTACGGCGCAGCGCGGCCACGAGTTCCGCCTGCGTGCCGATACTCTGTCTGCTAATGATCTCCCGGATCTTGCGCGTCCGCTCAGCCAGGCGTTCTGCGGTCATCCACGGTCCCCCAGTGCGGCAACGCGCTGCATGCGGCGCGCGGCCTCTTCGGCCCACGCCCGCCGCCCTGCGACCTGCCTGTGAGCATCAGCGAGCTGAGCCTGGACCGCGGCCTTCGCCGTCCCGCCGGGCACGCGCTTCGCCTCAACGGCAGCCAGCGGACGCACTGCGTCGAGGATGTCGGCGCCTGCCAGGGGGGTGATCTTGGTATAGACGTCCAAAGGCAACTCCCACAAAGGACAGCCGCGCCCCAGAGCTTCCTGGACCACGCGGCCTGCGACCTCATGCGCGTCCCGAAATGGCATGCCCTTGCGGACTAAGTAGTCAGCAATTTCGGTGGCTGTGAGCAGTCCGCGGTGGGCGGCCTCGCCCATGCGGGCGGCAGAAAACGTCACGCCCTTCAAGAACGTATGCATCGCACGCACCGAGGCGCTGACGAGGTCGAGAGCCTCAAAAACTATCTCTTTGTCCTCCTGCAAGTCACGGGAGTAGCCGGCCGGCAGACCTTTCAGCATCGTCAGGAGGGCTGACAGCGCCCCGCACACCCGCCCTGTGCGGCCGCGGATGAGTTCGACTGGATCCGGGTTTTTCTTCTGCGGCATCAAGCTGCTGCCGGTCGCCACCCGATCGGCCAGCGCAATGAACGCAAACTCGTCACTTGCCCACAACACGAGTTCCTCGCTCCATCGCGACAGATGGATCATCAGCTGCGCCGCCGCGGCGACCGCGTCCACGGCAAAGTCGCGATCGCCGGTGGCGTCCACACTATTGTCGCTGAGACGCGCGAACCCCAACGCATCGGCCACACGCTGGCGGTCGATGGGAAACGACACCCCGGCTAGCGCGCCCGAGCCTAGGGGGAGGACATCCGCGCGGCGGTAGCTCTCGACCATGCGGTCAGCATCGCGGTCCAGCATCCACACATATGACAACAGATGGTGCGCGAGGCGCACTGGTTGGGCGTGTTGCAGGTGCGTGAAGCCCGGCAGAAGGACGTCGACGGTGGCCTCGGCCCGAGCCACTGTGGCTTTCATCAAGTCGATGGTCAGCGCGATGAGGTCGACAAGTTGATCTTTCACGAACAGGCGAAAGGCGGTCGCGACTTGATCGTTGCGGCTCCGGGCCGTGTGCAGTCGCCCGGCCACTGGGCCGAGGCGCTGATAGAGAGCCGCCTCCACAAACGAGTGGATGTCTTCGTATGGCCCCTCGATCTTCAACTCTCCGGACGCCGCGTCCGCGAGCAGCGCCCGCAGGCCACTCGCGATGGCGGTGGCATCGGGGTCAGTGATGATGCCCGTGGCCCCCAGCATCTGCACGTGGGCGATACTGGCCACCACATCCCACCGCAATAGGCGCCGGTCGGTCCCGAAAGACGACGTAAACGACAGGAGATCGGGGTCCAGCGCCTCGTGGAATCGTCCTCCCCACATCATATGGGGCGCATCTTTACCAGACATGCGATGTTATGACTCCTAGCAGGGACACCGGATCAGATCACAGGACCGAGCACACCTCCGCTCTGTCCTCGATCAGCTGGACTCGTGGACGGTGGCGTCAGCGGACCGGATGCCGGAGACCCTGCCGTATCCTCTGCGGGTTAACCTGAGCGAAGACACGCGCGGGAAGCCCCCACAGTCGAATGAACCCCTCAGCATCCTTTTGGTTATACACGGCATCTTCACCGAAGGTCGCCAGATCTTGCTGGTACAAAGAATGGGGCGACGTCCGGCCGACCGCCGTGCACGCGCCCTTGTACAACTTCATCCGTGCGGTGCCGGTGACACTGCGTTGGGCTACGTCGACGAACCCGTCGATCGCCTGGCGCAACGGCGAATACCACTGACCATTGTAAACGAGCTCCGCGTACCGCGGCGCGAGGAGTGTCGCGTAGTGTTGCGTATCGCGGTCTATGGTAATCGCCTCGAGCGCACGGTGGGCCGTGGAAAGAATCGTCCCCCCCGGAGTCTCGTACACGCCGCGCACCTTGATCCCGACCAACCGGTTCTCGACCATGTCTACCCGACCGACCCCGTGCGCTGCCCCGAGCCGGTTGAGCGCACGGATGAGCGTCACGGGATCCTGGGCGGTCCCGTCCAGGGCGACTGGGGTTCCTTCTTTAAAGGAAACCTCGACGTACGCCGGCTGTTGTGGCGCCTGGGCGGGTGACACCGTCAACGCGTACACATCCTCGGGGGGCTCTTGCCAGGGATCTTCCAGCACGCCAGCCTCGGCACTGCGGTGCCAGAGGTTCTGATCGACGCTGTACGGCTTCGCCTTCGTCACGGAGACGGGAATGCCGTGCGTCGCGGCATACACAATTTCGTCCTCGCGCGAGCGCAGCGACCATTCGCGCCAGGGAGCGATCACCCGCAGCTGGGGGGCGAGCGCTTGATAGGCGAGCTCAAAACGGACCTGGTCATTACCCTTGCCTGTGCACCCGTGGGCCACCGCGTCGGCGCCCTCCGCCAAAGCGGCTTCCACCTGTACTTTGGCAATCAGCGGCCGTGCGAGGGCCGTGCCCAACAAGTACTGCCCCTCGTAAATGGCGTTGGCGCGAAGGGCGGGGAAGAGGAACCCGGTCGCAAACTCCGCCTTGACGTCGACGACATGCGCTGCGTCAGCGCCACTCGAAAGCGCCTTCTGACGGATGGCGGGAAAGTCCTCATCCTGACCGACATCGGCCACGACCGCGACCACCCGACAACCGTACGTCTCCTTCAGCCACGGGATGATGACTGAAGTATCGAGGCCGCCCGAATACGCGAGGACCACTTTCTGCAGATCACTCATGTCCGCACCTCCGCGTGCGGTATCGCTGGCGGAGCCATCGCCGCGAGGGTGGCATCGAGGATGTCCACCGCCTCATCCACATCGGCTTGGGTAATGATGAGCGGTGGCACCAGTCGCAATGCTGAGGGCGTGACCGCGTTCACCAGCAGGCCGCGCTGTCGGCACGCATCGACGACGGGCGCCGCCTCGGTCGCTAACTCAACTGCCACCATCAGACCCCGCCCGCGGACCTCGCGGATCAGCGGATGACGGTGAGCCAGCTCCTGGAGCTGTGTCGAGAGGTAGGTTCCAACCGTGGCCGCGCGTTCAACCAAGCCCTCCGCCTCCAGCGTGGTCACGACGGCCAGGGCGGCCGCGCAGGCCAGTGGATTGCCGCCAAAGGTCGCACCGTGGTCCCCCGGGACCAACGTGTCGGCGACGTGCGAGCGCGCCAGCATCGCGCCGATAGGCACACCGCCGCCTAGCCCCTTGGCGAGGGTGAGCACGTCGGGGACGATCCCGTAATGCTCGTAGGCGAACAGGCGGCCCGTGCGACCGACTCCAGTCTGCACCTCGTCGAGGACCAACAGCACTCCACGGGCGTCGCACAGCTTGCGGACTCCACGCAGATAGTCGACTGAAGCGGGGTAGATGCCTCCCTCCCCCTGGATCGGCTCGAGCATCACGGCGCAGGTCGCCTCCGTGACGGCGCCCTCTAGCGCCTGCAGATCGTTGAACGGCACGGCGTGAAAACCGGCCGGGAGGGGTTCAAAGGCGTGCTGGTACTTCGGCTGCGCGGTGGCCGCGAGCGACCCGAGCGTGCGCCCGTGGAACGAGTGCTCGGCTACGATGATTTCGAATCGTCCCTCTCGCTGACTCCTCCCGTATTTGCGGGCGAGCTTGATGGCGGCTTCGTTCGCCTCGGCCCCGCTGTTGCAGAAGAACGCGCGCGCGAACGCGGAGTGCTCCACCAGCCAGCGCGCGAGCTCGGCTTGTTGGGGGATGTAGTACAGGTTGCTGACGTGCAACAGGCGGGCGGCCTGCGCCCGGATGGCCGCCGTCAGCGCGGGATGGTTGTGTCCCAGCACCGTTACGGCAATCCCGGCGACAAAATCGAGATAGGTTTTCCCCTCTGTATCCACCACGCGGGCACCCTGCCCCATAACAAACGCCACGGGGGCCCGCCGATACGTCTGCATCAGATACTTGTTGCTGAGCTCAGTGACGGTCTGCAAGTCCATGAGGCTCTCCTCCGTCAGTGGGTCGTCTACTCCGGCTACGGCGTCATCATCGTCCCCACGCCTTCCTGGGTGAACAGTTCGACCAGGAGAGCGTGGGGAGTCCGACCCCCAATGATGTGCGCCGTGGGGACCCCGGCGGCCAAGGCGGCGAGACAGGCCTCGACTTTGGGGATCATCCCCCGCGCGATCACGCCTTCGCGGATGAGTCGCCGCGCATCATTGGCCTGGAGAGTCGAGAGCACCTCGTCCCCCTCCCCTCCGGCGAGCACACCTGGGACGTCGGTCAACAAGATGAACTTGCTCGCCCCCAGCGCCGCCGCGAGTGCGCCTGCGGCGTGATCGGCGTTGAGGTTGAAACTCCGGCCATCCGCCCCGATGCCGATCGAGGCGACGACGGGAATGTACCCATTCCCTGACAACAGCTTGATTAGTGTCGGATCGACGGCGTCGATCTCGCCCACATGACCGAGATCCTCCGGCCCGGGCAGTTTTCGCGCCTGCAACACCTTCCCATCCTTGCCGCTGACGCCGACGGCGGATCCACCGGCCGCGACGATCATCGAGACGAGGGCCTTGTTGGCGCGCCCGGCCAGCACCATCTCGACGACATCCATCGTTTCATCGTCGGTCACCCGCAAGCCATTGACAAACCGGCTGCGTTTGCCCAGGCGATCCAGCATACGCGTGATTTCCGGCCCGCCTCCATGAATCAGCACGGGATCCACACCTATACCTTTGAGCAGCACGAGGTCTTCGATCAGCGTATCGCCAGCCGGTGAAGCGTCCTCGGGCGACATCAGGCTGCCCCCGTACTTGACCACCACGGTCTTCGACTTCCACGCGTTCACGTAGCGCAGCGTCTGCGCCAACGATGTGCCGAGAGTTGTCGACACCAGTGTGTCCATCGGATCGTGTTGTCGAACGTCCCGCCTTCGGACGCGGAGCCCCCCGTCAGCTCATGTAACCGGAATTCAACTTCACATAATTCTCGTTCAGATCGGAGAACCACCCGGTGAACGTCCCACTTCCCAGGTGCAGATCCAGCGCGATCTCCACCGCGGGCCGTTTCATCGCCTCTGCGGCCGAGGAGAGATCGTCGGTGGCGGCGATCCCGTCTCGCACGACCAGGTGACCACCGATCCACATCTCGATCGCATCGGGGTCAACGGCGGCGCCTGACCGGCCCACGGCGGCGACGATGCGTCCCCAGTTCGGCTCCCCGCCATACACAGCTGTCTTCACCAGTGGAGAGGTCATGATCGCCGTCGCGGCGCGTTTGGCATCCTCGTGCGACCGCGCCCCGCGGACGGTCAACGTCGCGACCTTCGAGGCTCCCTCCCCGTCGCGGACCACCTGGAGCGCAAGCGCTTCGGCAACGTCGGTTAATGCAGACTGGAACAGCGCGAAGGACTCATCGTCTTCGACCAGCGGCGGGTTGCCGGCACACGCATTGGCCAGACAGAATATGGCGTCGTTCGTGCTGGTGTCGCCGTCGACCGAGATGCGGTTGAAGGACCGCTCAGTCGCCGTCCGCAGCGCCCGGCGCAGCCGCTGCGGGGGAATGACGGCATCCGTGGTGAGGAAGCACAGCATCGTCGCCATATTGGGGTGAATCATCCCGGCTCCTTTGGCCATGCCGCCGATCGTCACCGGGACGCCTCCCAACAACACTTGCGCGGCGGCCGTCTTGGTGAAGGCATCCGTGGTGAGAATGGCCTCGGCCGCATCGGCGCCCCCCTCGGGGCTGAGCGCCCGGGCGACTTGCGGAATCCCCCGGCGCAGGTCTGGCATGGGCAAGGGCACCCCGATCACGCCCGTGCTGGCCACCAGCACGAACTCCTCGGACAGCCCGAGGGCGTGCGCGGTCAACGCGGCCATCTCCCGCGCATCCGCGAGGCCCGGTGCCCCCGTGCAGGCATTCGCAATCCCGCTGTTCACCACGATGGCCGCTGCAGCACCGGATTGGACCTTCTCCTGGCTGACCAGGACGGGCGCCGCCTTCACGGCATTGGCCGTAAACAGCGCGGCGCACGTAGCCAACCGATCGGAGGCTAGCAGCGCAAGGTCTTTGCGGGACGCCTTGATGCCGCAGTGCACTCCCGCGGCGCGGTACCCTTGCGGCGCAGTCACACCGCCGTCGATCTTCCGAATTCGTCCCGTCTCAAGCGCGATGCTCATACACCCCTCCCGCGCAGCGTGGCGCGACCTGACACCGTCAGATGCCTAAGGGTATAGCCCCGGCGCCCGCAGCCCCAGCTCCTCCGGCAACCCAAACATCACATTCATGTTCTGCACGGCTTGCCCGCTCGCGCCTTTGACCAGGTTGTCCAACGCGGCCATGACGATCACGAGACCAGCACGCGCATCGACCCGCACACCCACATCGCAGAAATTGGATCCGCTGGTAGCCTTGGTCTGCGGGAGCCCGTCGGAGAGTACGCGCACAAACGGCTCTTGCGCATACGCCTCGTGCAGGATCGCCGTCGCTTCGCCCGTGGCCAGGGACCCGGCAAGCGGCAGGTATGCCGTGGCGAGAATCCCACGCGTCATCGGCACAAGATGCGGAGTAAAACTCACCGCCACCGCCCGTCCGACGACATCCGCGAGTTCCTGCTCGATCTCGGGCGTGTGCCGGTGACCGGCGACATTGTACGGTTGCACGTTCTCGTTGACCTCGGAAAAGTGCGTCCCGAGCGACAACCCCCGCCCCGCCCCCGACACTCCGGATTTGGCATCGATGATGATGCGTCCGGCATCCACCCGCCCGGACTGCACGAGCGGGAGGATTGCCAGGAGGGCCGCGGTGGGATAGCAGCCGGGATTACCCACAATCCCTGCCCGGCGGATCGAGGCGCGCCGAAACTCCGTCAGACCGTAGGCGGACTGCTCCAGCAGGCCGGGGCAGGCGTGCGCGCGACCGTACCACTGCTCGTAGACCTGCGGATCGGTGAAGCGAAAATCCGCGCCCAGGTCTACGAGACGGGTGTGCTCGACCATCGCGGGCGCGAGGGTCATCGCCTCGCCATTGGGTAGCGCGAGGAAAACGACATCGGAGTCGCGGGCGATCGCCTCGGCGTCGGCCGTTTCCGTCACCGCATCAGTGAATCCGCGCAGATTGGGGTAGAGTCCACTCATGGCTTCCCCCGCGCGGCTGCCAGCGGCCAGGTGGACAAGCCGCACCTGTGGATGCCCGACGAGCAGCCGGGCCAGCTCGCCGCCGCCGTACCCCGATACTCCGATGATGCTCGCCCGGATGGTCACGCCCGCGCCTCCGTGCCCGCCGCCTGAAGCAGTCTCATAATAATACTCTGCTTTGAATAAAAATACAACGTGGCTTTGGGACCGCGTGGTGTAGGGCATGGCGGCGACAGTTGGACAGGACTGCTGGCACTGTTGCAGAATGTTTCCCGCCCATGAACAAGCAGACGATCGGGGTGGCCCTACTCGCCTGTGCCCTAGTGCTCGCGATCGGGCCGGCTCCGGGGTCGGCACAGCTGAGCCTGGAGGAGCTGGTCATCCGGGCGTTCGATATCGCCGTGGAGGTCACCCCGGTCCCGCTCAAGTACGAATACCAAGGCGGCGACATCCAGTTCACGAGCCACGGCACGCTGCGCGGCACGACGGTCGCACAACTCGAAGTGACTGCTACCAGTCCGGTGACTACCGCCCGGTTTGACTTTGATAGCGATGTTAACCTTACTTCGGTCGCAGCACCAGGCTATCAGGTGGCATCCAGCCGACTGCGAGACACGCTCACTCTCACTTTCACCCCCGCGCTACCGCCTGGTGGGAAAGTGCCGCTGACCTTTGCGTATGAGGGGGGGCCAGACTACATCTACAATGAGTTCGTGAAGGTCGGACCGGGCTCGCTCTATCCGCTCCTGATCAGCCCCTTCGGCGACCTCTCGGCGAACCTCGGCCGCGTCGTACTCAAAATCACAACCCCGGGTGGGTACAATATCGCCGGCACGGGCAAACTGATCTCCCGCAACGGGGACACCTCCACGTGGGATTCGGAGGTGCTCGTGCCGTGGGTGGCACTCGCCGGGGGGCAAAAGCACACCGTGCGCAACCGCACGATCGCCGGCGTGCAGATGGAGTTCTATGTACCGCCGGGAGAGGACCGCAACCTCGATAAGCTCGCCGATTTTGCCGGTCGATCCGTGGATTACTACAGTAAGCTGCTGTACCCGTTTCCGTACTCGCAGCTGCGGACGGTATCGCTCCTCATTGTGGGCGGGGGGATCGGCTACCCCGCGTTCCTGTTGATTGACGACCGAGCCTTCCGCAATACGTATACCGGCGATCTGAACAGGGACTCCCACCTCTTTCAGCTCATCGCACACGAGATCTTGCACAGCTATGTCCCTAGCCAGACCGTCCCCAAAGGCAACGGCTTCATCTGGCTGTCAGAAGGGTTCGCGGAGTATCTGTCGCTGATGGCTTTGGAGGCGGTGATGGGACCGGAGGCCTTCAAGCGAGAACTGCAAGAGGAACGCAATCTCTACGCTTCCGTCGTCGCGACCACCACTGAACCTCCTCTCGGAGCGATCACCTTCACCAACTACCATGGAGCCGCCCGCCGGTCGATCTACGCGAAAGGGTCGCTGGTCCTGCACATGCTCCGCGGGGTGGTGGGCGATGAGGTCTTCCGAAAGGGGCTGGCAGCCTACTTTGCCGCGTACCGCGGCAAAGCCGCCCGAGTGTCCGATTTCCAAGAGATTATGGAGCAGGCGTCCGGTCAACCCCTGGACTGGTTCTTCCGCGAGTGGATCCAGGAGCGAGTGTTGCCCGATTACACCATCGCGAATGCCGCCTCCGCACCCAATGCCGACGGCACGTTTCAAACGACGGTCACCGTGCGCAATCGCGGCACGGGGTCCATGTCAGTGGAGATTGGTTTTCGCACAGACGATGGCGTCCAGATTGAGAAGGTCGTCATTCCCAGCCGCGGCGAGGGCACGGTGACAGCGGCGACGCCGAAGCTGGTGACGCACGTTGAGATCGATCCCCACAAGTGGCTGATAAAGAAGGACGACAAAAACGACGTGGTTCCCGTGAAGTGAATCGGGGGCCTAACTGCTCCCGGTCGTCATCCTGACGTCGCTCCCTGCTTTCCTCCCTAGCTCGTATCGCACAATCGCCAGCGCGACGACGCCTGCTGTTTCGGTCCGGAGGATCAACGGCCCCAGGGTGACCGGCACGGCCCCGCGCGCCACGGCGGCGTCGACCTCCTGCTCGGCTAGACCCCCCTCTGGACCCACGATGATGGCGACGCTCGCGGGAGGGGCCAAGCGCGCCAGCGCCTGCGCCATGGTGCGGGACTGCTCTCCTTCCCAGAGCAGCACAATGAGGTTGTAGCCGGCGATCTGGACCAGCACATCGTGCAGGGGGGCCGGCGCATGGACCGCGGGCACGTCGCTGCGCCGAGACTGTTTGGCTGATTCGACAGCAATCCGTTGCCAGCGTCCTGTCCGACCGCGTCCTTCCGCCACTGTCCGTTTGGACAGAAACGGGAAGAACTCGGATACCCCAAGCTCAGTCCCCATCCGGACGACGTCGTCCATCCTGGCACCTTTGGGCACGCCCTGGACAAGTGCCAGCACCCCCCGTTGCGAGATCACCCGGGTCTCCACGACGCGTCCAGCGACCTTGCCGGGGGCGACCTCCGTCAGGATAACAGTGCGCTCCACCCCCGTGCCGTCGATGACGATCACGTGGTCTCCCGGGTGCAACCGCAGCACGGCGGCGGCGTGGCGTGCTTCATCTGCAGGAAAGAGCACCTGGGTTCCCACGACGGAATTCGGAGGAACGAAGAACCGGCGCAACGCATCGGCATTTCCAGGCGAAGTTTTCCGGGTCATCGCTCGCCACCCACCGCCGTGAGCACCAAACACCGCCACTCCGCTTCGCGCCGCGCCTCACGCACATCCAGGCCACTTGCCCGAGCCACCGCCTCGACCTCCAGTTGCCGCTCCGCGACGATTCCAGAGGCGAGGACCCACCCGCCAGCAGCGAGGTGATCTGCAACGGTTGGCAAGAGATCCAGGTGGATCTCAGCCGTGAGGTTGGCGAGAATCACATCGGCACGAGCACGGATACCCTGCAGGAGGTCGCCCTCACGGACCTCCACCACGCCGGCCACCCCATTGTGCGCGACATTCCCCGATGCTACGCCGACGGCCACTGAATCGCTGTCAATCGCGAGGACGGAGGCGGCGCCCAACTTCGCCGCAGCAATCGATAAGATGCCCGAACCCGTGCCAATGTCGAAGACGCGAGCCCCGCTGCGCAGTCGGTCTTCTAACACCTTCAAACACAACTGTGTCGATGCGTGCAGCCCGCTGCCAAACGCCATCCCGGGGTCGAGTGCAATCGCGATCCGGCCAGCGGGCGGCGGAGCGTCCTCCCACGTGGGGGTGATCCAGATGCGCGCGCCGACGAGAAACGGGCGGAAATGGTTCTTCCAGGCGTGGGCCCATCCGGAGTCCTCGACGACGGTCGTCTCGATCCGGCCCGCGCCCACATCCAACCCAAACTGCGGCAACGCAAGCACCCGGCGGCGGATGGCCCCAAGCGTGACCTCAGTCGCCGGACCTACCGGTAGATAGCCGCGCAACTGAACCACGCCCGTCGACGGGTGCTCTTCTTCCACTCCACCGGTGCGGCACTCGAGAAGGATATTCGCGACGGCCTCGACTGCGGACGGGGCGGTCGTGACGGTGACTTCAATCCATTTCATAGGGGGCCGGTACGCGAAGGGGATTCTCTGAACCCTGCGCTACTGGAGCATGTCTTTCATTTTGTCTGAGAGCTTTTTGCGTGGCGCGACCTTCTGTCCGCGCTGTGCGGCCAGCTGCTCTAAGATCTTGCGCTCTTCAGTCGACAGGTCCGTCGGGACGCGCACGTCCAACTGCACGTGGAGATCCCCTCGGCCGCCGCGCGTGTCCGGCATCCCTTTGCCCTTCACGGTCAGGACGGTCCCCGGCTGCGTGCCCGGAGGAACTGATCGCGTGATCGGACCGTCCAGCGCGGGGACCTCGATCTCGCCGCCCAACGCAGCCTGATACATAGTGAACGGGGCACTGCAGAACAGATCCCGGCCACGCCGCTGGAAGATCTTGTGCGGACGCAGGTGGATGAACGCGTACAGATCGCCGCGTGCCCCCCCGCGGACACCCGCTTCACCTTCGCCCTTCACGCGGACGCGCATCCCGTCGTCAACGCCCGCGGGCAGGGCGACCGTCACTGTGCGCTTGACCTCCACCCGCCCGTTCCCGCCGCACTGCCGACACGGGTGCTTCAGCACGGTGCCCGACCCGCCACACGTCGGGCACGTGCCCACCTGCGTGAAAGCCCCGAAGACCGTGCGCTGGGAATACCGCACCTCGCCACGGCCGCCGCAGGTCGGGCACTGTTCGGGGGCGGATCCGCGCTCGGCACCGGTTCCAAAGCAGGCGGGACACGTCTCCAGACGCGCGAGGTCGACAGTCTTCTCAACGCCGGAGAATGCCTCTTCCAGCGTGAGCTCGAGATCGACGCGCAAATCGGCTCCCGCCTCAGGCGCATCGCGGTCAGGCCTCCCTGCGCGGCGCCCAAAGAACATGTCGAAGATGTCATCAAACGGACCAAAGCCCGTCCCCGTCACATCCCCGACCGCCCCGCGGGGGAGAGTCCCGTATCGATCGTAATGCGCGCGCCGTTCGGGGTCGCTCAGCGCTTGGTACGCTTCATTAATTTCCTTGAAGCGCTCGTTGGCCTTAGGGTCGTCCTTGCGGACGTCGGGATGATGCTCGCGGGCTAACCGGCGGAACGCCTGCTTGATTTCCTCTTGGGTGGCGGTACGGTCCACCCCCAGCGTGTGGTAGTAGTCAGCCATCGCCATCTATGCCGGCTCGGTCAGGACATCGCTGACGCTGTCGGCCAAGTAGCGAACCAGCGAGATGACCCGTGCGTATTGCATGCGCGTGGGACCCACGATGCCTATGGTGCCGACGGAGCGGCCGCCCACCCGGTAGGCAGCCGCGACCACGCTACAGCCGCGGAGATCTTCGATGCGGTGCTCGCTGCCGATCGCGATCCACACCGGGCGATCGGGGGCTCCTTCCAATAGATTGCTGAGGACCTCTTCGCGCTCCAGAGCCTCCAGCACTGACCGGGCGGCCCGTGCATCGCGGAACTCCGGCTGCGTGAGGATGTTGAGCGTCCCTTCGACGTGGATCTGACGACTGGCGGCGAGCATCTGGTGGAGGAGCCACTCCGTCAACTGCCGCACGACCCGCTGCTGCCGGGCCGCTTCGTCCAGTACCCGCGTCAGCACCGCCTCGGTGATGTCCCCCAGGGCATACCCTTCTAGGCGGTGACTCACCACGCGCGATAGCCCGTCTAACCCTTCGGCATCCACCGGCTCGAGGAGATCCACCATCCGGCCGCGGATCACCCCTGCATTTGTCACAATCACGGCCATGACATGGGTCGACTCGACGGGGACAAGGTGCAGGTGCTTGAAGACAAGACGGTCGGGGTGCGACTGAGCCACTAGCGAGGCGTAGTGTGACACCGTAGCCAGGGTGCGGGCAATCTCTTCTGGGAAGCGGTCCCGTTCCTCCAGGGCGTTGGCTAGCTGCCGTCGCAGTCGCGTCCGCTCGCCAGTTGATAGCGTTGTGTCTTCCAGAAGGGAGTCGACGTACAGTCGGTAGCCGCGGTCGGTGGGGATGCGGCCAGCCGACGGGTGCGGCTGTGCAAGATACCCCATCTCTTCAAGCATAGCCATCTCGTTGCGGATGGTCGCTGCACTGACCCCGAGCCGGGATCGCTGGGCGAGCACTTCGGACCCGACCGGCTCCGCCGTGCCGATGTACGAGCGGATCACGGTGCGCAGGATCTCTTGTTTTCGAGCATCTAGGGCGAGCACCGTGCTGTCCTCCCCGCACTATTCGTTTAGCACTCTCTAGCGAAGAGTGCTAACGCACGTACCCCTTACCGTAGCACCCCGGAAATTTGACTGTCAACGCGCCGGCCGGCGAAGCAGACGCCACGTGGTGTGTAACTCGTTCACGCGCAACAGATAGCACGCGCCCAGGTATGCGACGCCTCCCGCCCCGAGGGCAGCCCCTACCTGAAGGCTGTGCCCCACGAGCCCGTGGGGCCGGACGAGCGCCACCACCGCGGCACCCGCAGCGCCAGCGATGAGGGAGGCAACTCCGCTGCGCAGGAGGCTGGACGCGATCTGTCGCCCATCGATGCGGCCCAGGCGCTGGCGCAAACCCCAGAGCAACAGCCCGACATTCATCACACTGACAATTGACGCCGCGAGCGCAATGCCCCCGACCCCCCAGGGCCGCATCAAAGCGGACGCCAGTAGGGCGTTGAGGACCACCATCACGCCGCCGATTCGCACGGGTGTTCCCATGTCCTGCAACGCGTAGTACGTGCGCGTCACGACATACGATCCTGCAATCGCGGGCAACCCCACCGCATAGCCGAGCAGTGCCGCCGCGACCGCCTCCGTAGCCTGGGGGGTGAACTGTCCCCGCTGGAAGATCAGCGCCACGAGCGGGACCCGCAGGACAACCACCAACGCGGTCAGGGGGAGGATCACAAACAGGACGGTCCGCAACGCCAGCGAGGCCGTGGTGCGCAAGTCGGCGTGACTCCCGGAGGCGGCATGGCGGGACAGCAACGGAAAGACGGCTGTGGCAATCGAGACCGCGAAGATTCCCGCGGGCGCCTGCACCACCTCATACGCGTAGTCGAGCACCGCCACGGGGCTAGCCGCCGGCGATGCCGCCAGCAGCGAGGCAAAGAACCGGCCCACGTAGGCGTTGATCTCCAGGATCGCCAACGCCAGCACCGCGGGGACGGCGAGCCGGCCGAAGTCGCGGACGGCAGGATGACGCACGTCGATCGGACCCGGTCGCAGCCCGTAGCGGCGTGCGGCTGGCAGCTGGACGAGAAACTGCATGGCGGTCCCGGCGATCCACGCGATGGCGAGTCCTTCGATTCCGATCCGAGGCCCCAGCACCAGCGTCCCGGCGATGATGGTGATGTTGAAGGCCACCGGGGCTAACGCGGCGACCGTGAAATCGTTGTGGGCCTGCAGAAATCCCGTGAGAAAGACCGCCAGTGCCAAGAACAGCATTGCGACGAAGATGATCCGGGTGAGGTGCACCGTGAGAGAGACGAGCTCGGCAGATGCAGTGAACCCGGGCGCCGCGATCGGCACGAGCAGCGGAGCCAGGACGTAGCCTGCTGCGACCATCCCGGCTCCCATGGCAAACACTAAGCTGAACAAGCTCCCGGACACACGGCGGGCTTCCTGAAGATCATTGCGCGCGAGGTAGCGGCTGAGCGTCGGGATGAAGACAATGCTCAACGTGCCGCCGAGCAGCAACCGTTGGACAAAGAATGGCAGGTAGTACGCGATAACGTAGGCGGCTTTCGCCTGGGTTGCACCAAACAGCCACGCCGCCACGATCTCGCGCACCAGGCCTAAAATGCGGCTCGCGACCGTGGCGATGGCCATGAGGGACGCGGCTCGGGCAAGCCGACCATGGGAGGGGAGGGCAAACTGCGTAGCCCCCTCGTCCGGATTCAGCGGGACAGGTGACAGGTGTGCAGAGGGAGGCACTGGCAGGTCCACCGGTTCTCGTCCTTCACCGTTCAACAGGCACCTAGCACTGCCTTTCCCCTTGAGCGGTATCGTCAGGCATTTTGTATGCAGTCCACGGTCCACGACCCCCCGGAGCCTCGCGCTTGTGAGGCCCCATCCCGTATGCTACGATGACGTGGCTGCGAGCGCAGATCACTTCAGGAGGCCTTTGTGGCGAAACGATCCAGGTCAGGACTGAAGCACAAGCGACAGGATGCAAAGCGGAGAGTACAAAACCAAAGTGTGCTCTCCCGCCTGAAGACCCTCAGCAAAGCCGCGCTGACCGATCCGGCGAGACTCGAAGGGATCGTCGCAGAACTCGATCGGGCGGCTCGCAAAGGGATCCTTCACAAGAACACCGCCGCACGCAAGAAGTCCCGCCTGATGCGTCACCTGGCCAAGACCTCGGGGACCCAGG
>MNEU01000068.1:7861-9364 GCA_001917855.1 Armatimonadetes bacterium 13_1_40CM_64_14 | reverse complement strand
GGGCTCATCCGAGCGGGTTGCCGCGGCAAACCAAGTCGAAAGTGCCCTGGCCCGGTTGCTGGTTATCGTCGAGAATTACCCGACCCTGCGGTCGAGCGACGTCGTCCAGCGTCTGATGAGCGAGCTGGCGAGTACCGAAAATGAGATCGCCGCCGCCCGCCAAGCCTACAATCAACAAGTGCGGCAGTACAACACGCGGCTAAAGACGTTTCCGACGGTCCTGATGACCCGTTCGCTGGGATTCGCAGAGAAGCCCTACTTCATCTCGGCAACTGAGGCACGACAGGCGCCTAAGGTGAACCTCACCAACCCGTGAGCGTACGTCTGGGGCGTGCCTGGCAATTGTTCGCCTTCTTGCCCCTCGCGTTTGGGCTGGCGGCCGCAGAGTTCCCGATCCCGACCGGGTTCGTCAACGACTTTGCCGGGGTGTTGAATCAGGGTGCACGCCTGCAGCTGGAAGAACGTCTGCAAGCATACGCGCGGGAGACGACGACAGAGATTGCGATCGCCACCCTACCCTCCCTCGGGGGGCGGACGATCGAGGACGCATCGGTCCGGCTGTTTGAGCAGTGGCGCATCGGCAAACGCGACAAGAATAATGGCATTCTCATCGTGGTCGCTCTGCAGGACCGACGGGTACGCATCGAGGTTGGCTACGGGCTGGAAGGAAAGGTCCCGGACGCGCAGGCGGGGCGGATTATCCGCGACATCATCACGCCGAGTTTTCGACAGGGGGATTACGCTGGAGGATTGACCGCGGCTGTCGATGAACTCGCCCGCCTGATCGGGGCGCCCTCCGCGGCCAGCCCCCGGCCTGCCCCGCGTCCCGGACGAAGTTCGCCCAACGCGTGGCTGGTAGGAGAAGTCCTTTTCTTTCTGACGATTTTGGGAGCGGGCGTGTGGGGATCCAGGCCGCGGTGTCCGCGCTGCCGCTCGATCCTGCGACGGGATGTCGTCCGCCATGTCGTGCTGTCCGGGATTCCGAGCATCACGGTGCGCTATGCCTGCCCCCGATGCGGGTACAACGACCTCAGGGTGGAGCACGTAGGGAGCACCGCGTATTGGGGCGGAGGAGGGTGGAGTAGCGGAGGTTTCGGCTTCGGCGGCAGTGGCGGATTCGGCGGGTTTGGTGGAGGCAGCTCGGGGGGCGGAGGCGCCTCCGGAAGCTGGTAGCGACCCCATGCGATTCGGTCTGAAACGACGGAGCCTAGCGCATCTCCTCAGTCCGGCAGAGAAACACCAACTGCGCGAGCTGATCGAGCACCTGGAACGCGACACGACCGCGGAGATCAGCGTTATGCTCCTCCACGATACAGCCGACCCCGCTCGGTTCGCCCGCGAGTACTTCGATCACCACGGGATAGGCAAGAAGGACCTCAACAATGGCGTGTTCATCCTGGTGGTGGTGGCCAAGCGATCCATCGAGATCACGGTCGGCGCCGGCCTGAAAGATGCGGTGCCGCAAGCCTTCCTCGAACAGGTCATCTCGGAGACCATGGCACC
>MNEU01000068.1:0-7615 GCA_001917855.1 Armatimonadetes bacterium 13_1_40CM_64_14 | reverse complement strand
TCGACGCCCAGTGGGCGCAGGTCGATTCCGTCTACCAGCGGCGGGCGGATCTCATCCCCAACCTCGTCGCAGTCACCCAAGGCTACCTCTCCCATGAACGGGCACTCTTCGCCGAACTGGCCAAAGCGCGGGAACAGTACGCTATGGCGGCACCCGGCTCCCCACAGCGAGTAACCGCCGCGACCGACTTGCAGCGCGGGACCGTGCGATTGATCGCGCTGATTGAGCAGTACCCGCAACTCCGGAGCCAGGAGGTCGTGCTGGGCTTGATGGACGAACTCGCCGGCACGGAAAACCGCATCGCCGTCGAGCGACGCCGGTACAACGAACGCGTCGCCGATTACAACGGGCTCGTCCTCAGCTTTCCGCGCAGCCTCGTGGCCCGTCTGTTTGGTTTCGCCCCACGTCCGTACTTCCAGGCGGAAGCCGACGCCGCGACGGCTCCGCGCGTGCCTTAACGCGTCTAGCGGGCCACCGCCCGCGGGTCGCCGTGCCACAACCGCTGCATCTCATCGGACGTCTGCAGCAAGAACTCCAATTTGCCTTCGGCGTCGATCCGGCCGTCGTTCATAACGATGATGTGATCGGCCCGCCGCAGCGCGTCTCGACGGTGGGAGACCACAAGGCATGTCACGTCTTCCAACGCAAAGAGCCGATCCCACAGGATCCGTTCGGTTTCCACATCGAGCGCGCTACTGAGGTCATCAATGACCAACAACTCGGGTTTGCGCACAAACATCCGCGCGGCCGCCGTGCGCTGGACCTGCCCGCCGGACAGTTTCACTCCCCGCGGGCCGACCAAGGTATCCAGCCCACGCTCCAGCATCTCCACATCCCGTTCCATGACAGCCGACCACACTGCGCCGGGCAGATCCGCGCGCGTGAGGGGAAGTCCGAACAGCACATTGTCCTGCAGAGCCTCGCTGAACAGCCGCGGGACCTGGGGAATGTACGCCACGCGAGGGGGGACGAAGAACTCCGCGGGGCGCTGGACAGGCTGTCCATTCCACAAGATCACGCCCGCATCTTTGGGCAGTAGACCGATCAGCGCGCGCACGAGCGTACTCTTGCCCGAGCCGATTCGGCCCGTCACCACCGTGAATTCTCCGCGGGTCAGCGTGAAACTGACGTCCTCGATCCCTCGTCCCGTGGCCGGATCACGAAAGGTGAGCCCTCGCGCCACCAATGTCTCTAACCGATCCGTCGGAACTTTCTCGACGAACGCAACGGGGGGCACCGCCCCGGTGAGGTATAGTGGATGCGCATCGGTCAGCCGGTCGGCCGATTCGTCCGGGAGGAGGTCCGCCAGGCGCTGCACGGAGACGCCGACCTGGCGGAAGCGGGCGGCGAAATTGCCGACGGTGGTCATCGCCTCAGTGACCAAGCTGAGGTAGAAGACAAAGAGGGCGAAATCGCCCACAGTGAAGGTCCCTGCGCGAATCGCTTGGCTGGCCAGCAGGAGAATTAGACCGGTCCCCAGCGTCACGGAGCTCCAAAACACCGCATTGAGCAGTTCGGTGAGCAAGCTATCCTTGAGCGATGCCCGTCGCCGGTCCTCGTTCAACGTGCGGAAGTGCGCAATGACGTGGTCCTCGGCCGTCGCGACCTTGACGGCCTGCACCGCGCCGAACATCTCCCCGATCAGATCGGTCACCCGGCCGGTGGCCTCGCGCGCCGCCCGCCGATACCTCAAGATCTGCTGGCGCAGCGCGCCGACCACGGCCACCATGACGACCAGCGGGACGAGCACGACGGTGGTGATGTAGGAGTTGACCGAAAACATGATCCCCGCGGCGATGATCCCCGCGAGCAGCACGCCGACGCCATCGACGACCATCTCCACCAGCCGCAGGATCTCGTCGACGTCGTCCCGGAACCGGCTCATCGCCTCCCCGGGGGAGTCGGGCAACGCTTTTGCTCCCGGGCGATTGAGGATTCGTTCGAGCAAGTTGCTGCGCAGCAGCCCGGCGCGGCTGAAGAAGTACGAGGCCCAGGCGCTCACCCCCCATACGTTGATCGCAATGCGGGCCGCCGCCACACCCACGAGGGCTGCGAGGAGAGTCTCCAGACCCGCGCCGACGGTCTGCCCCCGAGTAAGCGCGTCGAAAATCGCCCGCATCACGAGCCCGACAAGCAACGGCGTCACCCAGAACGCCGTCCACAACAGCATGTTTAATGCGAACAACTTCGGCTCATAGAGCAAGAGCCGCCGCAACAGGCGCCAGGTATTCACGCCAGCACCTCTTCTAAACCCGTGCGCAACAGCGAGGCGAACCGCGACGTGGGATCGGCGGCGAGCGCCGCGCGCGGTCCCGCTTCGGCGACCCGACCGGCATCGAGAATCATGATCTCATCCGCCCGCTGCACGGTCGCCAGACGATGGGCGATGATGATCGCCGTACGACCGCGCCGCAACGCATTCACCGACCGCTCCAGGAGCTGTTCGGTCGCCGGGTCCAGGCGCGACGAGGCCTCATCGAGAATGACCAGTCCGGGATCCTTGAAGAACACACGCGCGAACGCCAGCAGTTGCGCCTCCCCGGCGGATAGCACGTGCGGGCCTATCGGCGTGTCCAAGCCCCGTGGCAATGTCTCAATCCAATCGGCGAGGCCCAGTTCGCCCAATACCGCCATAATCCGCGCGTCTGCAATGCCGCGGTCAAAGAACGTCAGATTATCGCGCACGGAGGCGTGAAACAGCTGCACGTCCTGTGTCACGAGCCCCACGCGGTTTCGCAGCTCCGTGAGCGGCACGTCGCGAATGTCTGTCCCGCCCAGGCGAATGGCCCCGGCGGTGGGATCGTAGAAGCGCACCATCAACCGACCAATCGTCGTCTTACCACTGCCCGTGCGGCCCAGCAGCCCCAGCACCCGCCCCTGGGCCACACGCAGGGAGATGTCCTCTAACACCGGGTCGCCTTCGTCATAGCCGAACGAGAGGTGGTCAACCTGGACCTCGAGCGCCCCCGCGGGCAGGGAACGTGGTCCATCCGTCGCCGTCGGCTGCAACGCCAGCAGGTCCCCGACTCGCCCGATGCTCGCGCCGGCGCGCTGCAGTTCTTGCATCTGCCGAGTGATCTGTTCGAGCGGCCGCCGCAGCATCTCGGTGTAATGGAAGAACAAGTACACGGTGCCCAAAGTGATGACGCCGCGGTGGAGCAGGTAGGCCCCCATGCCGAAGGCGAGCGCATTGGCTAGGGCCAGCAGTCCCGCCGTTGTCGCCCAGAGCATTGACCCCCGCAGCCAGGCCCGTCGGGACTTCTCAAGCTGGGTGCGCAGAACTTCGTACAGCCGCCTCATGACGTACGGGACCGCCCCGCTAGACCGGATGTCTTCAGTCCCCGACAGGCGCTCCTCAAGAAATCCCAGCAAGACGGCGCTCGTTTGTCGAGCGTCTCTCCAGTAGGGCACCGCAGATGCGATGAGCCAGCGGAGAATGAGCAGCGCGCCGATGGTAAACCCCGCATAGGCCAGACCCACGTGCCAGTCCGCACGGTACAACAAGACCAAGATCCCAACCAGCAGCACAGCGTTGCCGACCACGCGAATGACGAACTGCGAGAAGAACGAGGAGAGTTGCGTGACATCGCCATCAACCCGCTCGATCATCTCCCCCGGGGTCTTGGCATTGTGGAACGACAGGTCTAAGCGCAGGCAGTGTAGCGCGAGGGCCTCGCGCAGTGTGTTGGTCGCCGTCCACCCGACGTTTTCGCCGGAGTAGACGGAAAGGACGGAGATAATTTGGCCTGCGACCGCGACGGCCAGGTACGCGAACGCGAGTCGCGCCAACGCCTCGACAGCCGCTCCCGCTCGTGCGGCGTCGATAAACCGGCGGACAATTTGCGGGGTGAGCAGCTGCAGGCCAATCCCGGTGAACAGCAGCACGGTGAGGAGCGCCACCCGAGGCAGCTGAGGGCGCAAGTATGTCACTAAAAACTCCCTGTGTTGTCGGTACGGAATCGAAACGGCCATCAAAACTCCTGGTCCTTAATCGGCGACGAGATGTGGCGCCGGGTCACGAAATGAAACGGCCACGGGGTCCGGGGTGCCCGTGGCCGACGTGCTGCAAAGCGGGGCTAGCTAGGCGTCACGAGGCGCGCCGAGAAGGGTCTGTCCCATTGACCGCTGGTTCCCCACCGCCGCGCCTTCTCTCGCGTCCCCTACCTTATCGACGTTAGCAGACCCGTTCAACCCGGTCAAGCCGCAGCGCCTCCGGGACCTCCGTAGAGCCGCTTCAGCACGAAAATTTGGGCGGCGTGATAGTGATCGTGCGTGGCGATGTCCACGACGAGATCAATCGTGCGCAGTTCGCGTGTCGGCCCCCCAGGTGTCGGACCCACCGCTGCCATGAGCTGGGTGCTGGACAGGGCGCGCAGATCTCTCATGAGCCCCTCGTGCGCGGTCTGGAGCTCCGAGAGGACCCGCGTCCATCCCTGCGCTGTGACGGTTACCGGTCGCCAATTCTGCTCCTCGTCGTAGGTCCACGGACGCTCAGCCAAGCGTGCCCCGACCGCATCTTTCCAGTAAGCCATGTGCAAGGCGATCTCCGCGATGGTGTGCTGCTCGGGGTGCGGTCGCCACGCGGCGAGCTCTGCGCTCACACCCTCCAGAGCGGGCCGCACCCCCGTCCCCGCCCAGTTTCCTTTCTGATAAGTACGATCCACATGCTCGAGCAGCCAGTCATACGCGTCCATGGTCCACCTCAGCAGGGGGACCATTCCGTACCTGGCTGATCGTCCCTTCAGGGGACCAGCATCATCAAATTGAGGGGGGACTCATCTGCTAGTGGTTAGCAACGGATGAGAATGGCGCGGACTGCCTGACGCACTGGGAGGCACGCGGTTGTCCACGTGCCTCCCAGCAGACCATATCTGAAACGATGCGCAGCGTCTCTACAGACGGACGATGAAGGTCACGGCCAGGTTGGGGATGGGGATGCCGGTGACTACCAAGACAACCTTCTGGTTGCCTTGACCCACGTTATTGTGCTCATCGTTGTCATTCTCGCCTTCGTCTTCGTCGCGGTCCTCTTCGTGGATCCCCACCAACCGCACCGTGTTCACGGGGATTACCGCCGCCGAGATGCCCGATGCGCCAATCGGCACGAGGTAGATCACCTTCGTCGACACCCGGCGGCCGTCCTCACTATTGAGCCGGATCGGCCCGCGGGACCGTTCCACCGACGGATTCAGGAATGCGAGAAATGTGCCGTGGTCGTTGCGCAACACCGCTAGCATGTAGCAGCGGCCGGCCTGAATGATGGTCCCGCCGATCACCAGAACGTGCGACGGGCAGAACGCCTGCCCTTTCTCAAAGTCCTTCGACTTCTTCTCCGCCCGCACGGGCGCCACCGTGGTAGCTAAGACACCAGCCAGGACCAGAGCCATGATCGATCCCTTGCTCATTCTTGTATCCTCCAGTTGGGAAATGGCATCACGCGCCGCCCCGTACTCTCGTCCTCGAGGGATGGCTGTCTGACCCCTGCCTCGTGGACCGGCAGAGGGGCGTCCGGGTACAACAGGAAGCGCTGACGCAAGGTAAGGAACTTCTCCAGGCCGGGTTGCCATCGTCCGACGATCGTGGCGGCGTCGTCGCCCCGCTGAATGCCTAGCCGCACCTCGCGGGTCCCCCACACACTATCAAAGAAATATCCCCCCCGGCGGGGGCGCCAAAACGTCAACTGTCTGCCATACATCTTCCGGATCTCCGCCAAGATGTACACCGTTGTCGTCAGCGGCCGGTAGACGGCCGGATCGGTAATCTGCAGGTGGACGCCCGACCACGGTCGATGGCTGACCGGGTAAGGAACGGTGACCCCGCTAAATACTACGCCGGGCAACTGGTATTGGTTCAGCCGCTCGGCCAATTTGGCCCCGTCAATCCACCGCCCCAGGATCACGCGGAACCGGGAGTCGGTGCTCACGCCGTTCCACAGGTTCGTCCCGTCAATCGCCCCGGTGGTCGCGTAGTAGAGGGGGCTGTCGTCGGTGAGCAGCCCGGGGGAAGGGGTGGGCCACGGGAGCCCGGTGTCTGACCACCGCATGCGCCGCACCCATCCCCGCATGGGGACGATCCGGAGGTCCGCACCGATCCCAAAAGCCTGGTTGTACAACTGCGCGAGTTCCCCGATCGTCATGCCGTGCACGTACGGGATGGGATACATGCCGATGAACGACCGGAACTGCTCCTCGAGCACGGGGCCATCGACGATCACTCCGCCCATGGGATTGGGTCGGTCCAGCACCACGACCGGTTTGCCCGCCTGGCGAGCCGCCTCCATCACCAAGGCCATCGTGGAAACATAGGTGAACGGTCGAACACCCACGTCCTGCAAATCGATGACCAGCACATCCACCGAGGCGAGCATCTTGCGGGTCGGCGCGGTGACTCGGCCGAACAGGCTGTAGACCGGGATGGGCGTGGGAAGAACGCGCTGCTCGGGCTCTCCCCCTGACCCGTTGAACCCGTGTTCCGGAGTGAACACAGCCGTCAGCGCCGTACGCGGGAGGCCGTACAGGATGAAAGCCGTAGAGAGCCCGTCGCGTGTCAGTCCGGCATGATGCGTTACGACCCCTAGCCGCCTGCCCGCCAGCTCATCGGCGACGGTCTGGACGCCATCAATTCCTGGATACACCGCGACGTCCTGTGCCGACGCTGGCCCAAACAGCAGACTTACGAGGAGTATGGTCACCGACACAACGGTAGAACGGAAAGACGTCATCATCGCGAGATGTGCCCGCCGTCTAGAACCGCTAGTCGGAGATGGTCCGCACGGCAGCAAGTCTGATGGAAGTTAGACGTTCGGCTTCCGGCCGATGTACAGTCCGCGCCCTGTGAGGCCGTCGGAGTGGAAGGAGACATCCAGTCCGGCGGCGCGGAAAGCGGTCAAATAGTTCTCGTGGGTAAACAGCCCCAAGGTGTGCTCTTCTGTGAAATGGCTCACGCCGTCGGGGGTCCCCACAAGGTAGTGAAACCGCAATGGCGAGAGACGCCCGCGGTGCTCGCTCCCGTTCATCCGCGCGATCTTTAAGGCGGGCTGATCGACGACGACGAGACCCACGTGCCCTTCCTCGAACTTCTCCGGAAAAATCCACGGTTCGATTAGCACCACCCCGCCGGGAGCGGTGTGCTGGGCGAAAGTTTTTAGCGTGCGATGCAGCCGGGCGCGGGTGCGCGCGTAGCCGATCGAACTGAACAGGCAAATGACGGCGTCGAAGCGTCGGTCCAGATGGAATGCCGCCATGTCCGAGCGGTAGAAACGCACGCCGGGGCAGCGCCGGCGTGCGATGGCTAGCATGCGCGTATCGAGGTCGAGGCCCGCCACCTCATACCACTCTCGGAGCACGGCCAGGTGATTGCCGGTCCCGCACGCGACGTCCAGCAACGTTCTCCCGGGCGCGCGTGTGTGCTCCTGGATGAGTGCGTGCACCTGCTGCGCCTCCCGGACGTAATCCTTCCCCATCGCGGCGTAAATGGCGTCGTAGAATGCAGCAGATTTCGTGAACATGGCGACCGGTCAGCGGGCCGCGCGGGCCAGGAGCGGCATGATGTCCACACCGAGAAGCTGCCCGATGCCCCCGCGGGCCGCCTCGCGTTCCCCGAACGTCGTGGTGCT
>MNEU01000072.1 GCA_001917855.1 Armatimonadetes bacterium 13_1_40CM_64_14 | reverse complement strand
TGACCCTGGCGGGGCTGTCGATGGGAACACCCAAGGTGGCCGCAGCCGTCGCGGCCCTGGCGACGTTTGCCTTGCTGTGGCTGTTCTTGAACCGGACGAAAACCGGCAAGGCCCTCCAAGCGGCAGCCCAGGACCGCCTGGTCGCCCAGACGCTGGGCATCGACACCGACAAGATGTTTGCCCTCAGTTGGGGCATTGGGATCGCCACGGTCGGCGTGGCCGCCGTCTTCCTCACCTCCTTCTACCAGGTCTCCCCGACCATCGGGGATGCGTTTCTTCTCCTCGCATTCGCCAGTGTCGTCTTGGGAGGCTTCGGGACGGTGAGTGGTGCCTTGGTCGGCGGTCTGGGGATCGGCCTCGTGGAAAACATCCTCGGTGCGCTGATTGCTCCGACGTTCAAGCTGCTCTTTGTGTTCGTGGTGTTTATCCTCGTCTTGCTCGTCCGGCCCTCGGGACTCGTCGGAGAATGACCCGACCGCTCACTGCTGCCGGAGTGTTCATGCTGGTACTGCTGCTGCCGCTAGTCATCTCGGCCAGCTTCCATCTCCACGTTTTGATCATGGTCTTTCTGTTTGCGACGCTGGCGCAGGCATGGAACCTGCTCGGTGGGTATGCCGGCCAGCTGTCCTTTGGACACAGCGTCTTCTTCGGACTGGGCGCTTACACCACGGCGGTGCTGCTCTCCCGCTACGGCATCCTGCCGTGGATCGGCGCGCCGGCGGGCGCCGTTCTCGCCGCCGCAGTGTCGCTGGCGATCGGGACACCGACGTTTCGGCTGCGCCGCCACTTCTTTGCCTTGGCCACGCTCGCGTTAGGCGAGATCGTCCGGATTACGTTCCTGAACTGGGGCTACGTCGGGGCGGCCATCGGCCTGTATGTTCCGCTGCAGTACCGCAATCAGCTGGCCTACCTGATGTGGGACAGTAAACGCCCGTACTACTACCTCGCCCTGGCCCTGCTCGCACTCGCGATGACCGTCGGTGCCCTCGTCGACCGAACCCGCATGGGCATCTATCTCAAGGCCCTCAACCAGGATGAGGAGGCCGCCCGCGCCATTGGGATCCCCACCTTGCGCTATAAGCAGTGGGCGATGGGGATCAGCGCGGCGTTGGCGGCGCTGGCAGGGGCAGTCTACGCCCAGTACGTCCTGTACATCGATCCGTATAACGTGCTGGCGTCCCGCATCTCCCTGTTGGTCGTCGTGATTGCGCTCCTTGGAGGCCGCGGGACACTTTGGGGGCCCGTGCTGGGCAGTGCCTTTATCATCCTCCTCTCAGAATACAGTCGCAGCGCGCTAGGCCATTTGGGCGAAGGCTACGACTTCATCCTGTTCGGATTCCTGATCATGCTGGTGTCGCTGTATGAGCCCCGCGGGCTGGCCGGCCTCCTGCAGCGGGCGCGCCCGCACCCGCTGCCTGCCATTGAGGGCGCATCTGACGCGAGTTCCGCTTCTGCGCCACGGGCATCCGGCGGCTTGGTGCTGTCGGTGGACGCGGCGACCAAAGCCTTCGGCGGTCTGATGGTCCTCGATCACGTGAACCTGGCCGTAAGGCGCGGAGAAATCCTCGCCCTCATTGGACCCAACGGAGCAGGGAAGTCCACTCTGTTTGACTGCATCACGGGATTTCAGCGTGTCGACGCCGGGACGGTCCACCTCGACGGTCAGGACATCACTCGCGCGGCCCCCCACACGGTGGCCCATCGGGGATTGGTACGGACCTTCCAGCTCATCCGGGTCTTCCCAGACCTCACCGTGGAAGAAAATGTGCTCGCCGCCCAGCCGCACGCTGGCGAGAGCGTGTGGAGCGCGCTCCAGCGCAGCAGCGCGGAGGTGCAGGCGCAAATGACCACGGTGCTCCGCATGGTCGGGCTGCTGGCGCACCGGGCAGTTCCCGCCTCCCAGTTGTCGTATGGCCAGCAAAAGCTGCTGTCGTTTGGGATGGCCCTCATGACCAACGCCGAGGTGGTCTTGCTGGACGAACCTGCGGCGGGTGTGAACCCCCGGCTGATCCAGGACATGGTCGCCTACATCAAAGACGCCAACGCTCGGGGCCGGACATTCGTGATCATTGAGCATAACATCGACGTCGTGAATGCTGTGGCTACACGGGTGTACGTCATGGCCGACGGCCGCATCCTCGCCGAGGGCACGCCAGAGGAGATCCGACGCAACCCCCAGGTTCTGGAAGCGTACTATGGGCGCTAGCGAACCCGACGGCGGGCTACGACTGGAAGACGTGCATTCGGGCTACGGCAAGCTGGAGGTCGTCCGGGGGGTGTCGCTCTCGGTTCGGCCAGGTGAGATCGTAACGATGATCGGCCCCAACGGGGCCGGCAAGTCGACATTGCTTCGCACGATCTTTGGATTCTTGCCGCCCACCCGGGGCAGCATCTGGCTGCGGGGGACACCTATCCACCACCTGCGGCCGCCCCAGGTTCTGCGTCACGGCATTGCCTACGTGATGCAAGGGCATAACGTCTTGCCTAATCTCACCGTGGAAGACAATCTCATCCTGGGCGCGTATATCCGCGCCGATCCCGGGGTCCGTGCAGACGTCAGCCAGCTGTATGAACAGTTTCCCTCCCTCTACGCCCGGCGGCATCAAAAAGCGCGGGTGTTGAGCGGGGGAGAACGACGCATGTTGGAGCTCGCCCGGGTGTTGCTCATGCATGCCACCATGCTGCTGCTGGATGAGCCCACGCTCGGATTGGCGCCCAAGGTCATCGACCAAGTCTACGACACCATTCATCGCATTAACGCCGACGGCGTCGCTGTGCTTCTGGTCGAACAGAACGCCCGCACGGCTCTGCGGCATGCCCACCGGGCGTACGTCTTGGAACAAGGCCGCATTCGCTTCGAAGGCCGCGGCCAGGAACTGCTCGACAACGCAGAGGTTAAGCGCGTCTACCTGGGCGGGTAATCTGTCCGGATTCTCCTGCTCACCGGCGCGTCGTCACTTCCTGGGCAATCCGCTCGATAAACGCCTCGACCGGCATCGGGCCGAGATCGCCCGACGAGCGGCTGCGGACCGCCACCTGGCCGCTACTGGCTTCTTTGTCCCCCACAACCAGCATGTAAGGCACGTGCTCTAACTGGGGGTGGCGGATTTTGTAACCGATCCGCTCGTTGCTGGTATCGAGTTCCACCCGCCTGCCGTGACCGGCAAGACGGTCACGAACCTCCTGCGCATACTCCAGATGGCGGTCGGCGATCGGGAGCAGACGCACCTGCTCTGGAGCTAGCCAGACGGGGAAGTCCCCCGCGTAGTGTTCGATGAGGAACGCCATCATTCGCTCCATTGTGCTGAGGATGGCGCGGTGAATCATCACGGGACGATGGGCCTTCCCGTCCTCGCCGATGTACTCAAGCTCAAACCGACGGGGCAGAAGGAAATCCAGCTGCACGGTCGACAGCGTCTCCTCCTTCCCGCCCGCGGTGCGGACCTGAACATCGACTTTCGGCCCGTAGAAGTTGGCACCGCCCACGACCGGCGTGTAGGGGAGCTTCAGCTCATCCAGGACCTGGTGGAGCAACCCCTCCGCCGTCATCCACAGCTCCTCGTCCTGATGGTAGTACTGACGGTCCTTCGGATCGTGCAAGGACAGCTCGGTTCGGTAATCGACGATCGCGAAGTCCCGGTAGACCTCGCGCATCAGCTCGATCACCGCCGCAAATTCCTGCTTTACCTGGTCTGGCCGGCAGAAGATGTGCGCGTCATTGAGGGTCATCGAGCGCACCCGGTGCAACCCCGTCAGCGTCCCGGATTTCTCGTACCGATACATCCGGCCCAACTCGGCAATGCGCACGGGGAGATCGCGGTACGAGTGCTGCTCGTGTTTGTAGATCATGATGTGGTGCGGGCAGTTCATGGGCTTGAGCACGAGCTCCTCGTTGTCGACCTTCATGGGGGGATACATGTTCTCGCGGAAGTAGTCCCAGTGCCCGGAGATCTTATAGAGCTGGACCGAGGCCAGATCCGGCGCGTAAACGTGGTGGTACCCGCGTTTAGACTCCACATCCACGATGTAGTCTTCCAGAATGCGGCGGACGACCGCGCCGCGCGGCAGCCACAGCGGGAGCCCCTGCCCGAGTTCGTCGGCGAACGCGAACAGCCGGAGCTCCCGGCCGATCCGCCGGTGATCGCGGCGCTTGGCCTCCTCTAACTGATGAAGGTACGCGTCCAGCTGCTCCTGGCGGGGAAAGCTGATGCCATAGATCCGGGACAGCATCTCGCGGTGTTCATCCCCCCGCCAGTAGGCCCC
Organism: Armatimonadetes bacterium 13_1_40CM_64_14; assembly: GCA_001917855.1. GTDB lineage: Bacteria > Sysuimicrobiota > Sysuimicrobiia > Sysuimicrobiales > Kaftiobacteriaceae > 13-1-40CM-64-14. The sequence continues at coordinate 3,530 of MNEU01000072.1, read as the reverse complement.
TGACGTACTGAGCAGCTTCACCGCTTTGATCAGGCCGGTGCGCGGCACGTGGGGGCCGCGGCACATGTCCAGGAACCCGTCCTGGCGGTAGAAGGACACGCGCGCATCCGGGATCTCCTGCAGCAACTCGAGCTTGTACTTTTCCCCGGCCTCCGTGTACTTGCGGATCGCCTCGTCGCGGGGGATCTCCACGCGTTCAATCGGCTCATCCCGCTTGGACAGCTCCCGCATGCGCGCTTCAATGTGCTCGAGATCCTCAGGCGCAAACGGTCGGCCGATGTCAATGTCGTAGTAGAATCCGTCGTCGATCGGCGGCCCGATCGCCAGTTTTGCCTCCGGGAAGAGTTCTTTGACCGCCTGGGCTAACAAGTGGGCAGACGAATGCCAGTAGACTTGCCGGCCTTCGGGCTGCTCGAAGGTCACCGAGTCCACTTGGGCATCGCGGTCGAGTTTGGTCGAGAGATCACGCAACTCCCCATCCACCTTGGCCACGAGAGCCTCCGGCGCGCCCGCATCGCGGACCACGTCGGCCAATGCGACGCCTTTGGGGTACTCCTTCACTTTGCCGTCAGAAAAGGTAACTCTCACCTTTGCCATAGGCGTCTCCTGAAGATTGGTTCTGGTCTTCTTAAGAAACAAAAAAGCCCTCATTCCCGGTCAAGGGACGAGGGCCATACCCGCGGTTCCACCCACCTTCCGCCAGGAGCGTAGCTCCGGCGGCGCTCTCACTCCGTCACGGGGAGCACCGGCGACCTAACGCGTAGCTAAGCCGCAGTTCCGAGGTGGTCTTCCGCTGCGTCGTCGAGGGAGGTTCTCACCCGTCGCCTCCCCTCTCTCACGAACGATGTCAGCGTACTCTTCCTCGTCATCGCTTTCGGTGCAAGTATAAGGATCTCCCCCGGGATCGTCAACAACAGGAGGTTATCCGGACCCGATCAGAGCCTTCAGGCGGCCGCACGATCGCCCTGGTGACACAAATGGACTTACTTGACAGCAAAAGTAAGACCGTTATGATCATGTAAGAGGTGATGCCTGGATGACTTCCGTGATGAAGTCGGTACGGGTCAGCACAAAAGGCCAAGTTGTGATCCCCGTGGCGGTCAGGCGGAAGCTGAACATCAAACCCGGCGACCACCTCGTCATCGTCGGGGGGGACACCGAAGCAATTCTGATGAAAGCCAGGCGTTACGCCGAGACCCTGCGCGGAATAGGAGGAGGGGTCTACGGTAAGACTCGTGAGGAGATCGACGCCTACGTTAGAGGCGAGCGTGAATCGTGGTGGAGGTGACCCTCCGCAGATTCAGGCGGACCCTCAGCGGGATCCGGCGCGTGGGCTTGGACACGCCCGTGTTGATCTACCACATGGAGAACGTGCCTCCCTACACCGAGTTGACGACCCGTCTCCTCGTAGATGCAGCGGCGGGCGCGCTCGAGATTGTTCTTTCCGTCGTCGCGGTCAGCGAGATTCTCGTGGGGCCCTGGCGCAAAGGGAACACGGACCAGGCGGGGCGTATCGATGCAGCCATCAGGGCGATTCCAGGCGTCCGGTTCGCGGATATCACCCTGGATGGGGCGGGGTCGGCCGCGGCATTGCGCGGGCGGACCGGCCTCCCACTCCCTGACGCCTTAATCATCAGCTCAAGTGTCGCCAAAGGTGCTCAGGTTATTCTGACCAACGACAAAACGTGGCGAGCCAAGAACCTACCGTGCCGGGTCATTCTGCTGGACGAATATGTCAGGGTTTGACGGGATGGTGCAAAATGAGGTCCCCCATTGAAACCACACACGGGATTTCCGCTCGAACCTGGGGAAGGGACCGGTTAGGCTGCGCTTTGCGTTAAGATGCCCGCTCAGCAACTTGGGGATCATGCCCCGGACCGCCTCATGGACTGGGGAGATGAAGAAAGCGGACGCAGCTGGCAATCGACGTCGTGGCGGCCGCTATCGCCAGGTCCTTTGTGGCCCGCGTGGCAACCCCCACAACGCTACCAGTGGCATCGATGACAGGGCTCCCGCTGTTCCCCGGACCGATGGACGCACTAATTCCCATCAGCTGACCCGTCGTCCATTTGACACGCCCTGTCTTCACCGTCCACACTCCATGCGGATATCCGGGAATCGTGACGAGGTCGTCGACGTGCGGCGGGCGCAGCAAGATGGGATAAATTGGGATGTCGTGGGGAAAGTACTCCCCGGCGATGATGATCCCGATGTCTGCGGCCTCTACGCACACTGGGGAGCCCGGAATCATGCTCCCGTCGGCGAGACGAATAGTGAGTTGGGACGCGACGACGTGCTGGACGCTCAGCACGGTCCGCGGCCCAATAATGACCCCGGTGCCTTGGACCCGATCTGTGAGATTGAGGATCATCGGCACTGCGGCCTGGCGGACGAGATCTTGACCTGCGACCGGAACAGCGAGGACCAACACCAGTCCCACGCCTGCCAGACCCAAATTCTCTAGGACGCGCCTGACCTGCACCCTCATTCCCTCCACGCCATACCGGGTCCCCAGGTTACATACCCTGTGGGGCCTGGTGCCAGAACCGGAAGGGACATCCTGCCGCCTGTTCGCCGGCAGACACCGCTGCGACAGGAGCGTCGGATCGCCCCTCCGAACTCCCGGGTCTCCGGTCTACCTAGATGGCGGACCGTAGACCTGCCGGACATACCAAGGCACGATCGTGATACTGACCAGGCGCTCTGCGCCGCCGAAAAGGTCGCTGAACTCGGAGATCGTCACGCGGAACTGGTAGCTGAGAACTCGGTCAATACTCTGGGGCACGCTGCGGACCACGTCGACGAGTTCGTGGACTTTGTAGATGCGCAGAATGCTCGGGTCGGACGCCGACCGCACGTTCCCCTGCGTCATCGCCCGCGAGGGCATGCCCCGGCGATATTGCAGTTGGAGTTCCACGGATCCGCCGTGGGGATCGCGGAATCGAAAGTGCTCAGTGACGGTGGCGTTTAGGTCAGACCCCTTCGCATAAGACTCGCGCAACACGCTGCCCAAACGAGACGTCTTGTACTTTCCGGGAACGGCGCGCGGGTGCGCCGTCAGGATGCGGAAGTTGAAGCCAGCCTCCTCCTCTGTTTCCGGATGCCGGGCCGGGACGGCAAACCCAATGTAGCGGCTCACGGCATCGGGGGCGGGATTTCCCGCCGCATCTTGGTTCAACAGGGCATCATTGAAGATTACGGCGAGGTTCGCGCCTTTCGAGGCGCCCGAAGGAATCGGGGAAACAGCCCACGGGGGCGGAAGCCGCGTCCGTGCGACCTCATCACGGACAACGAACCGCAGCACGATCTGGGTGGCGATCGTGAGATCCAGCAGAGTATCCGTCATACACGGGTATCCAGGATCAATGTCACCGGCCCGTCGTTGTGGATTTCGACCACCATCTTGGCCCGGAATTGCCCCGTCTGCACCGGCACGCCCAACGCGCGCAGGGCCTGGTTGAAGGCCTCATATAAGGACTCGGCCGTCTCGGGCGGCGCGGCTTTGATGAAACTCGGCCGTCGGCCCCCAC
>MNEU01000021.1 GCA_001917855.1 Armatimonadetes bacterium 13_1_40CM_64_14 | reverse complement strand
TCAACCACGGGATCGCCAAGCGCGTGGTGGCCAAGGCGCAACGGCTCTGCTGCGGCATCGCCCTGGAAGACCTCCGGGGCATCCGCGACAGGATAAAGGCCAGGCGCCGCCAGCGAGCCCGACTGCACAACTGGGCGTTCGGACAACTGCGGCAGTTCATTGTCTACAAGGCCGCGAAGGCCGGGGTGCCGGTCGTCTTCGTGGATCCGGCCAACACGAGTCGCACCTGCCCGGTCTGTGGTCATGTGGACAAGCGGAACCGCCGCTCGCAAGCGGAATTCCAGTGTCGTCGGTGCGGGCACGCTGGGCCGGCCGACGTCATCGCGGCACGGAACGTACGTGCCTGGGCGCGTGGCGATGCGCCGATGGTCGCGTCCGCAAGGGCAGCGACAAGTCCCCACCCTACGTCGAGGGATAATCGCCATGCATAAAGTCCAGGAGAGAGTACGACCAGCGCCCGCTGCGGCGAGCCGGGTCCCCGTCCGTGTCTTCTCGGGGATCCAGCCCACCGGCGTTGTCCACCTCGGCAACTACGTCGGGGCGCTCCGGCAGTGGGCGCAGCTACAGCGGGAGCACGAATCGTACTTCTGCATCGTGGACCTGCATGCGATCACGACGCCCTATGATCCGGCCCAGTTTCCTCAGCAGGTGTTGGAGGCGGCCGCGGTCAACGTCGCCGCTGGCATCGACCCGCAGCAGTCGGTGCTGTTCATCCAGTCCCACGTGGCCGAGCACACGGAGCTGATGTGGCTGCTCAATGTCCTGACCCCTCTGGGCCAATTGGAGCGCATGACGCAGTTCAAGGAGAAGAGCCGCCACGTCCGCGCCGGCATCATGGCGGGCTTGCTCAATTACCCGGTCCTGCAGGCCGCCGATGTGCTCCTCTATAAGGCCGCCCTCGTTCCCGTCGGGGAGGACCAGGTCCAGCACGTGGAGCTGATGCGCGATATCGCCGAGCGCTTCAATAAGCAGTTCGGCGAGACGTTTCCCCTCCCGGGCGTGCGGCTGACCAAGGGCGCGCGTATTCTCGCGCTCAACGACCCCACCGCGAAAATGAGCAAAAGCGTCCCCGGCAGCTACATCGCGTTGGTCGACGACCCCGAGACGATTCGCAAGAAGGTCCGCGCCGCGGTGACCGATCCGGGCCCCCCCGCGAAGGGCTCCAAGCTGGATGAGGCCACCCCCGGCGTGGCCAACCTGTTTACGCTGCTGGACGTCTTCGCCCCCGTGCGCCACCCGGAGTTCGCGGACGCCTATCAGGCCGGGACGATTCGCTACAGCGATCTCAAGCAGGTGCTGGCCGAGGCCATCGTCCAGACGTTTGCACCGGTGCGGGACAAATATGCATCCCTGATGCAGCGGCCTGATGAGGTCCGCGCTCTGCTCGCCCACGGGGCCGACCGCGCCCGGCCGGTCGCGGCGGCGACGATGGAGGAAGTCCGGGGACGCATGGGGCTGCGGGGGGCCCCGTGATCCGCGTCAAGATCTGCGGCATCGCAGATGTGGCCAGCGCGCTCGTCGCTTCAGAGGCCGGAGCGGATGCCATCGGGCTGATCTTTGCTCCCAGCCGGCGGCAGGTTACCCCCCAGCGCGCGCGCGAGATAACCGCCGCCCTGCCTCCGTTTGTCTCCAAGGTTGGCGTCTTTGTAGACGAAGACCATCACCGCATCGAAGACCTCGCCTCCGCCTGCGGCCTGCAGGCGGTGCAACTGCATGGTGCCGAATCCCCCGAGTTCTGTGAGGGGTTCGGGGTGCCGGTGATCAAGGCCATCCGGGTGAAAGACGCCTCCTCGGTTGAGAGATTGGCGGACTATCAGGTGAGCGCGTTCTTGCTGGACACCTACGACGCCAGCGCGCTGGGAGGGACGGGGAAGGCGTTTGACTGGTCACTCGCAGCCCACGCGGCGCAGACCCATCGGGTCCTCCTCTCCGGGGGCCTAACCCCCGAGAACGTGATGAGCGCGCTGACGCGCGTCCACCCGTACGGCGTCGATGTGAGCAGTGGCGTGGAAACCGACGGCACCAAGGACCACGGCAAGATTCGCGCCTTCATCCGGCGCGTCCGGGAGTGGGAGTTCGCGGTCAGCCCCCATGGGTAGCGTCGCTTCAGGTCGCTTCGGCAAGTACGGCGGTCGCTTTGTCCCGGAAACCCTCATCCCGGCTCTGGACCAGCTTGAGCAGGAGTACACGCGTTGCAAAGACGACCCCCAGTTCCAGGAGGAACTGGCGCGCTACCTGCGCAGCTACTGCGGCCGGCCGACCCCGCTGTACTTTGCGCAACGCCTCACCGAACACCTTGGCGGAGGGCGGATCTACCTCAAGCGCGAGGACCTACTGCACACCGGCGCGCACAAGATCAACAACACGATGGGGCAGGTGCTGCTCGCCGTGCGGATGGGCAAGCGGCGCATCATCGCGGAGACCGGGGCCGGCCAGCACGGCGTGGCGACCGCGACCGCCGCCGCCATGTTTGGGCTGGAGTGCGATGTATACATGGGATCGGAGGACATGGCGCGCCAGGAGCTCAATGTCTTCCGCATGCGTCTGCTGGGCGCGCGAGTCCTGGCGGTTGATGCGGGCAGTCGCACCCTCAAGGACGCGATCAACGAAGCGCTCCGGGACTGGGTCACGAACGTGCGGACGACCTTCTACGTCATCGGATCGGTCGTCGGCCCGCACCCGTACCCCTCCATGGTGCGAGACTTTCAGTCGGTGATCGGGCAGGAAGCCCGCGCGCAGATCCGCGAGCAGACCGGTCGCCTCCCAGACTACCTAGTGGCCTGTGTAGGCGGCGGCAGCAATGCGATGGGCCTGTTTCATCCTTTCTTCGACGATCGCGATGTGCGGATGGTCGGCGTCGAAGCCGGCGGGATGGGGCTCGCGGCGGGGCAGCACGCCGCCACCCTGGTGGCGGGCACCCCGGGGGTCCTGCATGGGGCCTTTTCCTATTTGTTGCAAGACGATGCCGGACAGGTGCGGCCGACGCACTCAGTGTCGGCGGGGCTGGACTATCCTGGGGTGGGCCCAGAGCACAGCTACTTTAAGGATACGGGGCGCGCCGCGTATGTCGCGGTCAGCGATCACGAGGCTCTGGAAGGCTTCCACTTGCTGGCGCAGACCGAGGGGATCATTCCGGCCCTTGAGCCTGCCCACGCGATCGCGTACCTCAAGACGCTCGCCCCGACACTGGACCGGAATCGCATCGTCGTGGTGGGTCTCTCGGGCCGTGGCGACAAAGACGTGCAGCACGTGTCCAAGATCGAAGGTTCATGAGCCGCCTCGCGCAGGTGTTCACGCGGCTGCGAGCCTCGCACAAAACGGCGCTGGTGGCGTTCGTCGCGGCCGGAGATCCTGATCTCGCGACAACGGCCGAGGAGGTCGGGGCTCTGAGTCGAGGGGGAGCGGACATCCTCGAGCTCGGCGTGCCGTTCTCGGATCCAGTCGCCGACGGTCCGGTAAACCAGCGCGCGTACCAGCGCGCGCTGGCACGCGGAGTAACGCTGGGCGACGTGCTCGACCTGGCGGGCCGCGTGCGGTCCGCTGTTCCGATGGTGTTGCTCTCCTACTACAACCCCGTGCTCCAGTACGGTCTGCAACGCTTCTGTGTAGAGAGCGCGCGTTCCGGCGTGGACGGACTGGTGGTCCCTGATCTTCCCCCTGACGAAGCCGATGACCTGATCACCTCGGCGCGCCCGGCCGGACTCGACACGATCTTCTTGCTCGCCCCGACCAGCACGGATGCGCGCATCCGCCTGGCGGCGGCCCGGTCCACCGGGTTCATCTACTGCGTATCGGTCACCGGCGTCACCGGCGTCCGGGACCGAGTGCCCGAGGAACTCCACGGGCTGGTGCGGCGGATCAAGACCCAGAGCCCGCTGCCCGTGTGTGTAGGGTTTGGAGTGTCCACTCCCCAGCAAGCCCGCCAGATTGCCGGCGTCGCCGACGGGGTGATCGTGGGCAGCGCGCTCGTGTCTCTCGCCGAAGAACCGCAGGACCGGATTGCGCGCTTAGAGCAGTTTGTCCGCGACCTGCGTGAGGCGCTCGATGCCCTCCCCGCCCGGGAGGCCTGACCGTCCTGATCTCGCTGCGCACCTTGTGTTTCCTGCACGCCGACACCCGCCTGCTCCTGTTGCATCGCCGCCACTCGCCGAACGCGGGACTGTGGAACGGCATCGGCGGCAAATTAAACTCTGGAGAAGATCCGTACGCGGCGTGCATCCGTGAGGTGGCGGAAGAGACCGGCCTGCACATTGATCACCCCCTCCTGCGCGCCGTCATCGTGATCTCCGTGAAGTCGACGGGCGAGTTGTGGGTCCTGTTCACATTTACCGCCGCCCCCACGACACCAGAAGAGCCCGTAGCCTCCGAGGAGGGCGAGCTGCGATGGATCGAGCTCGCCGCGCTGCAGACGCTGCCGGTGCTGCCTGATCTTCCTCTGTTGTTGCCCCATGTTCTCTCCACCACAGAGGTGCTCACGATCCGCCTCGACCTGAACAATGACGATGCGACTTCGCTGGTGCGTGCCGAGATTGTGGGTCCGGCAGATCAGGCGAAGGTCCTATTCGAACTGCATAGCCAGTGATCTGAGAGGCGGGGAGCTCTGACCAGCGTGGACTTCGGGATCTTCGCCGATCTGGTGATCTTGCTGCTGGTGCTCATCTTGCCGCTCGTGTCTCACGGCGTGGAGCGGAACGTCGAAGCCTTCCTGTGCGTCATGGGGGCCCTGTCAGCAGGGGCGGCGGGAGCGTTTTCCGCTCAGTTGATCCGCGATGCCGTGACGCACCCAATCCCCATCACCGTAGCGGTCTTCACCTCAGGCCTCCTGTTCAAATGGGCCCGGCCGCACATTGGAGAAGCTCTGGTCAGATTGCGGCTGGTGGTGCCCCTGCCCGTACTCCTGTCGGTGCTCGTTACCGCGCTGGCGTTAATGAGCAGCGTCATTACCGCGATCATCGCCTCCTTGGTGTTGGTGGAGGTGATCGGCGGGCTGCAGGTGCACGAAGACCATGAGGCGCGATTAGTGGTGGTTGCGTGCGTCGCGATCGGGCTCGGCGCGGCGCTCACGCCGATCGGCGAGCCGCTGTCCACGATCGCGGCGGCCAAGCTGCGCCAAGACTTCTGGTTTCTGATGCGGGTGCTGGGCCCGTGGATCGTTCCCGGGATCGTGGTCCTCGGAGCCTGGATCGCCTTTTTGCCGTTGCGCCTGACGGGGCCGACGCTGACTGAACGCCAGGAGGCAGAGACCTACCGCGGTGTCCTGGTGCGGGCTGCCCGGGTCTTCCTGTTTGTCATGGCCCTGCTCGACGCGCGGTGGCTATACTGGATCAACACCGTGTCAGCGATCCTCGACAACGCCACGCTGACTGCGGCCGAGATCAGCCCCCGTATGCACCTCGATCAGGTGCGCGCGGTGTTGATGAGTCTGCTGATTAGCGGCGGGATGTTGATCCCGGGCAATATCCCCAACATCATCGTTGCGCATCGGTTGGGTATTCGCAGCCGCACCTGGGCCCGATGGGGCATCCCGCTCGGCATCAGGCTGTTAGTGGCCTACTTTATCTTGCTGTGGCTGTAGTTCCGGCGGTCGGGGCGACGTGCGGCAGAGGGCTGAGATGGTGGAAGAGATTCTCGTGGTTCCCCGCGAACACCTCGTGCATCAGCAGGTCCACGGGTTTGCCCGCGGACCTGCCGACTACATGATCCGGATCGATCGGTTTGCGTCGTTTCGACCACGAGAGCAGGTCGAGGAGGATCCGTCTTTCAAGCAAATCATCCCGTATCTGATCGTGAAGCACACCGATCGGCTGTTCCTCTTCCAGCGCAGCGCGGCCGGCGCCGAGGCGCGGCTGCGGGGTTTGTTCAGCATTGGGGTGGGTGGACACATCAATCGTGGCGATGTCGTGGGGGCGACCGATATCATCGCTGCCGGGCTGCAGCGGGAACTCGATGAAGAACTGGTCATCCACGGGCCGTGGCGCGCCCGGTTGGTCGGGGTGCTCAATGACGATACGAACGCCGTGGGGCGGGTCCATTTTGGCTTGGTACACGTGGTCGACGTGGAGTCCCCGGACATCGCGGTCCGGGAGTCCGACACACTGACCGGACGCATGGCGTCGCGCGAGGACGTATTGGCGGTGCGAGACAGGATGGAGACGTGGTCGCGTCTGATTCTGGAGAGCGCGGACCCCCTGACCTTGTGACGATGGCACTTGCCGGAAGCATGCACATAGACCGTCCGGGCGGCATCGCCCTCCTCCCTGTTCGCCCTCCCTACCATCTGTATCGGACGCTCGGGTGCGGTCAGGCGTTTCGCTGGCGGATCGATGCGGCCGGTGCGACTGGTGTGTTCAGGGGGAAGCCGGTGCGCCTGTCGCAGACGTCGGACGGGATCGCCTGCGAAGGACTCGCAGACGGGGGCGCCCTACGCCACCTCCGTAATTACCTTGGGCTCGACGAGCCTCTCGAGGCGATCGAACGTGTTCTGAGGCGAGACTCTGTGCTGGGGAGAGTACTGCCGACCACGAGCGGTTTGGCCTTGCTGCATCAAGAGCCCTGGGAGTGTCTGATCAGCTTCATCATCTCCGCGTTCAACAACATTCCGAAGATTGAACTGTCACTGCATCGCCTGGGGAGACAGTTCGGGGAGCAGGTTGACGAGGGGGTCTGGACGTTTCCCTCTCCGGAGCAGCTCGCGGGGGCGAGCCTGCGTGACCTGCGGCGGTGCGCGCTAGGCTACCGCGGACCATACGTGCGTGAGACCTCCCGGCGCGTCGCCTGCGGAGACGTCAATCTGCAGGCCGTTGGGCGCGCCGAGTACCCCGCCGCCCGCCGACTCCTCCAGACGTTGCCGGGAGTCGGGGAGAAAGTGGCCGATTGTGTCTTGCTGTTCGCCTACGGGAAAGGCGAGGCATTTCCAGTCGATGTGTGGGTGAAGCGGGCAGTCGAGCGTTGGTACTTCGGGAGCCGCCGCAAGACCGAGCGCCAAATCCGCGAGTTTGCCCAGGAGCGCTTCGGGTCCCTGGCCGGATACGCCCAGCAACACTTGTTCCACTCTATTCGGCGCCGAAGGCAAGGAGAGTAAGGCCTACCAAGCCCCCCATTCCTAGCGGGTAACCTCGATGTGGCCGTCCCCGTCGCCGATGATCTCCCCGATGTGGGCGATGGGAGCGACTCCCCGGCGCTGCAGCGCCGATGTCAGAGCATCCAAACGGGCGGCGGCCACCGCGATCAACAGGCCCCCTGAGGTCTGCGCGTCACACAGCAACAACTGTTCGCCTTCGTCCAACCCCGCAAAGGTCACACGCGGCTTGAGGTACTCATAGTTCCGCGAGGTTCCGCCCGCGATGGCGCCTTCCCGGACCAGATGCGTGGCCTCCTGGAGGATCGGGACGCGGGAGAACCAGATCCGGGCGCGGACGTGGCTCCCGGAGGTCATTTCGTACAGGTGACCCAAGAGTCCATACCCTGTCACGTCGGTCGCCGCATGGACGCCGACTTCGACCATTGCCTCTGAGGCGTCACGATTAAGAGTCTCCATGATGCGTATGGCCTCCGCCACGGCCGCAGCAGACGTCTTGCCCTGTTTGATGCCGGTTGTTAGGACGCCGATGCCGAGTGGTTTGGTGAGGATCAGTTGATCGCCGCCGCACCCCCCGACATTGCGGACGACGGCATCCGGGCGCACGGTTCCCGTGACGGCCAGGCCGTACTTGGGTTCCGGGTCGTCGATGCTGTGCCCTCCGGCGATCAGGACGCCGGCTTCGCTCGCCTTGTCCGCTCCGCCCCGCAGGATCTCCTCCAGCACCGAGAGCGGCAGCTTGGCCCGCGGGAAGCCGACGATGTTGAGCGCCAGGAGGGGCCGCCCGCCCATCGCGTAGACGTCCGAGAGCGCATTCGCCGCCGAGATCGCGCCGTAGTGGTATGGGTCGTCGACCACAGGCGTGAAGACGTCCACGGTCTGCACGAGGGCCAGATCCTCGGTGAGCCGGTACACGGCCGCGTCATCGGCTGTACTCGTTCCCACGAGGAGGCGGTGGTCAGTAATCTTGGGTAGCTGGCGCAGGACCTGCGCCAAGTCCTCAGGACCTAGTTTGGATGCTCACCCGGCACAGGCTACCATCGTGGTCAGTCGGATGCGCTCGCGTGCGGACATGGGGCTCACCTCCCTTCGGAGCTGGCGTGGGCACTGTAGGCATGCGCGCGGTCATTGTACCATGCGAGGTAGGAGCCCCCGTCTGTCGCGGTCCGCGCGGCCACGGACCTCACTGAGGGGCAGGCCGCGCCTCGCGCGTCACGAATCACCCGGAGCAAGGGATGAACCTGCACCA
>MNEU01000015.1 GCA_001917855.1 Armatimonadetes bacterium 13_1_40CM_64_14 | reverse complement strand
TGAAGAACGTCGGCTGGCCGTGACTCATCCGTTCGCTCGTCTCCGGGAGCGCCATGCAGAGCCTGCGCACTCGCTTCAGGACGGAGCTGCGTGGCACTCGCCGCGTTCGCGTCTGCGACGAGGGGGCCCGCTGGTGGGAATTCACGCGCCCTGAGAACCCAACTGCGCCGGCGCTTGGACGGCCACGACATCACCGCGGGCACAGACGTCTCCCGCCGCAGATAACACCACCTCCACGACCACCTTGCGCCCCTTGACCTCTTTGGCGTGGCCACGCAGGTGGAGCGGCACCCCGATGGGCGTGGGTTTGAGGTAGTCGACGTGCAGGGCCGCGGTCACAAACCGCAACGGGGGATCAGATCCCAGGTCTCGTTCTGCCGCTTTGTAGACCGCCGCGGCCGCCGTCCCGGTTCCATGACAATCGATCAAAGACGCGATGAGCCCACCGTACACATACCCGCGCATCGCAGTATGGTAGGGCTGCGGGGTGAAGGTGGCGGTGGTATCGTCTCCGCTCACGTACGTCCTCACGTGCAAACCGTGCTCGTTACGCTGACCACACCCATAGCAGACGTTGAAGTCGTCGGGATAGAAATCTTGCACGGCTTTGCGCTCCACGGGCGTTCCTCCGACGCGCGGCATGCGTTAGCTCGGTCGAGTGGGGAGCCACCGGCGGACAGTGTGACGGTAGTGAATGTACGAGTCGCCGAACTTGCGCTGGAGCGTGGGCTCCTCGACAGCGACCACGAACAGATGGAAGGCGCCGGCCAGAACAATCGCATAGACAAACACTTCCGTCGAGTGGAGATAGGCCGCCCATCCCACAACCACCGCCACCGCCGACACGTAGATGGGATTGCGGACGAACCGATACGGTCCCCGAACCACAAGATGGCGCGGGGGATCGATCGGCGCGGGCGTCCCGCGGCCGGTGAGGGCAAACTCCCACAGACACCAAAAGTACCCTGCGGCACCAACAGCGAGGAGCACTAAGCCGACTATCGACCCGGCCTCCCCCGTCGGCGCCGGAATGCGTCGGGCGGCGATCCGCAGGGGGATCAGCACACCCGCCGTTCCCGGCACCAGGAGCGTGAACAGGAGATTCTTTAGTAGCAGCATCGGTCAGATTTGACTCGCACGGGACCGTGCGCAATTCCGCGCCCTCGCGTGCGGTGGCAGGCGTCTACCCGACGCGCTTGAGCCGGGCCAGGTGCTCCTTGCGGAACTTGGCCACCTTCGGCGCGATGACCATTCGGCAGTAGCCCTGGTTGGGATTCCGCCGGAAGTACTCCTGATGATAGTCCTCAGCCGGATAAAAGGATTCGGCCGGGACCACCTCGGTGACGATCGGATCGTCCCAGATCTTTTCCGTGTTGAGCTCGGCAATCACGCCATCTGCGATCTTTTCCTGCTCGTCGCTATGCGTGAAGATGGCCGACCGATACTGTGTGCCCACATCGCCTCCCTGACGGTTGAGCGTTGTGGGGTCGTGAATGGCGAAGAACACCTTCAATAGGTCCCGGTAGGAAAGCACGGCAGGGTCATACGTTACCTGTACAACCTCCGCGTGCCCGGTGTCGCCGTTACAGACCTGCTTGTAGGTTGGGCGCGGCACCGAGCCGCCCGCGTAGCCCGAGACGACGTCTTGCACACCTTCGAGTTCGTCAAACACGGCCTCCAGGCACCAGAAACACCCCCCGGCCAGGGTGGCGATTTCGGGGCGTGATGGGCGCATCATGCGACTAACCTCTTGCGGCATGTGGTGACCTCCCTCTAGGGATTTCTTGCATCCTGTCTTCCGACCCTATGGAACGATGGCGCTACCGTCATCGTTCCCGCGCCTTCCCGTCGTTAAGGACCTGCGACCAGTTCACGGTCACGATAGCTCCCACGGACGGGAGGCAGACTCGGGGGCAAGCAGAAGGCAGGCGGCGCCGATCAGGCCTGAATTGCTTCCAAAGGCCGCCAGGGACACCGGCGGGGGCATCTCCCCCGACAGGGACACTCCTTCCACGGCCGCGGTGACGGCCGCCACTAGGGGCGAGCCGGCAAAGAACAACCCGCCGCCCAGGATCAGTTTCTGCGGGTTGAGCAGCCGCACCAGCGACACGGCCGCTTGGCCGAGATACACGCCGGCATCGTCAATCACTGCGGTGGCAGCCCGGTCCCCGGTCGCAGCCGCCTGAAACACGGCTTCGACCGTCAAAGCCGCCTCGCTGGAACGCCCCAGCCCTGCACCCACGCGCACCATCCCTGACTGCGCCGCGCGGTGCACGATCCCCCACCCGGAGGCCACGGTCTCCAAGCACCCGACATTGCCGCAGCTACAGCGTTCTCCATCGGGGAAGACCGGGGCATGGCCCAGCTCACCCGCCGCCCCCGAGATGCCGCGGTAGGGACGCCCATCGTCGATCACCGCCGCCGCAATCCCGGTCCCCGCACTCATGTAGACCATATAACGGGTCCCCAGCCCCGCTCCCCATTGATACTCGCCCCACGCGGCGGCCCGTACATCATTCTCGACCGCGACGGGGGCGGGGATGACCTCCCGCGCCAGCGCCGCCACGGGGACGTTATGGAGGTCCAAGTTGGCCGAATACCGGGCGATGCCGTCTTCGGGGTCGATCACGCCGGGAATCGCGATCCCCACTCCGGCCGGATAGCGCGCGTGCGCCGACATCCAGCCCGCCGCTTCGCGCAGCGCGGATTGCAGGGCTGCCCCAATCGGGGCAGCGCCCCGCCGGCCCTCGATGTGGTGCACCCACTGTTGGGCAATCGTGCGATCGGCGGTGACGACCCCCACCCGCAGCAGCGTCCCGCCCATATCGACGGCAAGGACCTCCGGGATATGGCTCATCGATTCCTTACCGTGTCGTGACAACGGTGATTAACCCCCGGGTGATGTAATGACGGAAGAGCAGCGCAAACGCCACAGGCGGGAGCATCGTCAAGACGACTGTCACCGCCACCACCCCGAAGCTGACATCGGGGTTCACGGCCGTCGCTGACACAATCACGGGGATGGTTTGCGATCGGATCGTCGAGGTCACAAAGAGCGCAAAGGGAAAGTCATTGTACGAGAACATGAAGGCAAAGGCCGCGGCCGCAGCGAGCGCGGGCGCGGCGACGGGAGCCACGATGCGTACGAGCACCTGCAACCGCGTGCACCCATCGACCAGAGCCGCTTCCTCCATATCCGGCGGAACCCGCCGGAAATACACCGCCAGAAACCACACTGTGAACGGCAGCGTCACCGCCGAGTGGATCAAGATCAAAGCCCCGTAGCGGTCCAGCAGGCCGAGCCGGGCGACGATCAGGTAGTACGGAATCGCAAGCGCCATCGGCGGCAGCAGGCGGCTCGCTAAGACAAAAGTATACAAGGCCCCCGCCCCCCGGAACCTCAGGCGGGAGAATGAATACGCCGCCACGACCCCGAGCACCAAGTTGGCTGCGGCCACCGTCAGCGCCACGATCGTACTGTTCTTCAGGGCAGGCAAGGCGTCGCGGGCTTTTTCCGAGATCCGCCCGCGCAGCAATCCGGTTTCCGTGTAGCCCGCGGGGAATTTTCCGGTGAAGATGAATCGGTAGTTATCCCCCGTCAGGATGCGCGGCACCCAGTGAGGAGGCACAGAGAACAGCTCTTTTTCGGGTTGGATGCTACTCACCGCGACCCAGGCAAAGGGCGCGAGGATGTAGGCGGCAACAAGCACACCAAGAGTGGTCACCAGAAGTTGCTGCGCGCGAGATGGCCTCATTCCCGGTACACCTCCTCGCTGCGCAGCACGCGCAGGTACACCAGGATGAAGACGATGAGGGACAGCGCCAGAATCACCGCCAACGCAGCACCCTGCCCGAAGTTATACGACGTGAACATGCGGTTGTAGATGAAATAGGAGATCAGCGACGTCCCTCCCGCCGGACCGCCCCCCGTCATGACGTAGAGCAGGTCGAACGTCACAATCGCGACCATGCTCTCATAGATCACGACGATCAGCGTCGTAGGGAGCACGAGGGGGATCGTGATGCGCCCTAGCGTCGCGAGCACTCCGGCCCCATCGGCGCGCGCCGCATCGTACAGTTCGTCGGGGATGGCCTGCAAGGCCGCGACGTAGAGGATCGAGGTCAAGGGAAGTTCTTTCCAGATGTGCGCAAACAGCACGCAGAACAGCGCCGACGTCGGACGCGACAGCCACGGGATGTAGGAGCTGATCAGACCCAGGGAGTACAGCGCCCCGTTAAAGGCCCCATACGTACTGTTGAAAATCCAGGCCCAGATGATGCCGCTGATGACCGTGGGAATCGCCCAGGGCAAGAGCACGGCCGCATTGAGAAAACCTGCAAGCCGGCTGCGCACGCGCAGCAGGTGGGCCGTGCCAAACCCCAGCATCGTGGCGAGCGGAACCGCAAACAGCGTAAACGTCAGGGTGTGGCCCCACGCGCTTGCAAAGAAGTCGCCCCGCACAATGTCCAGATAGTTCTTGAGGCCCACAAACGGGGTGCTGGCGGGTCGGTACAAGACGACCTCGCGCAGGCTTGTGGACACGGCGTAGCCGACCGGGTAGATGGTAAACAGGGCGACCAGGACCACCACAGGGAGAACCGTGGCATACGCATAGCGCGTCTCGCGGGCTTTCCAACTCATGGGGATGGAACGGGGGGACAGCCGCATGGGCCGTCCCCCCGGCCGGACGCGAGCGGAGCGGATATTACCTCTTCATCTCCTTCCACTTGGCGGCGGACGCCTGCAGCGCCTGCAGAGGGGTCTCCTGTCCCAGCAGGGCCTTGTTCATCTCTTTCTGGAATTCCAGGCTCCACGGGCCCCAGAACGGCGTGAGAGCCTCTTTGGCCCGGGCGAGTTTGGATTGCTGTTCTTCGAGAGTGACGTTTCCCCACTTGTTGATCGCCGCGCGGATCTGCGGGTCCTTGTAGAGGGGGAGCTGGGCAAATCCGAGCCCCTTCTCTAACGCCCAGCGCTTGACGACAGTGAACTCGCCGCCGGTCTTCCCCCCGAAGTACTCAAGGAACTTCCAAGAGCCATCGCGGACCTCCTTGCCGCGGTCTGCGGCCATCTTCGTCATGGCGTAGAATCGCACGAAACCCACTGTCCCGTGGGTCTCCCCCGGCATCAACGCCATCTTGAACTTGCCCGCCTGCGCGTGCGCGCCCGCAGTGTTGAGGTCGGCCAGGTTGTACTTGGGCAGCACGGCAAACGCCACTTGCCCAGCCCCCATCGCCTTCACCAGCGGGACTTCGGTCATCTCCAAGGAGGCGGGGTTAATGATCTTCGTCGTGCGGAATCCGTCAACGAGCCAGCGCGCGACCTTGTGGGCGGCACTGGATTCGTTGTCATAGGTGGGGGCGAGGGAT
Source organism: Armatimonadetes bacterium 13_1_40CM_64_14 (assembly GCA_001917855.1). Classification (GTDB taxonomy): domain Bacteria; phylum Sysuimicrobiota; class Sysuimicrobiia; order Sysuimicrobiales; family Kaftiobacteriaceae; genus 13-1-40CM-64-14. The sequence goes on along the minus strand of MNEU01000015.1, from coordinate 2,761 downwards.
TTGTCAAACATCGAGGGGTTGTTGTGTGAGTACACCATGGACAAGAAGACCTCGATGTACCACGGCGTGATGTCCTGGAACTGGAACATGAGCGGGTACTCGACGATCTTCTTCTGCTTCATGGCCACGGCCATCTTGGTCACATCGTCCCAGGTGACCGGGGGCGCGGAGAATCCCGCACGCTTAAGCATATCTTCGTTGTAGATGAAGATGATCGTATCCGCGTAGTAGGGCAATCCGTAGAGCTTGCCATTGTAGGTCATCCCCTCGATCGCATACGGCGCGAAGTCGGGCTTGTAGGCGGCGACCTGCGGGAAATAGTCATCCAGCGGGACGATCCAGTTCGCGGCTGCCCACTGCTGCAGCCAGTGATCGGATGAGTACGAGACATCCGTCGACGTCTTGCCGACGAACCGCGCGGTCATCACGTCAGTGAATTTCTCCCAGGCGAAGTCATTCAAGGCCACCTGGACCCCAGGATTGCGCGCTTGAAACTTCTGAATGTTGTCCTGGATCACGTCGTTGCTGTATGACCACACCGTGAACGTTAGCTGCACGGGTGCGGCTGCGACGGCAACGGCGCAGACGACAACACTCAGGGCGATGAGCCCTGAAGCAAGTGCGAAGGACCGACGGATCATGTTCTACCACCACCCCCTTGGTGTTTGGATGTCCGCTTATTGCGGGTCGGAGTTAAGGCACTCTGACGCGTACGGGCAGGTGTCGGCGCCTCCCCGGTGTCTGACTCGCTCCCCGCGAGCCACTGGGTCGCCTGCCGCCAGAATTGCTGGTACCCTCCCCACTTCATGAAATTCACGCCCCAGTGGGGGGTCGTGTCGGAGGCAAACACCATCGTCCGGCCGCGCTCGTACTCGCGGACGACGATCAATGGGTCGTCAGGACCGCGGGGACCGGATCGCACGGTCGCGAGGACCTGCACCCCCGGTCGCACGGTGGCCCGGTTATAGCCCAATAGAGGAGGAAACTTGTCCCAGGCGATGCCGCGCATCACCGGATGGGTGCGGCTCTTAATGGAGACCGCTGCCCCCTGCGGAGTCTCGACACGATCATCCGTCGCCTGGAAGATGACCGGCAGCGCCTCTTCCACGGGCGTGCCATGCCAGACGCCGTGGCCGAAGCGGCCTTGAAAGGAGAGCCACCCGCCGACCATCAGCAGGCCGCCGCCTGCGGCGACGAACTCGCGCAGCAGTTCGAGACGGTTCGGCAACACGATGATCTCGGGGGATGTCCAAGCGTCCGGGGAGTAAAACTCGGGATAGAAGTAAAAGGTATCGGCTTCGACTTCCTCGATGATGACGACGTCGTGCTTCTTGAGATCCTCCAGCCGCCGGGGGAAGCTGCTATAGACCTCCCAGCTCGGGAGCTGCGTGACTTGGATGTCCTTACCCCGCTCCAGACCGTCGATGAACGCCTTGGCCCAGTTGTGAAATTGCAACCCCTTCCATTCCAGCGAAAACGGCGAGAGCGCGAACATGGGGCCAAACATCACGCCCGCCCCGCCCGCATAGAGCACTTTGATCATCCCTCACCCCCACGACCCTTGCAGTGACGCGATGCGTGCGGATCAGCGCGCCCGGCGCTGGGCGGGCCACATCGACTTCGCGTCCCGTTTCCACGGGTCACGGGGCGCGTCCTGCTAGGCGGGAGGTGCATGCGAGGGGAGCCCGACGGGGAGAGCCCGATCTTCGCCGCGGGGTTTTGGCGGGGGAGATGTCAGCGCTCAATCAACTCCCCCGTGGGCGTTTCTGTCGATGCGGAATTCGTCTAGCGGGGTTCGGCGTCTCCAGTCGGGACCACGGTGCTGCGTTCGACCATCAGGATGATGGTACGCGTGGGCGCCCGCGTGCGATGCGACACGCCCTCGGGCACCACGAAGCCCTGCTGAGGACCGAGTTCGACCGTCCGACCCTCCAGGTCGATCAGCAACTTGCCGCCCACGACGTAGAAGAACTCCGCTTCTTTATCGTGCTTGTGCCAGTGGAAGTCGCCTTCGATGACGCCGAGCCGGACCACGGACTCATTCACCTGACACAGGGTCTGACTGAACACCTTGTCGTGCACTGCGCTGGCAAGCTGTCGAATGTCGATGCGCTCCAACGGGAGGAACTTCACGTCGGTGTAGATCGAGTACTTCGCCTCTGCGTTCATCGCGATTTCCCCCCGCGCGCTGACGCCCGGCGCCGGGCCGGTTTGCTTACCCGAGTCCTCGGCGCTTGGCGAGGGCGGTACTTGGGCTGATAGAGTTGGACCTCGTCTCCGCCGGGAATCTTGAAGCGGGTGACCCAGCCCCAGTCCTCTTCGGCAATATCTGCCGTAAACTCGACGCCCCGACGGCGCAACGCGGCCATCGTCTCCTTCAGGTCGTCGCAGTAGAACGAAAACCCCTGGAATCGCCCGTCCCAGGGGTGGCATCCGATCTCCACCTCGGACGCCCGGAAGACCAGCCACCCCCCGCCCGTATCCGTGAACGGCAGGTCCAGCTTATCGCGCAGAAATGCTCGCAGCGCGTCGGCGTCGGGCGTGTAGAACATGGCGTGCACTCCTCTGATCATGTGCTTTCCCCCTTTCAGGCCGACCCTTCTGCCTGATCATCGGCGGCCCTGTGTCCGCGTCGCCGTGGGCTGCCGGGCGGCGTTGGGTCGCTGGTTCTCGTGGTCGCCTTATCCATGGGCTCGAGAACGACGACAGGAATTTGGCGTGTCGTGCGGGCCTGGTACCCCCGGTAGCCTGCATAGAGCTT
>MNEU01000076.1:8173-16225 GCA_001917855.1 Armatimonadetes bacterium 13_1_40CM_64_14 | reverse complement strand
CAAGCAAGCCCTCTCCCCCGAAGAGCGCGTCGCCCGTGTCCGTGCCAAGGCCACGTTCGAAGAGAAGATGAAGGCCTTCCTGAAGGAAAGTGAGGAGCGTCTCCTCGACCTCAAACGGAACACCGAAGCGAAGCGAGGCGGTGGCAAGAAACGACGCGGCTAGTCTGTTCTCCGCTTAGCGCATCCCCAGCAGCCACGAGATCTCCTCAAATGCCCGCCAGGTAATGTCGTCGCGCTCCAGGGCGCGGGAGCGTTCCTGAATATTCGTCCGCGCCGCTAGTCCCTGCAGTGCTTCTTCCATCCGCCCGAGGCGTGTCTGGACCTGTTGCAGGTGCGGGTCCGCAGGGGCGTCGGGCAACAGGCGGCGGATCTGGTCCAGTGCCCCGCGCTCCACGGTCCGCGCGTGCTGGTCCATCTCGAGGGCCTCCAGCCGACTGAATGCGACGAGACCGCGCCGCGCCTCCAACGCCTCGATGAGTGCCGTTCTTACTTGCGTCAGCGCGCTCTGCTCATCCATCGTCAGAACCTACGCGATCGGACACCCTCCCTACTCGTCGCCACCGGGTCCTGCCCTCTGCGACGCTGTGACGACACCTTCCTGCTGGCGGGAGTGGTCGCACGCGGGCCACGTACGCTCGGCGAGGCCTGCACCATCGCGCACTTCCGACGGGAGCGTTATGTCGGGGGCGCGGAGGGTCCGCACACCCCGTGTGCGAGGAGAACGCTGAATGCGCGCAGCGATAGATCAACGTCGTGGTCGACGCCGAACTCGCTGCTCCAACCCCCATCGGTGCGCTGCAGGGCTACTAACCGCTGCAGGCCCGTCGCAATGAGCGGATCGTCTTCGGGCACCCCGCCCTGGTGGAGAGCCGTCAACGCGTCGGTGACGCAGTCCGCCGTCCAACCGTCGGGGGCATGGGCCCGTAGGATCTCCAAACCACCCGAGGCAACCGGGGACGACAAACCTTCGACCATCAGGAGCGCAGCGACGACGAGAGCAGTAATCTGGGGGGGCTCGTCCGCCGGCCATCGGTCGTTGCGTGACGCGCGCAGAAACGTGGCGGCGCGGGCCACCGCGTCGTACCGTCGCCCCCGCAACCGCACCAACCAGGAAGCCGTCAACGCCGTGCAGCAAGCGCGGGAAAGCGCCGAGCCCGGACGCGCCCACGCCGGGGGATCGTAGCGCAGCACCCCCGGACTCTCATCCCACGCCCCATCCGGCCGCTGAATGGTGAGCAGGTAGGCCGTGGCGCGCTCGACGTACGAGGAGGGCAGCAATCGCAGATCCTGCATCCACTGGAGCGCCGTCGTGGTCGCACTCACCGCCGACGGCCGTCCGGGAATCAGGCCGAAGGGGAATCCGCCGTCCTCATTCTGCCGGGCGAGGAGCGACCGCGCCACCTTCGGCTCGGCGCGGGACCGGCCCAAGAGCCCGGTCAGGCGCGCGCGCTCCAGTTCTTCGCCATTCTCGTGGATGTAGGCGACAGCCACCGACAGGGGCGTGAGCATCAGCGCATCCGAGTGCATGGTATTCATAAGAAGGAATCCAAACGAGCCACACGCACGCCGGCGCCTTCCAAACTCCGGCGGACCGCCTGGGCCAAGGCGGGGGCGTGAGGCGTATCGCCGTGGAGGCACAGCGTGTCGGCCTCGATGTGGATGGGGCGGCCCGTGACGGTGACGGTCCGCTCCGTCGCCAGCTGCACCGCCCGCGCGGCGGCCCCGGTGGGATCAGTAATCACCGCGCCCGGCTGCCCGCGGGGAACGAGCGTCCCTGCCTCCGTGTAGCCGCGATCGATGAACGCTTCGTGGGCCACTCGCAACCCCATCGTGTGGAGGAGATCTGCCATCACGGATCCCGCTAACGCCAGAATGATCAGAGACGCGTCCACCCGACGCACCGCCTCGCCAATCGCCCGCGTCAGATCGGGGTCGGATGCGGCCTGATTGTACAACGCGCCATGTGGTTTCACGTGCTGGAGGCGCGCGCCGACCTTGTGCGCCGCGTCTGCGACGAGTTGGATCTGCGCGGCCACGGTGTCTGTGACCTGAGCGCTCGGCAACACCATGGGCCGTCGGCCAAATCCGGCGCGATCAGGAAAAGACGGATGGGCCCCGATTGCGACGCGGAGTGCTTGGGCGGTCCTCACGACGCTGGTGATCGTCTCCGGATCCCCGGCATGCGCACCGCACGCCACGTTCGCCGAGGTGATTACGGCCAACAGCTCATTGTCCGTGCCAGCCCCTTCGCCCAAGTCGGCGTTGAGGTCGATGACGGCTGTGCGTGTCATAGTGCTCATGGCTCTCACATACGGAGAGGATCGCTCCAGTAGCGTCGGCGGCACGCCGGTGGGGATCCCGGCGCATCCCATCCCTAAGTCACATGCCCGGCGCCCCGGCATTGCGGGCGTGGGGGAACCCCTCCAGGTAGCGTTTCGCCGCGTCGAGCCGTTTCTGCAGGCACGCTTGCCAATCGGGCGTCGTCAGGTCGGCCTCGGACACGAATAACAGCGCGCCAGCGTCGCCCAACCGCAACCCGAATTCGACTCCAGGGTACGGCTCGCTGACGAAGCGCACCGCTCCCACATCCAGCACCAGGTGGGGATCGACCCGAGGGATGACCTCCCGAAATTTCTTGACGGCATCCGTCTGCGAGATCATCTTGCTGTTTATTCTAGACGAATTGGCGGGATAATGGCAGACAGCGCTCGAAGACGCAGAAATGAGGAGGACTTCATGAACTGGGCTGAGTCGTACGCGGCGGGACTCCCTTACACGGGATACTTGGAGCGGTACGGCACGCCGCAGCATCAGCAGCGGTGGCAGGCTGTCTACGACCAGATCCACCTCACCGAGCCGCAACGCCTCGTGCTGGCAGGATTCCCACGGCAGATGCATCTGCTGTGCGTCGCCGGCACGTGGTGCGGAGACTGCGTGCGCGAGGGACCGATCTTGCAGCACCTCGCCGCCGGGTCCCCTCAGGTCTCCCTGCGCTTCATCGACCGTGACGACCATGCGGACGTCGCCGCTCAGCTAACCGTCAATGGGGGGCTCCGCATCCCGATGCTGGTCTTCTTAAGCGAGGATGACATGGAGTGCGCCCGCTACGGCGAGCGGACGCTGGCGACATACCGGAAGATGGCCGCGGAGCAATTGGGCCCGGCCTGTCCGACAGGCATCGTCTCACCCGGCGAAAACTACCTGGCGATCGTGACGCAGGAATGGTTGAACGAGATCGAGCGGGTGCAGCTCCTGTTGCGACTATCGCCCCGGCTTCGCGCTAAGCACGGGGACTAAATACAAACCCTCACCGCGGTAAGTGCAGAGTGCATTCTGTCCGCTGTCCCGGCCGGCTGTTGACCGTGATCTGGCCGCCGTGAGCCTCGACCATCCTCTTCATGATGGCTAATCCCAACCCACTGCCGCCAGAGTCGCGCGACCGGTGAGCGTCGGCCCATTAGAGACGTTGGAGGATGTGAGGCAGAGGTTGGGGGGGATTCCCTCCCCGTTATCCGCCCCCCCCAGATTCGGATCCCAGCCCCCCTCGGTGTCCGCCCCCGAGTTCAATCTCGCCACTTGCGTTCATGTGCGCGATGGCGTTGTGGACGCCACTCACCAGCGCTTGGAAGAACCGCTCCTGGCCGACCGTGCCCGCAAGTTGCTCGGGCCCGACTCTCTGACTGGCACAAGCCGCTGGTAGCTGGACTGTATTCGCCTTCTGAGTGGAACAACGAAAATGGGCAGGGCTGGGGTTGGGTCTTCTACGGAGTACATCACGAGCCAAACGGAGGGGGAGACGATGGACGGTCCTCAGTTGAATACGCTCGCGAAACGGCTGGAGATGGTCGAGGGGCGACAGCGGTTCACCGTCGCGGCATGGGTGCTGAGCGTGGTTGTGCTCGCAGTCCTGTGGGTGGGTGTGCAGCGGGCCGCGTCACAGGATAGCACGATTCGCGCCCAGAGGTTCGTGCTCGTAGATCCGTCCGGACGGACCCGCGCCGTGCTGGGGTTCAGTAATACCCAGGCACCATCGCTCTGGCTCTACGATGAAAAGGGCACTCAGCGCGCGCAGATCGGTTTTGGGGAAGGCGGCCAAACAGGTGTGTGGCTCGACGACGCGTCAGGGACGACTCGGGGACAGTTGGGATTCACCCCTGAGGGCAGGCCATCACTCTGGATCTACGACACGGCAAGTAAGAATCGAATACAACTTGGCTTAGACAGCAAGGGCCAGCCGAATCTATGGCTGAGCGATGCGTCGGAGACGACCCGGGGGCAGATGGGACTCACCGCTGACGGAAGGCCCTTACTCTGGATCTACGACGCGGCAGGCAAGGGTCGAGCACAATTTGGCATCAGCAGTAAGGGCAATCCGAACTTGTGGCTCTACGATGAGTCGTCCAAAAATCGAGCGGAACTGGGCCTAAACAGTAACGGCCAGCCGAATCTGTGGCTCAGCGACGAGGCGGAGACGACCCGCGCGTGGATCGGCATTGACAGCAAAGGTCCTGGAGTAGGGTTCTACGACAAGGATGAGAAGAAGATCTGGTCCGCTCCCCCTTCAGAGTGAACCTCTGTTCCGGGTGCCTAAACGCTACTGCGAGACCGCAGGGGAAGAAGTAACTGCTCAACGCAGTCAAGCATGTAGGGTCGTTGAGGGGGGCCGCGTTCACAACCCGCGGCCCCATCTCATTTGGTGGAAACCCTCGGTGCCACGCCCGCTAGTTACGCCTGGGTTTTGAGGTCACGCTACGGCGGGACGAAAGCCACCAGATGGCCGAACTAAAAGAGACCCTCTCCTTTCTCTTGGAGATGGATGGGGAGGCTTTGGATAAACCTGGTAGCCCCAAGGGGATTCGAACCCCTGTTTCGGCCTTGAGAGGGCCGCGTCCTGGACCAGGCTAGACGATGGGGCCGACCTCCGCCATTATATAGCGGAAATGGAAATCGCGAACACGCATCGATTACTGACGAGAGCACCCCACGCTTCACTGTTAACGACAGCCCGAAGTGACGCCGTGCTCCATCTCCTATCGTAACGTGCAACGACGAGGAGGAGGGCTCATCCTCGCAGCCGCCCTCCTCTGGTCCAGTCTCGGTGTTGCGGGGCGGTTTGCCTTCCGCGCCGGGGTCGTCCCGCTAGAGGCGGCTTTCTACCGCGCAGCCATCTCCTTCGCGTGTCTCCTCCTGCTCCTGGCGGCGACGAACCGACGCGCCCTCCGGATTCGTCCTCGTGATCTCGGCCTCTTCGCCGCCTTCGGCCTCCTCGGCGTCGCCGCGTTTTTCGTCGTCTACATGATCGCGATCAACACGTCGACTGTGGCGACGGCGGCGATTCTCCTGTACACCGCGCCGGCTTTTGTCATCGTCCTTTCGGCACTCCTGTTCGGCGAGACACTGACGACTCCCAAAGCCATCGCCGTTGCGTGTGCCTTCATCGGGTGTGTGCTGGTCGGACGCGGGTACGACCTATCTAGCCTGCGGCTGAACCTGCCGGGCGTGCTCGCGGGCTTGGCATCCGGACTGGCGTATGCGCTGTACACCATTTTCGGCAAGATAGCATTACGCCGATACACTCCCTTGACCACCCTGACCTACGCCTTGGGGTTTGGCGCGATCTTTTTGGGAACCCCCGCCCTCGCCACCGGTGTCATCCCCCAGGCGCATCCTTCATCCGCGTGGATGGCCCTCGTTTACCTCGCGCTCGTAACGACACTCCTCGCCCAGGGGCTGTACCTAGCGGGGTTGCGGTACATCGATGCCGGACCGGCAAGCTTGCTGGCCACCGTGGAACCGGTTACTGCCGCTTTCCTCGGCTACATCGTGCTCGGGGAACGACTTGAAGAACTCCAGATTGCCGGCGGCGTCCTGGTCGTGGGCGCCGTCATGCTCGCGCGCGCGCGGACCGGGCCAAGGAGCGGATCGTAAGGACCAGCGCGACGGTCGACACCGAGAGCAGCGACGCGCTGGCCACAAACGGGGCGACGTGCCCCGCGGTATCCCACAACACCCCGCCCAAAAGCGGGCCCATCACCAGCCCCAAGCCTTCGGCCGTTTGGGCGGCGCCCATGGCAAATCCGATGCGGCCGGATGGAGCGAGTTCGCTCACCAACGCATGCCACGCGGGAGAAGAGAGCGCATACCCGATCCCCAACAAGACTGCGCCGACGGCGAGAACGTCCAGACGCGGAGAGATCGGCAGCATCCACATGCCCGCGGATCCTATCGCCATGCCCCAGACCACAGCCTTGCGTTTCCCCCATCGATCGGCCAACCGGCCCGCAGGCACCGACGCAATCGCGACCGACAGCACCCCCAGCAAGAAGAGGATGCCTATCACATGCTCCGAGAGTCCGACCACGCGCTTCGCATAAATCGCGAGAATCGGCGCCAGCAGGCCCACGCCGAACATCTGCACAAACGCGACACCAAACATCGTGATGAGCAACGGGGAAAATTGGGGGCGTTTGCCTTCGAGAGAACGGTGGGACGACCGCCCATCCCCGCCATGACCGCCTCCCACCGCCGTCACAGGCGCTGAAATGTGCGGGGGGGCGGCATCCCACAGCGCAACACTCCCCCACACGGCTGCCGCGATCATCAACCCGCTGGCCAGGTAGAACCCGGCCACGTACGAGTGGGACAGCCCGACGACGAACAACCCCAGCGCGGGACCGATCGCCAAGCCAGACAAGAAGAACAAGTTCAGGGTCCCCATCGCGGTGGCGCGTTGATCGCGAGGCGTCTTGTCCGCCATGATCGCCGATGCCGCCGGCCACAACGCCGACGACCCGGCCCCGTCGATCACGCGCAGAGGGATAAACAACACCGGATTGCGGAGCACAGACATTAACAGGGGGGCCACGCTGCTCAGCAACAGTCCGGCGACAATCAGGGGACGCCGGCCCACTCGGTCGGCCACCGAGCCCCACACGGCCTTGAGCAACGTCTCCACGAGCGCGAAGGCCGCGACGACGGCTCCGACCAGCTTCACACTCGCGTTGAGGTGCTCCGTCAGATACAACGGCAAGAGCGGAACGATCGTCGCAAACCCGAGCTCGCCCAAGCCGATGACCAGGGATACGCGCAAGACGATACCCCGGATACGCAGCCCTACCGACGGCGGCGGCGCGACTGAGCCTGGAGGCGTCGTGGTGATGCCCACAGTTTAGACTGGACTCGCGGCGTGCGTGAGCGCGGCCGCATGCGCGGCCAACTCGAGGCGATCGTCCAGCGTTTGGAGGAAAACCTCACCGTACCGCGGGCGGAGGGCCAAACCGAGGAGGTAATCCGTCAACGCGGGGTTCTTGGGCAGCAGCGGGCCATGAATGTAGGTCCCCACCACAGTGCCACTGACGGCCCCTTCTCCCCGGTCCTCGCCGTTATTGCCAAAACCAGTCAACACCGTGCCCAGTGGACGGACCGCTTTCCCGAGGCGGGTGCGCCCCCCGTGGTTTTCAAACCCCACCAGCGTGTGGCCTCCAGCGAGGGGAGAGCGGATGACGATGTTGCCGATCAAACGGCGGCCATGCGAGCCCGGGTGTTCGGTGGTGATATCTAGCAGGCCGATGCCGATCAAGTCGTCGCCTTCCGCGGGACGGTAGTAGTGGCCCAGGAGCTGATAGCCCCCGCAGACAGCCAGCACAACGGCGCCTCGCGCTACGGCTTGCCCGAGCGCCTCGCGCTTGGAGCCGCGGAGGTCAGGGGCGGCAAGCACCTGTTGCCGGTCCTCTCCGCCCCCGATGAAGTACAAGTCATGCGCCCCCGCCCGCAAGGAGTCGCCCAAGTCGATCTCGTCCACGCGGACATCGATCCCACGCCATCGCGCGCGATTCACGAGCGCCATGAGGTTGCCGCGGTCGCCGTACAGGTTGAGCAGATCGGGGTACAGGTGACAAATGCGCAGGTCCATGCCGGGCATCACTATACCACAGGACTCCAAAAATCAGTCATTGGGCTGGCCCCGTGAAATCGCTCCGCATCCCGCGACCCCAACCCAGGCCGGGACCTCGATACGAACTATGCCCAAGCGTTACTGCTCCCAGAACCCTC
>MNEU01000076.1:0-7974 GCA_001917855.1 Armatimonadetes bacterium 13_1_40CM_64_14 | reverse complement strand
CCGTCGGCGGTGAGGTCGTTGATGGCAATCAGCAGGACCCCCGGCGTCGCGTCTGTGGCGTGCAGCACCGTGCGCAGCACCTCGTTGAACCCGGCGGGGTTCTTCGCGAGCAGCAACACCGCCTCGCGGCCGTCGGCGCGGACGCGCTCAGCGCGACCAAACGCCGGGGCGAATGTCTCGACGCCCTTGGCCACTGTCTGCAGCGGCACACCCAATTCCACACAACAAGCGGTTGCCGCCAGCACATTGTGGATGTTGTACACTCCGGGAAGCACGGTGCGGACGCGGGCGGTCCCCCCCGGCGTGCGCAGTGTGAACACGCTCCCCTCAATCCCTCGCATCTCGACGGCCTCCGCTGCCACGATCGGATCAGGCCGCTGGGTGTGGCACTGCGGGCACTGATACACGCCCATGTGGCCAAAATACACCACATCGTAGTGGTAGCGAATCCCACACCGGTAGCAGTAGCGTGAATCCGCCGCGTGCTCCAATGTCCCCACCCCGCAGGAGGCATCGGCGATGCCGAAAGGGATTCCTCGCCCCGTGGTCTGCGTACCCACCTCGGCGACGAGCGGGTCGTCTGCGTTGTAGATCACCGCGACATCCGTCCGGGGATGCTCAAGCAGCGCCGTCCGCCAGCGGCCGGCCACGAGATCGATCTCCCCATACCGGTCCAACTGATCACGGAAGAGATTGGTCAGTACGACGGCGCGCGGGTACAAGGGCTCCCATACCACCGGCAACGTCGCCTCGTCGACCTCGAAGATGCCGATGCCGCGGGGCAGGCGGGCGCGCCAGTCGGCCTGGGAAACGAGGGCCGTGATGATCCCTGTCGCCAAGTTCGCGCCAGCGCGATTGTGGACAGAGGGTGTGCCGGCGAGCTGGAGGATGTGGCTAATGAGACGCGAAGTGGTCGTCTTCCCGTTGGTGCCGCTGACAATCACGCTGCCTTCCGACAGGCGCGCTGCCAGATCGCGCATGATAGTCGGGGCGACCGCGCGCGCCACGCGCCCGGGCATGGTTGTCCCGCCGCCGAGATGCAGGGCACGACTGGCGGATGCCGTCGCGTTCCCCAGGATGACGGCGAGGGCAAGACGAAGATTGACGAACATCACTTGGGTGCTATTCCTCCGCCCTCATGTCTGTTCCCTCATGATGATCGAACACACCCCTGCCCCTGCGACGATGCTACACCCCGGGGCTACCGGTGGTCTGCGGTGGGTATATGGACTGTGACAGCTCCCCGTTTTGACGCGTGGGGTGATTCTGTCTATAATAAGGCAGCGACGAGGAGGGTCTCCCGTGATACATATGAAGGTACGGGGAGTCGCGCTCGACCAGCAGATGAATCCGGTTGTCCTGCTGGTTGATCAAGCGGAGACGCTGGCGCTGCCGATCTGGATCGGACAGGCGGAGGCGACGGCGATTGCGATGGAGCTGCAAGGGGTCAAACCGCCGCGCCCCATGACCCACGACCTGCTGCGCGGTGTCCTCAAGTCGCTGACCGCCAGTGTGACGCGCGTGGTGGTCACCGAAGTTAAAGAGAGCACCTACTTCGCGGAAATCCACCTGGCTACGAACGGCACGCCTCTGATCGTAGACTCCCGGCCAAGCGACGCGATTGCGCTGGCTCTGCGGATGGAAGCCCCGATCTTCGTTGCGGATCCGGTCGCCGAGCAGGCGATCGCCTTAAAGAAACCCCTGGATGACGAGATGGAAGAGTTTAAGAAGTTCTTGGAGAAAGTGAAGCCCTCCGATTTCAAAGGGACCGTCCACTAGGACCCGCCCGTTAGCTGGTGCTGAACCCCCGCCGATCGAACACGTACACCTTCCCATTCGCCCGCAGCCGGACCGGGTTTCGCCACAGGGAATGGACGGACTTGAGGAATAGGCCCACGCGCTTGGGGTCCAGCTTTTTGTCTTCCTCCTGGTGCACCAACAACAGTTCCTTGGGACTGCTGGAAGGCTCGACTTCCACGTGGGGCTCGCCCTTGTACAGCTTCTGGGTGATGAGCATCTCCTTGACCTGCTGGAGATCGTACGATTTCTGCTTCTCTTTGGGGTCGTAGACAAAGAGATCCAGGCGACGGACGAGGTCGTCCGTGAGCACCTCATCAATCAGGCGCACGTCCTCGTAATAGGTCCGGGTCTGGAGGGCGGAGTCGAATCCCCGTTCATGCTTGATCTGTTGGAAGAGGGCATGGCCGATCGTGTAGGGGGCCGGGCGGTTGCTCAGTTGGACGCTTAGGCTGGTCCACGCCGGGGTATCCAGGATATCCCGCAGCAGTTCCGCCTCGACGAACGTGGCCCACCCCTCGTTGATGATGTGGGTGCGCTGGATCAAGTCGAAGTACTCGGACTCTTCGCGGATCATCTGCAGCATGTGCTGCTCCCAAGGATCCAGCGGCGCCTTCTCCTCTAGGTAGTAGACGACCCTTTTCCGCCGCTCCGCAGAGCTGCGTTCGAAGGCATTCACGGTCCCAGCCACGGTCAGCAGCGCGTCCAGCAGAGCTTCGACTTTCTCCCGCGTGTACAGGCCTTCGTACTTGCGAATCTGGCGGGCGTGGGCCTCGGCCTGGTTAAGCATGTTCTTGTTGGACTTCGCGAACCAGTGGTTGTTGCGGAAGAAGTCCACGTGGCCGTAGACGTGTGCGATCACCAGCACGTTCTGCAGATAGGTGTTGGAGCGGCGCAGGAACGCGTGCGACGGGGTCGTGTTCAACACCAGCTCGAGGATGCTAAACAGCTCCTTGTTCTGCTGCAAGACGAGTTCCTTGTACGCCCCGCCCCAGTACCAGTGGATAAAGCGGTTGGGCAGACCCATGCTGGCCACTTCCGCAATCTCGTCGCTGTCGGTCATCCGGAAGTAGACCGGGTCAAACGACAGCCCCCGCTCCCGGGCTAAGGTTTCGATGCGGTCGGTGATGGCGCGGTACGCGTCCATCGCGCTCCTCCGGCACGTTCGGGCGTAAAGAACTCCAAAAACTCATCCATCGCCTTGCGGATCGCGTCCCCGTCCGTCAGGTTGGCGAACGTGGCGCGGGGAAGCCGCCGCACGGCCTCCTGGACGAATTCCGAAAACCCGCCGACCCCTCGTCCTCCCGGGTTGACGTGCCCATAACAGACCAGGTCAAAGCGACCGAGCGCCTCCTCATACCGGCGCTTGGCGAGATCGAAGTCCCCGGACGAGGTCTCGCCGTCGGTGAATAAGAAGAGGAACTTGTCGTGCTCCGTCACGCCGTGCAGCAGATCCATCGCCTTCTCAAAGCCGGAGGAGATGTGGGTCCCCCCTGAGGACTCCACGCAGAAGAACTCATCACGGGTCTTTTCATTCGCGATGTCCTGGAACACGACATAGCGTCGCAGGTTCGTGGGGTAGCGGCGCTCCAGGTAGTACCAGAGGACAAAGATCGTCTTGCGCACGAGGGCCAGATACTCTCCGCGCATGGACCCCGAGATGTCCAAGACGTACACTTCCAGCGACCGGTGGTTCTCATAGGCCGCAGGGTCCTCGATGAAGTACCAGCCGTCCTGGGTCAACTCCACGTCAAATTCGGCCGTCCCGCGCTCGCGGATGTTACGCGCGAGCGCTTGCAACATCGTTTCTTCCAGGTTCAGATCGGGGCGCAGCCCAATGCGGTCGAGGTCATCCAGGTCGGGCAGCGCGTCGGTCTGAACCTCCCCACTGCGGGACGGCTCGTGGAATACGGGCAGGTGGATCTCCTCTAGCAAGACCTCTTGGGCGAGGCGGACGAACTCGTCGAAGTCTAGCTCCACTTTGAGCTCGCGCCCGTGGTGATCGCCCCCGAGCAGCCCGCCCAGCATCTGGATCTCATCCTCGCCGCCGGAACCGGCCCCTCCGCCCCCCCGGCCGCCCTGGCCGGTACCGCGCGCGAGGACCGGGGCGTCCTCCCCGTACTTCAGCGTCGGCAGGTCCAACGTGGCGAGCTGGGTCTTCACCCGTCCGTCGATGATGAGTTCTTTTTGCTGGATGAGCTCGTTCAGGTGCAGCTTGAGGTACTCGCGCAGCAACTGGTCGTGCTTGTGTTGGGCGATGTGACCGCGATGGATGCGCATCATGGCTGTCGGGAGATCCGACGGCGGTCGGCGAACTCCCGCCGCCCGGCTCCGAGCTTTAGAAGCTCCTCCCGATGACCTTGAACAGCGATCGGGCACAGACGTCGCAGTACTTGTACTGCTCGATGGCGCTCCGATACAACACTTTCAACAGTTCCTGGCTCTTCGCGTCGAGCTCTTCGCTTTTCTCATACAGGCGCAGCAAGTTCTTGATCTTGTTGAACACGATCTCATTGATGACCGGGCTCAGGTGCTCGTTGTCTTTATAACTCATACGCAGCATATCGTCCTTGCGTTCCAGCAGGACGTTCTCAAACGCCACCCGCCCCTGCCGGCTGATCTGGCGCTTGGTGACCATAATCCCCTCGACTTCGTCGACCAACTCCTTCTCGGTAGCCGACAGCGGTTCGCCGGCGACGTTGCGCGCCGCCGCTTCCAAGTAGTTCAGATAGAGGTTCTGTCCGTAGTCATAAAAGTGCGTGGGGACGACCTCTTCGACGATGAGGTCGATCTTCTTGTTGATGAACTCGACCTTCGTCTCCTCGAACTGTTTCAGGAGGTCCTTGAGGTTGAGGTCTTTCATCGACTGGTGCTCAAACGTGCGTTCGACCGCCGCGGCGATGGTGTCCAGGTCCACACACTTCTCGGCCAGGGTGTACGCGTAGGAGAAGGCGTCCTCGAAGAACCGCGGCGACAGTCCCCGCAGCCCCTGCGACTCCTCCCGCGTCTTCAGCGCGTAGCGGGCCGCGAGTTCGTACACGTCCTCCGGGACATGCCGCTCCTCGCCCCGGATGCGGTTGGCACGCTCCACCAGCGTCTTGTAGATCTTCTTCTCGCCCTCCAGATTCACGTTGTAGGGAAAGTCGATCTTGTGGATGCGCCCGCGCAGCGGCTCCATGATGTCCTCGGACACAAACACCTGATACTCCGGGTAGTTGCTGTGGCCGATGACGACCTCATCCACGTGGACGGTAGGGAAGTTCGCCAAGTCGATGCGCTTGGACTGGATGAGTTCAAGCAGCAGGGAGAGGAGCTGGCGGCGGCTCTTGAAGACCTCGGTCCAGTCCAAGATGCCCCGGTTCGCCCAGATGATCTTGCCCTCAAAGTCGTAGGCGCCCGGGTCATACGTGGATCCGCGCTCTTTCAGCATGGCAAAGTTGATGTTGCCGACGAAGTTGGTGATGTCTTCACGCCGCAGGTCCGTGGGAGTGTGTTTGGCGACGCCGATCTTATCCCGAGCGGAGACGTAGACGCGTTCCACCGGCATCTGCTTCCAGCCGCCAGTACGCCTCACCAGCTGGTCGCACACGGGGCAGGGGACGGCCTCCTCGTGCCACTGCACCCCGCTGTCGTCGCGGACGTCGAGGGGGACCAAATCAAATGGGTGCTGGTGAAACGGACAGCCCTGGACCGCGTAGACGGCGCCGTCTGCAGTGTGCGAGTACTCCTCGAGTTTGCGCTTGAGGTGGTCGACGGTCATCGACTTGCCCGATCCCTGGGGGCCGACCAAGAGCAGCAAGCGGCGCTCCATCGACATCGAGTGCGCCCGGAAGAACGCGTCGATGGCATCCATCTGCTTTTCCATACCGTAGATGCCTTCGAAGACCTTCGGGCGGCCGAAGTATTCGATCATGTCGGAGATGTAATGGTGGGTCGTGCGCCGCAGCCGCCGGTCGTGGCGCGCCTCTTGCAGGTATTCGTGGACCGTGTTCATGACCGCCTCGCTCCTCTCGACTGTTCCTCAGGGCCCGGCGACCCTGAGAACGCCGCGTGGTCGGTGTGCCAGTGTCATGCCCTCTCTCCTCACTCACCAGTCACCTGAATCTGGGCGGGAAAACACAAGGACCCAGGGGCGGGATCCGCGCGGACCTGGGTCCTAGCTAAGCCAACGACGACTACGGGTGTGCCGGGGACGCCGCATGGTCGCGTCGGGTCCGCTCCGTTCCCTGCTACGCTGCCGGGTGCGACGAAAGGTGTGGGTAGGCGCGCCGCGACCGGTTAAGAACTTGTGGGAGAGTATACGCGCCGTTCGGAACAGTGTCAAACGGGTGCACGGGGTACTACCTGGGGTACGCTGAGTTGCGCCCCCCCTCTCGTGTCTGACACGTGCTCAGATGTCTGACATGCGTGGGACGTGGTGCGTGCGGACGGTCGGCCGTGTAGGTGCGTTCACTTACCCTCCGCTCCCCCTCTCCCTTACCCGAGTTTGTATGGCGACTGCTCGGAGGGATGGTGTGAGTTCATCGTGAATCGTCGTGTTGGGAGGGCGCATCTCAGATACAGATGACGTTGGTATTTTGCCGCATGGATCTTGTCGCTGGACCTTCAAATATTGTGCCAGAAAATGTCCTGGTGTCCTGGAGGAACTGAGAATGAAGGTGGACAAGCTGACGGCTGGCAGGGTCTTCGGTATGGATGAGCGGTTGGAAGCTCCGTTATTCCAGCGACCTTACGTCTGGACGGAAGAGCGCAACTGGGTTCCATTGTGGGATTCTACGCAAGAGCTGGCGGAAAAACGAAAGGCGGGCGCGACGATCCGGCCACACTTCTTGGGCGCGGTTGTGCTCGATCAGCTGAGGACCTAGATGGGTAAGGTCCCCCTCCGCCAGATTATCGATGGCCAGCAACGGCTTGCGACGCTGCAACTGGCGTTCGCGGCAGCCCGAGATCTAGCAGTCCAAATAGATCTGAAGAAATACGCTGCGGCTTTCGATAACCTCACAAAGAACGATGTGCCGCTGAGTACTGATCCCGACGATGTATTCAAGGTATGGCCGACCAATGCCGATCGAGATGCTTTCCGGACTGTCATGCTGGCAGGTTCGCATCGGCGAGTGGCGGAGTTTGACGACTCGCTAAAACATCATCGCCTGATTTCTCAGGCGTATCTTTACTTCTTTGAGACGTTTGCAGAATGGTTGAAATCCTCGCCGGGGGAGCCAGCGATGGGGATGGAGTGCCTGTATACGGCACTGAGGGACGATCTCCATCTTGTGGTCATTGACCTCGAAAAGGAGGACGACGCGCAGGAGATCTTTCAGACACTGAATGCACTCGGAACCCCTCTGCTGACCTCGGACCTCGTCAAGAATTACTTGTTTCGATTGGCCAGCCAGCAGAATGAGGACTTGGAAAGTTTGCACCAGAGGTACTGGGCAGCATTCGACACAGACCAGGACTATTGGCGCGAAGAAGTACGGCAGGGTCGGCTGAGGCGACCGCGCGTGGATCTGTTCGTCCATCACTATCTGACCCTACGGATGGGCGAAGAGATTAATGCGACTCAGCTGTTCTCTTCATTTCGCGATTACGTCGGGAGCTCGAATGGAGAAACGGCTGCTAGACACATGGCGCTATTCCGATCCTACGCGGATGTGTATCGATCCTTTGACTCGCAGCCTGCGAATTCTCGCGAGGCCATATTCTTTCGTCGGTTAGATCAATTGGACACAACGACAGTTTACCCATTGCTGCTTGAGGCGTTTAAGCGATTCCCGAGCGCTGATACACGGGTTGAGCTCGACGTAATTATGGGCGATCTCGAATCCTACTTCGTACGCAGAGCAGTTTGTGAATTAACGACCAGGGGCTACAACCGGGTATTTATTGATCTCATCAAGAGTTTGCGGTCCACCACATTCTCAGCGACTGCCATAAGGAAGTTTTTGCTGGAACAGTCTGGTGATGCATCACGGTGGCCGAAGGACGATGAGTTCAGGCAGGCCTGGTCGGCGTTGAGTTTCTACAAGCGATTGAAGCGGTCGAGGGTACGCATGATCTTGGAGGCAGTGGAGTTATCGCAATACACACCAAAGAGTGAAAAGGTCATAGTCGACGACGACATCACGGTCGAACACCTCATGCCCAGAGATTGGGAACGGCATTGGCCGTTGACAA
>MNEU01000033.1 GCA_001917855.1 Armatimonadetes bacterium 13_1_40CM_64_14 | reverse complement strand
CACCCCATTGCGGACCTGACGGGTTATATCACGGAAGGACAGATCCTCCTCAGCCGCGAGCTGCACCGCTTGGGGATCTATCCTCCGATTACGCCGTTGCGCAGCCTGTCGCGGCTCATGAACGATGGTATCGGCAAGGGGCGCACACGCGAAGACCACAGCGCCTTGCGTGACCAGCTGTATTCGGCATACGCCAATGGCGTGGACCTGCGCAAACTCGTGGCGATCATTGGTGAGGAGGCCCTCACGGACCGGGACCGTTTGTATCTGCGCTTCTCCGAGGAGTTTGAAAAGCGCTTCCTCAACCAGGGGGAAACCGAACGCACGATTGAGGAGACCCTTACCCTGGCGTGGCGGCTGCTGTCTATCTTCCCGAAGAGCGAGCTCAAGCGCGTCAAGCAGGACCATATCGACAAATACTACTTCGGCGACCTGATGGAAGACGTCTGGAAGGAGAAGACGCGCGTCTAGGTGAGGTGGGGTAGGTGGAAATCCGCGCGCTAGGGGACGCGATGTCCTTACTCGGAGGAGCCCGTGCCTGAAGCAGTAAGCCCGACCCGGATGAACCTGCTGCAGCGCAAGCAGCAGGCCAAGGTCGCCATCCAGGGCGTCGACCTCCTCAAACGCAAGCGCGACGCGTTGGTGGCCGACTTCTTCAACATTGTCCGCCAGTCGCTGACCGCCCGGGAGCGGCTGACCAAAGCCTGCGAGGAGGCCTATGTGCTCCTGGCTCTGGCCACCGCGTGGGAAGGCCGGGAGGCGCTGGAGGCGGCCGCGATGGCCGATAGGCGCGAAGTGCTTGTCGACATTACAGTGCGCAACGTCTGGGGGACCAAGATCCCCGAGGTCGCGGTGAAGGAAGTGCGCCGGGCCCTGTTGGAGCGGGGACACAACCCCACGACGACCAGTGTCCGGACGGTGGAAAGCGCCTCCAACTTCGAAGAGGTGGTACGGGCGATCCTGGAGGTCGCGGCGACCGAGATCAAGTTGAAGAAGATTGGGGAAGAAATCAAGAAGACCACCCGCCGTGTGAATGCCTTAGAGCAGGTCGTCATCCCGCGCATCACGGGTGAGATCCGGTTCATCGCCGCCGTGTTGGAACAGCGAGCGCGCGAAGATGTCTTCCGGCTCAAGCGCATCAAGGCCAAGCTTGAAGCGCGCGCCCGCTGACCCTTTTTTGCCCCCGGCGAACCCCGTATACTGAAAACTGAGCGCCGTCCCCTATGATGTATGGCGCGATCATGGTCCCCGACAATGGTCGTTGGCGAGCACAGACAGCCACCCGCCTGGAAGGGTCCCGTCTACAGAATTGCCGTGTACGTGGTGAGGTAGTCGCTGTCGGATGGGCTCCCTGTCGATCCCAGAGGAGCACCCTCGGGATCCGCAGATGGCCCCTGGTGCGTCGGAAGTCACAGACAGGAGGACTCACATGAGTATCCGGGTGGGAATCAATGGGTTTGGGCGCATCGGCCGCCAGTCGCTGCGGGCGATGCTGGAACGTCATCCCGATCGCGTGCAGGTCGTGGCGATCAACGATGTCGCCGACCTGCAGACCAACGCGCACCTGTTTCGGCACGACTCCAACTACGGGGCGTTTCCCGGGCGGGTCGAGACGCGCGACAGCGAGTTGCGGGTCAACGACTGGACGCTGAAGGTGTTCTCGGGGCGCGAGCCAGCTGCGATCCCGTGGAAGGAGGCCGGTGTGGACTTGGTCGTGGAGTCTACAGGCCGTTTCACAGCCGCAGAGAAGGCGCGCGGCCACTTGACCGGAGGCGCGAAGAAGGTCGTCATCAGCGCTCCGGCCAAGGGCGAGGACATCACGGTCAACATGGGCGTGAACCACGAGCTGTATGATCCCCAAAAACACACGGTCGTCAGCAACGGATCGTGCACGACCAATGCCCTGGCGGTAACGGCGAAGGTGTTGAGCAAGGAGTTCGGGATTAAGCGGGGGTTTATGACAACGGTGCACTCCTACACGAATACGCAGCGCATCCTCGACGTGGTTGGGGAGAACCTGCGCGAGGCGCGGGCGGCGGCGATCAATATTATTCCCGCGGTGACGGGGGCTGCCAAGGCTATCTTCCTCGTGCTCCCGGAGTTGCAAGGGAAGATGCACGGGATTGCCCTTCGGGTGCCGACCGCCACGGTGTCCATCGTCGACTTGGTCTGTGAGCTCGAGCGGAAGGCCACCGCGCCGGAGATCAACGCCACCTACAAACGGTACAGTGAAGAGGCCATGAAGGGCTACCTGGGGTACAGCGAGGAGGAGCTCGTCTCGATGGACTACAAGGGGAGCCCGTACTCGGGCGTGGTCGACGCGCTGTTGACGACCGTGGTCGGTGACTGGATGGTGAAAGTCATGACGTGGTACGACAACGAGTGGGGTTACGCATGCCGGGTCGCCGACTTGGTGGACTACATGGCGCGACGCGGACTTTAGGCGCGAGACGACGGGCCTGACCGGCCCCCTCCCCCGCGGCTCTTACTGGCCGCGTCCCATGAACAAGCAGACGATTCGCGATGTTGAGGTCACGGGGAGACGTGTGCTCGTCCGCGTCGACTTCAATGTCCCCCTCGATGACGGGCGCATTACGGACGACCGCCGGATCCGCGAAGCCCTTCCCACGATCACGGAGTTGCGCCGCCGCGGCGCCCGCGTGATCTTAGCCTCCCACTTCGGTCGCCCCGAGGGTAAAGTCGTCGAGGATCTGCGTCTGGATCCGGTGGCGCAGCGACTGAGCGAGTTGCTGGGCGTCCCGGTGGCCAAGTTAGCCGACTGCGTGGGTCCGGACGTCCAGCGCGCTGTCGCGCAGATGCACAATGGCGATGTCGTGCTGTTGGAGAACCTGCGGTTCCACCCGGAGGAGGAAGCGAACGACCCCGCTTTTGCCCGAGCCCTGGCGTCCTTGGCCGATCTATACGTCAACGACGCTTTCGGGACGGCCCATCGCGCCCACGCCTCGACGGTCGGCATCGCCCGCTTCCTGCCCGCGGTGGCGGGACTCTTAATGGAGAAGGAGTTGATCTACCTGTCGCGGGCACTGGAAGATCCTCGGCGCCCGTTTGTCGCCATCCTCGGCGGAAAGAAAGTGTCGGACAAGATCGGGGTGATCCGCAATCTCTTAACCAAGGCCGACGCACTGTTGATTGGGGGGGCGATGAGCTACACATTTTTGCGCGCGACGGGGCTGTCGGTGGGCAAGTCGCTGACGGAAGACGACAAGCTGGACTTAGCGCGGTCGCTGCTCGAAGACGCGGCCAAACGCCGTGTCACCTTCCGGCTGCCCGATGATGTGGTTGTCGCCGACCGCTTCGCAGAAGACGCGACGGCGCGCGTCGTCTCCGCCAAGGCCATCCCCGCCGGATGGATGGGCATGGACATCGGCCCCCAGACCTCCGCGGCGTATGCTGCGGTCATCGCCGGCGCGGGGACGGTGATGTGGAACGGGCCGATGGGCGTCTTTGAATTCCGGCCTTTCAGCGCGGGGACCCGGGCAGTCGCCGAAGCCATGGCGAAGTCCAAAGCTGTCACGATTGTCGGCGGGGGCGATTCTGCCGCGGCCGTCCAGCAGATGGGGCTGGCGGACCGCATGACCCACATCTCGACTGGCGGGGGGGCGTCCTTGGAGTTCCTTGAGGGCAAGGAGCTCCCAGGTGTCGCGGCCCTCTTGGATCGGTGACCATGGCCCGCATTCCACTCGTCGTCGGCAACTGGAAGATGCACACGACCGTGGCGGAGGCTCGAGCGCTCGCCGCCGCGATCACCCGCAGCGTGCTGCCTGCAGGCGTGGAACTGGCAGTCTGCCCACCCTTTACGGCTCTCGCGGATGTGGCGAGAATTTTGGAGGGGTCTGCGGTGGGGCTCGGTGCGCAGGACATGTTCTGGGAGGTTGCGGGTGCGTTTACGGGGGAGGTTTCCCCGGTGATGCTAGCCGACCTGGGGTGCCGGTACGTGATTGTGGGCCACTCAGAACGCCGTCAACACTTCGGGGAAACGGATGAGAGCGTGGCCCGGAAGGCTCGGGCCGCGTTCGTGCACAAGCTCACACCGATTGTCTGCGTGGGTGAGCGGCTAGAGGAGCGCGACGCCCGCCAGACCGAGCGCGTGATCACGCGGCAGGTGGAGGCTGCTACCGCAGGCCTGTCTGCAGAGCAACTGGCCCACCTCGTCCTCGCCTATGAACCCGTGTGGGCCATCGGGACCGGGCGTGCCGCGACCGGTCCGGAGGCCAATCGCGTCATCGGCCTCATTCGCACGGTGCTGGCCGCACACGACAGCGCCGCGTCCAAGCACACGCGCATCCTGTATGGCGGCAGCGTCACCGCCGACAACGTGGCCGAGTTCAGTCAGCAACCTGAGATTGATGGCGCGCTTGTCGGCGGCGCAAGTCTCGACGCACGGAAGTTCCTCGCCATCATTAGCGGGTACGCTCGGCGGACTCTCGCCTGATTTGCTTCACGGATGTAGGATGCCCGTGGTACCATGAAAGCGACCTAGCCTCAGATCTGGTTGGCCCGGGTCTGCTTGATGGAGGTGTGGTGTGAACACGGCAGTGCTCGTCGTGCACTTTGTGCTTGCGTTCTTTGTGATCGGTGTGATTTTGCTCCAAGGACCCAAAGGCGAGGGCTTAGGGGCGATTGGCGGTAGTGCTCGGCTCTTCCACGGTCCACGACCGCGGGAGACGTTCTTCACGCGGGTCACGGCAGTAACTGCAGTCCTCCTCGTGATGACGTCCACGTACCTGGCATTCTTCCGTCAGTAAGGAGATTTTCTGGGAAGGTCCTCTCCGGGCCCTGGGTTGCCCCGCTTGCGTGAGTCACTCTATAATGAGTAGCGCTCGCATCGTGCCGGGATGGCGGAATTGGCAGACGCGTACGCTTGAGGGGCGTATGGGGTTCCCGTGGGGGTTCAAATCCCCCTCCCGGCACCAACGAAACTCCTGATCGCATTTTCCTCCTCGTTCTAACCAAGAATCGCTCGATCTCGCTTGCTTCCTGCGCACGTGGTAGGAGGTGCGATTTCCTCTTGACAATGTACGGTCATTTACCGTACAATTTTTTGTACGGCAAATGACCGTACTGAGAGGGTGGTGAATCTCCATGACAAGTCCCGCAGCCAAAAAGCGTCGCGACGCGAAAGCCGAGCGACTTGAGCTCCGTGCCAGTTCGAGCCAGACCTGGGCGATCAAGCAGGCCGCAGCTGCCACGGCCAAGACGGTGACGGCGTTTGTGCTCGATGCCGCCACGATCGAGGCGCAGCGGGCTCTCGCCGACCGCCGTCTCTTTCGCCTGGATCCCGAGCGCTGGGAGCGGTTCGTGCGTGCGCTGGACAGGCCGGTGAAGGAAAAGCTCCGGTTGAGGAAACTGATGAGCCGGCCGAGCGTCTTGGAGTGAGGTGGCGCCACTTTCCGGCACGGAGCCGCTGAGCGCCGCTCACGACGTCAGGGGTTTCGACTGTGGTAAACAAGAGCTGACCGAGTGGTTGCGTCGTTATGCTCTTCAGAATCAGCAGGCCGGCGCGGCAAGGGTCTACGTCGTCCATCGAACAGGGCGGGTCGTCGGCTACTACGCGCTCGCTGCGAGCAGCGTGGAGCCCGAAGAAGCTCCCGAGCGGGTGAGGAAAGGCCTCGCCCGCCACCCGATCCCTGTAATCCTGCTTGCCCGACTGGCTGTAGATGTCTCGGCGCGGGGCCAGGGGCTTGGCGCTGCGCTCCTGAAGGATGCTCTGAGCCGATCAGCGTCGGCGGCCGATGAGATCGGGGCACGGGCGGTCCTGGTTCATGCCAAGGACGATGAGGCGCAGGTGTTCTACCGGCACTTCGACTTCGAACCGTCCCCGACCGATCCGTTGCACCTGTTCTTGCTCATGAAAGATCTTCGCGCCATCCTCAGAGGCCGTTAGACTTGGGAGTAAAGAGGGAAATGTCTGTACTGCTCGACAGCCGTGATGTAGGCTGACCGCAACACCGAGTCTCCCGGCACGACAACCAAAGATTCGGACGTTTGCTTGGACGGCCAGCGATGCCCAGTTGACAATGTGGGCTCTTGTGGCTCCATCGAAGGCATGAAGACTGTTGGCCTGCGTAAACTAAAGAATCGTCCCATTGAATACGTTAGAAAGGCGCGAACCGGACGAGCGGTCATGGTGACGGACCGCAGGCAGGTCGTGGCTGAACTGCGCTCTTCAGACCACGCGCCTCGCGGAGCGAGGTCAATCCCGCCGTGCCAGGCTGGTGAATCGCGGCCTCTTGATCCTTGGCGCACCCAACACCGAGCGAGTCTATCCGCCTCTCGCGTGCTCCGATCGACTTCGTCACGAAGCTACTGTACGCAGAGCGCGGCAGGGCAGGCGGTGAGGTTGTTCAGCGAGTGGAGCGCTGTTCTCGCTTGGTTCTTCGGTGAGGCTGAAAGCGAGGAGGTCCGACGGCAACTCGCGGGAGCCGAGGAGGTATTTACGTCGGTCCTCACCCTCGTCGAGACCGACCGGGTATTGATCCGGGCGCAGGTGGTGAATGGGCTCAAGGAGGGCGGTGTGATTGATCGCCGCCGAGCTCTCGCCCGAGCGAGCCGGCACTCGTGGCTGCTGGAGCTACACGAGGTGCTCCTGGACCCTATCGCCCCCTGCTAATCAGGTGGGGACGGGCTCACGATTAATTAGGCCAAGTTTAGATACGGCAACGACGCGATGGCTAACCCGAGGAGCAACAACCCGATCCCGACCACCTGGGGTAACGAGGGATGGCGCGGCCCAAGTTTCTCTACGGCAATCACGGTGGCCACGGTCGCCATCCACCGCAGGTCCATGACGCCGAGCGCTAGGAGGGCCAGCATCAACCCAGCACAGCAGCCCATACAATACGACTCATGGCGCAAGCCCATCCGCAATGTTCCCGCGCGCCCATCGTGCCAATGGGTGGCTAGGGTTTCAGTTCGGCTATCTGTGGGGTTTCCATCCCGCTGTAGTGTGATCGGGCCGAGCAGTTTCGCGACTGTGCTCAACGCCCCCGCAGGTCGGAATTCTATCCGGCCTGTAGTGCGGGGACGAGTTGTCGTAGGTACCGAATTAAGAAGTAGAGGCAGGTACTAGAGGGCGATACCGGAGGCGTGGTTAAGGTCGGCAGCATTGGGTTGGAGAAGTAACAAGGTTTGCGCAGGAGACTGGACTAAACAATGAGCCAAGATGGATCCAGGCCATAGGGCTGTGGGCGGGTCTCTCGCGACGGGGTTGCGGCTCACCTGTAAACCGCGTCAGAGCACTCATCGCGGTCGAGCCCTACCCTGCAGTCACGGTTGACCGCATGCAGACGCAGGAGTTCAGGGTGAGGGGACAGATGTCGTCTCGGCTGGTGGCGATCCGCAGCGCGGCCCCACAGGTGGTGGGGGTTACCGCACTGACGTCAGGCGCATCGCTCGCGGTCGCGATCATCCAACACTGGCCGCTGTGGGGACTGGGCTTTGCCGCGGTCATGCCCTGGATCCCACTCTTCGTCGCGGAGACCGCGTGGATGTACAGGCACTACAGGTATCTCGCGCTCTTCTACGTGCTCGCCGTCACCCAGACCGGTCACCTCTTCGAGCACGTCGCGCAGGTCACCCAAATCCACGTCTTCCATCTCGCCGGCGCTAGCGCGCGCGGCATCTTCGGCACGCTGGATCTCGAGTGGGTGCACTTCATTTGGAACAGCTGGGTGTTGCTCGCGGTGCTGCTCCTGCTCCCGCGGTTTCGCATAAATCCCTGGCTGTGGGCGACCCTGGGACTCTCGGTCTGGCACGAGATCGAGCACCTGGTCGTGTTCTTCGTGTATCTCACGACCGGAAAGTCAGGGACGCCTGGGCTGCTGGCGCGGGGAGGCCTGATCGGCGGCGGGCTGCCGATCCCGCGGCCGGATCTGCACTTCTTCTACAACCTGGTCGAGACTGTGCCCTTGGTGATTGGTCTCGTGTGGCAGCTGCACCGGGCCTACGACGAGCAGCGGCTAGAGGAGTTTGTGCACCCTTCCCAGGTAACTACCCCCTGAAATCATGGGTGCTCTCTTCGGGCTGGCTCAGACTCGGAACCGGGCACCGAGGAAGTCCCACAGCAGACGAAAATGCATGGGCACCGGTGTCTTGGTAAGGCCAATCGGTGAGACTAGGCTCGTTGTACTCGCCACGCACCCCGCACTAGTCTTCTTCGATTCGAAAGGTAAGCCGCGGGCAGCCAGCGCACCTTGATGTGATGAAAAAGGCTGCGCCCCGAGGATCGTGAACAGGGAGAGTCGGACAAACAAACCCACTTCACGACGGGAGGGACGCAGCCATGCAAT